>NZ_CP032543.1:5104774-5409548 GCF_003610995.1 Streptomyces griseus subsp. griseus
CTTATGTGCGGACGGTATGCAGCGAGTCGGGGACCAGAGGATCTGACCGGAGTCTTCGGGGTCGAGAAGTGGGAACCCACCGAGACCCTGGAGCCGGACTGGAACGTGGCGCCGACCAAAGAGGTCTACGCGGTGCTGGAGCGCCCTGTTAAGGACGCGGACGACCGGCGTCCGGTTCGCCAGCTGCGGACCCTGAAGTGGGGGCTCGTGCCCTCCTGGTCGAAGACGCCCGACGGCGCGGCCCGGATGATCAACGCCCGCGCGGAGACCGTGCACGAGAAGCCGTCCTTCCGCAGTGCCTTCGCCCAGCGCCGCTGCATCCTGCCCGCCGACGGGTACTACGAGTGGGTCACCGGCGCCGAGGAGCGGCAGCTGGAGGAGAAGAAGGGGAAGAAGCGGGCGCGCAAACAGCCCTACTTCGTCACCCCGGCCGACGGCTCGGTCTTCGCGATGGCCGGGCTGTACGAGTTCTGGCGCGACCCGAACCTCCCCGGTGACCACGAGAACGCCTGGTGGGTGACGTGCTCGGTGATCACCACCGAGGCCGAGACCACACCGCTGGGCGTCGCCCCCGCCGAGGGGCCCGGCGCACTCGCCGACATCCACCCCCGGATGCCGCTGATGCTCACCCCGGACCGCTGGGACACCTGGCTGGACCCCTCGCACACCGGTCCGGACGAGCTGCGCGCGCTGCTGGAGCCGCCGCCCGGCGGGCTGATGCGCGCCTACCCGGTCGCCACCGCCGTCAGCAACGTCCGCAACAACGGGCCGGAGCTGCTGGAGGAGCTGGCCGCGCCGGAGGAGGAGACCCTCTTCTGAGGGGCGCGCGGGGGAGTCCCGGTGAGCCGTCGGCCACGCGGGGGAGGATGTCCGCGTGAGCCGTCGACCACGTACGCAGAACGTCACCACCGACGCCGGTGAGGCCAGGATCACCTGGGTCCCCGCGCCCGAGCCCCGCCTCGTGCTGGCCGTGAGCCACGGAGCGGGCGGCGGTATCGAGGCCCGGGACCTGAAGGCCCTCGCCGCCGCCCTGCCCGCCCAGGGGGTCACCGTCGCCCTGGTGGAGCAGCCCTGGCGGGTGGCCGGAAAGAAGGTGGCGCCCGCCCCGAAGACCCTGGACACCGGGTGGCGCGGACTGTGGCCCGCGCTGGCCGCACCCGGGCTGCCGGTCGTCTCCGGAGGGCGGAGCGCCGGGGCCCGGGTCGCCTGCCGGACCGCCACCGAGCTGGGTGCCCTCGCCGTCCTCGCCCTCAGCTTCCCGCTCCACCCGCCGGGCAAGCCGGAGAAGTCCCGGGCCGGCGAACTGCTCGGCACCGGCGTGCCCACCCTGGTCGTCCAGGGCGGCAACGACCCGTTCGGCCGACCCGAGGAGTTCCCTTCCGGGCCGTACGAGCTGGCGGAAGTGGCCTACGGCGACCACGGCTTCGCCGTGCCGAAGAGATCCGGGCTGAGTGAGGCTCAGACGATGGACGTCCTCACCGGCGCGGTGACGGGGTGGCTCGCCGGACTCGGGTGACACGGACCGCGGGAATGCGGCGTACGGGGGCGCTGTTGTTCGGGACGTCGGTACAACAACGTCGTACGTGGAGAGGGAGTCCGTCGCATGGGTTCGACCATCTGCCCCAGCCGCTCGAACGCCGCTGATCTGGAGTGGACCGTGCTGCCTGCGGCGAAGACCACCCGTGAGCGGTCGATGGGCGGCGCCGATCGACAGCCCGTCTCCAAGCAAGGTCGACTATTCTCCGAGGCGAGCGGGTCCGGTTTCGGCTCCGCCACATCGTTGGAGGAGGTGGGTCCGGTCACTGGGACCGACACAGGGACCGACGACGGCCGTGCACCCGAGACGACCGCCGAGCGCAACGCGCGCTTCGAGCGGGACGCCCTCGGTTTTCTCGACCAGATGTACTCGGCCGCGCTGCGCATGACGCGCAACCCCGCCGATGCCGAGGACCTGGTCCAGGAGACCTACGCGAAGGCGTACGGCTCCTTCCACCAGTTCCGTGAGGGCACGAACCTCAAGGCGTGGATGTACCGCATCCTCACCAACACCTTCATCAACTCGTACCGCAAGAAGCAGCGCGAGCCCCAGCGCAGCGCCGCCGAGGAGATCGAGGACTGGCAGCTGGCGCGCGCCGAGTCGCACATGTCGACCGGTCTGCGCTCGGCCGAGTCCCAGGCCCTCGACCACCTGCCGGACTCCGACGTGAAGTCGGCGCTCCAGGCGATTCCCGAGGAGTTCCGCATCGCCGTCTATCTCGCCGATGTCGAGGGCTTTGCCTACAAGGAGATCGCGGACATCATGGGGACTCCCATCGGTACGGTGATGTCCCGGCTCCACCGCGGCCGCCGTCAGCTGCGCGGCATGCTGGAGGACTACGCCCGTGAGCGCGGGCTCGTCGCGGCCGGTGCCGGTGACTCGGACGATCGGAAGGGCTCTACCTCATGAGCTGCGGAGAGCCGCACGAGACGGATTGCTCGGAGGTCCTCGACCATCTCTACGAGTTCCTCGACCGGGAGATGCCCGAGGGCGACTGCACCAAGTTCGAGGTGCACTTCGAGGAGTGCTCCCCGTGCCTGGAGAAGTACGGCCTGGAGCAGGCCGTGAAGAAGCTGGTCAAGCGCTGCTGCGGACAGGACGACGTCCCGGCCGACCTGCGCTCCAAGGTGATGGGCCGCATCGACCTGATCCGGGCCGGCGAGGCCGTGCCCGAGCAGGACATCACCGTCAGCGGCACGGACCGGACCACCACCGCGCGGGAATAGTCACCCGAATGTGCTAATCGCACCTGTAGCGGCTCGGCGGACCCGCCGACTCGCTAGCGTGGCGCCTCCATGGACCATGGGGGGCGAGTGCGGGCGTGAGAGGCACACCGGTGGCGGCGCGCGGCTGCATCCTGGCGGCGGTGATCGCCGCCGTCTGCTGCACCCTCCCGGTGTCTCGTCCCGGGGCCTCGGTCCCGTGGGGCGCGGCGGCCCTGCTCGCGGCCCTCTGCCTTGTCTGTGAGGCCGTCGGCCGCCGCTTCGACCCGGGCTCAGTCCAGGCCGGCGCCGGATCCTTCCTCCCGCTGCTGCCCGCCGCCGCGTTCCTCCTGCCGCCCCCGGCCGCCGCCCTGGTCGCGGCCGTGGCGTCCCTGGCGGGCCGGGTGGACCGGCCACCCTTCGCGGCCCGCCGGATCTGGCGGGCCGCACAGCTGGCCCTCACCTGCTGCGCCGCCTCCTGGACGTACACGCTCCTCGGCGGCCCCGCCACCCTCGGGGGCGTCCCGGACTTCCCGTACGCCCTGCTCCCCGCGTGCGCGGCGTCCCTCACCTTCTCCCTGGTGCTCACCGCCCTGGACTGCCTGATCCTCGCGGCGGCCGAAGGACAGCCCGTACCCCGCTCCTGGCGCACCCTGCTGCCGCGCGCGCTCGGGCCCCACCTGGTGCACGCGCTCGCCGGGCTGATGATGGCCGTGCTCTGGCGCAGCCCGTACGGGCCCGTCTCCGCGCTCTTCGTCCTGCTGCCGATGTACCTCTCCTGCTGGGTCTTCGCCCAGTACCACCGCGAGGACGCCGCCCACCGCGCCACCATCCGCGCGCTGGTCCACGCCGTCGACATCAAGGACACCTACACGCGAGGCCACAGCGAGCGGGTCGGCCGGGCCTCCGTCCTGATCGCCCGGGAACTCGGCATGGACCCCGCCCGCCTGGAGGCGCTCCGCTTCGCCGGGATCCTCCACGACATCGGCAAGCTCGGCGTACCGACCCGGGTGCTGCGCAAGGACGGCCCGCTCACCCCGGACGAGCGCCGGGTCATGGAGCTGCACCCGGAGTACGGACACGAGATCGTCCGGTCCATCGGCTTCCTGGACGAGGCCCGCGCCGCGATCCTGCACCACCACGAACGGCTCGACGGCACCGGTTATCCCTACGGGCTCAGCGGCCGCCGCATCCCCGAGTCCGCCCGGATCGTCGCGGTCGCCGACGCCTTCGACGCCATGACCTCGACCCGCTCCTACCGGCGCGGCAGGCCCGTTCCCGCCGCCCTGACCGAGCTGCGCCGGTGCGCGGGCAGCCAGTTCGACCCGCGCATGGTGCGGGCGCTGGCCCGCGCCCTGGACCGGCACGGCTGGAGCGGCGCGGACACCGCCGTCACCGCGGACGAGGCGGGGGCGGCGGCCGTCGTGCCCGACGCCCGCAGGGGGACCGGTCGGCGAAGCCCCTCCCCGGAGCGATCCCCGTGAAAAGTCTCACCCCGCCCGCCCTCCTCGCCGTCCGGGGGGCCGCGCTCCTCCTCGCCCTCGCCGCGCTCGCCCACACCCTCCGGCACGGCCTCGCCGATCCGGGCCACGCCCTCGCCTTCGGGCTCCTCGTCGCCGTCGGGGAGCAGGCCCGGTGGGGCGGGGCGCCCGGGGAGCGGGAGCCCGCGCCGCTCGCCGCCGCCGGGGCGCTGGCGTACGCCCTGCTCGGGGACAGCGCGGGGGAGCCGACCGGGCCCGGGCCCCTCCAGGTGGTCGCCGTCGTCGTCGCCGCACAACTCGCCGCCCAACTCGTGACCGCCGTGCGGCAACCCGCCCCGGATGTGGACCGCGTGGCGCGGCGGGTGCTCACCGTGGGGTTCGCCGCCGTCTGCTTCCAGCCGCTGTACGCCTCCGGGCAGGCGGTGCGGTGGTTCGGCGGCGGGCTGCACTTCGCGCTGTTCCTGCTCGGCCTGCTGGCGCTGACCGCCGTCTGCGACGCGCTGCTCGCCGCCCTCGTGGCGCGTGCGCGGGCCCTGCCCTACGGCACCGGGAGGCCGTCCCCGTACGGCACGGAGAAGCCGCTTCCGTACGGACCGCCCGCCCCGCCCCCGTACGGCCCGTTCCTCGGCGACGAGCTGCGGGCGCTCGCCGGGATCGGGCCCGCGGTCGGGGCGAGCGGGGTGGTCCTGGCGCTGGGAGTGGCCGTCGCCGGGCTGTGGGCGCTGCCCGTGCTCGCTGTCCCGCTGCTGCTGACCCAGGTCGCCTTCCGCCGGTACGCGGCCGTCCGCACCACCTACCGGCAGACCATCGCCTCGCTCGCCCGCGCCACCGAGATCGCCGGGTACACCCCGCCCGGCCACGCCCGCCGGGTCGCCGCCCTGGCCACCGCCGTGGGGCGGGAGCTGGGGTTCACCGGGGCCCAGCTGACCGTGCTGGAGTACGCGGCCCTGATGCACGACATCGGCCAGCTCTCCCTCCTGGACCCGGTCGCCGCCGGGGCCACCGCCCGGCTGCCCGCCGCCGAGCAACGCCGGATCGCCCTGCTCGGCGGGGCCGTGGTGCGCCGGACCGGGGTGGACCCGGAGGTGGCCGCGGTGGTGGAGCAGCAGGCCGATCCGTACCGGGAACAGCTGCCCGCCGCCAGGATCGTCCGGACGGTCAACGCATACGACGACCTGTGCGGGGAAGGCGTCGGCGGGTCGCTGGAAGCGCTGGAGGAGCTCAGGCTCGCCACCGGACACGACCACCAGCCGCAGGTGGTGGAGGCCCTCGTGAGAGTCCTCGGCCGGAGCGGTCTGACCCGGGCCGGGGCTGGGTAACCCATGGGTAATGAGCGGGCGTCCGGCCGGGCATGGTTGGATGCGAAAGCAGAGCGGAAAACGAGGGTGTCCAGTCGGGACAGGCGGGAATCGTGAGGATCTTCGGGAAGGTACGGCATCGGCCGTCCGCCTCTTGGCGGCAGGCCACGGACCGCGCGTTCACGCTGATCGGCGACGGCCGGTACGAGGACGCGGGGGCGCTGCTGACGCGCGCGGCGGATCTGGAGCCCTGGCTCTCGGAGTCCTGGTTCAACCTGGCGCTGCTCCACAAGTTCCGGCACGACTGGGAGCAGGCGCGCGCGGCGGGCCTGCGGGCGGTCGCGCTGCTGGACCGCGAGGCCGGCGCCCCGGACTGGTGGAACGTCGGGATCGCGGCCACCGCGCTCCAGGACTGGCCGCTGGCGCGCCGGGCCTGGCAGGCGTACGGGCTCAAGGTGCCAGGCTCCGGGCTGAACAGCGGGGCCACCACCGAGCCGTCCGGCATGGAGCTGGGCAGCGCGGCGGTCCGGCTCTCCCCGGAGGGCGAGGCCGAGGTGGTGTGGGGGCGGCGGCTGGACCCGGCCCGGATGGAGGTCCTCTCCATCCCGCTGCCGTCCTCCGGGCGGCGCTGGGGCGAGGTCGTGCTGCACGACGGGGTGCCCAACGGCGAGCGGGTCACCGCCGCCGGACCCTCGTACCCGGTGTTCGACGAGATCGAGTTGTGGGCGCCCTCCCCGGTGCCGACCTGGGTGGTGCTGCTGGAGGCGGCCACCGAGGAGGACCGGGACGCGCTGGAGAAGCTCGCCTCGGACGCCGGGTTCGCCGCCGAGGACTGGTCCTCCTCCGTCCGGCTGCTGTGCCGGGCCTGTTCGGAGAGCCGGATGGAGAGCGACGAGGGCGACGGGGAGCACCTGGACCCGCACGACCACAGCGAGCCGGGCCACCCGGGACCGCTGGGCCACCGCACGGCGGGCGGCGGTGACCTGTGGGTCCCCGAGCGCGAGTGCGGTCTCGCGGCCCCGGCCGGTCTGGTGCGCGGGCTGCTGGACGGCTGGGTCGCCGACAGTCCGGACAGCCGTGAGTGGCGGGATCTCGAAGAAGTCTGCTGACCGCTGCCCGTAGGCTGTACGCGCACCGATCGCGGTGCTGTTCCTCCCGTGGTTCCCGGGTTTCGGCCCGGCCCGCGGGGTCACCGAGTTCAGGTTTTGCAGGAAGGCGTACGGCGGACATGTCGCAGCAGGAGACGGACGGGCGGATCGGCGTGGACGACGAGGGATTCGTCATCGACACCGAGGACTGTGAGGAGCGCGAGACGGCGCACCGGGAGCGCGGCACGTCGCGCCCGATCACGGTCGTGGGCAACCCGGTGCTGCACAAGGAGTGCAAGGACGTCACCGAGTTCGGCGACGAGCTGGCGCAGCTGATCGACGACATGTTCGCCAGCCAGAAGACGGCCGAGGGCGTGGGCCTGGCGGCCAACCAGATCGGCGTGGACCTCAAGGTCTTCGTCTACGACTGCCCGGACGACGACGGCAAGCGGCACACCGGCGTGGTCTGCAACCCGGTCCTGGACGAGCTGGCCCCCGAGGCGCGGGTGCTGGACGACTCCAACGAGGGCTGCCTCTCGGTCCCGACCGCGTACGCCTCCCTCGCCCGCCCCGACTACGCGGTGGTGCGCGGCCAGGACGCGAAGGGCGACCCGATCAAGGTCCGGGGCAGCGGCTACTTCGCGCGGTGCCTCCAGCACGAGACGGACCATCTCTACGGCTACCTGTACATCGACCGGCTCTCCAAGCGCGACCGCAAGGACGCGCTGCGCCAGATGGAAGAGGGCACGCCGCGCTACGAGACCGTCCCCAACGACTGAGGACGCGCCCCGGCCGCACGGCGCTCAGGCGACGTCGGGCACCGTGCCCGCCGGGCCCCGGAAGGTCCGGCGGTAGGCGTTCGGCGTCGTCCCGAGCGTGCGCACGAACTGGTGGCGCAGGGTCGCCGCCGTACCGAACCCCGTCCGCCCCGCGATCGTGTCGACCGTCAGGCCGGAGGTCTCCAGCAGGTGCTGGGCCAGCAGCACCCGCTGCCGCAGCAGCCAGCGGTACGGGGTCGTCCCGGTTTCCTGCTGGAAGCGGCGGGCGAAGGTGCGCGGCGACATGTGCGCCAGCCCCGCCAACTGCTCGACCGACATCTCCTGGTCCAGGTGGTGTTCCATCCACGCCAGGGTGGAGCCGACGGTGTCGCAGGCGCTCCGGGGCAGCGGGCGGCTGATGTACTGCGCCTGCCCGCCGTCCCGGTGCGGCGGCACCACCATGCGCCGGGCGATCGTGTTGGCCGCGTCCTGCCCGTACGCCTGGCGTACGAGGTGGAGGCAGGCGTCGATCCCGGAGGCGGTCCCGGCCGAGGTGATCACCGGGCCCTCGTCGACGTACAGCACGTCCGGCTCCACGACCGCCTTCGGGTAGCGTCGGGCCAGCTCCGCCGCGTGGCGCCAGTGCGTCGTGCAGCGGCGGCCGTCCAGCAGGCCCGCCGCCCCGAGGATGAAGGCCCCGGAGCAGACGCTCAGCACCCGCGCCCCGCGCTCCACGGCCCGCCGCAGCGCGTCCAGTGCCTCGTCCGGATACACCCGGTCCATGAAGTGGCTGCCGGCCGGGACGGCGATGAGGTCGGCCTCCTCCAGCCGCTCCAGGCCGTGTTCGGTACGGATGGTGAAGCCGGCGTGGGTGCGCAGCTCGGGGCCCTCGGCGGAGACGACCGCGAAGTCGTGGACCGGCAGGCCCTCCTCGCTGCGGTCCAGGCCGAAGACCTCGCAGACCACGCCGAGTTCGAAGGGGTGGACCTCGTCCAGCAGCAGGGCGGCGACGTTTTTCAGCATGGAGTCAGTGTGGCAGTAATTTGATGCTGTGTGGCAGTGCTGCCACTGACTCTTCTCGGCGGCGCGGACGACAGTGGAGCCATGAACCTCTTCCTGGACTACCTGACCGTTACCGCCCTCTTCGCCCTCGTCGCTCTCCCGGCCGCCCTCGGCCTCATCCGCGACCGCCGCATCGACCGCCAGCTGCGTGACGCGGAACGGGGGGAGGCGGCGCGTACGGAAACGGAGAGCGCCGCGCGACCCTACAAGGTCACGCGGCGCTCCTACCCGAAGGGTTGGGCGAAGGCCTGAAGCGGTCCGTGACTCCAGGACCGTTGGGGGCCCGGTGGCCGAAGCCCTGCCGCACCGTGGAGTCCACGCCGTCGACGGCACGCTTGACGGTCTTCTCACGGGTCAGCAGCGTGCGGATGCCCGCGAAGCGCCCTTCTGCCCTTCGGCCGGTTCTCGTCGGGCCGTCCGGGGACGCGGAAGGCCCCACCGTGCTGCTGAGCACGGTGGGGCCTTCCGCCGTACGGAATCCGGAAGGGCCTAGAAGTCGTCGTCGAACCCGACCGAGCCCTCCACCGCCACCTGGTAGGCGGACGGGCGGCGCTCGAAGAAGTTCGTCAGCTCCTGGACGCCCTGGAGCTCCATGAAGGAGAACGGGTTCTCCGAGCCGTAGACCGTCGGGAAGCCCAGGCGGGCGAGGCGCTGGTCGGCGACGCACTCCAGGTACTGGCGCATCGACTCGGTGTTCATGCCCGGCAGGCCCTCGCCGCACAGGTCGCGGCCGAACTGGAGCTCCGCCTCGACCGCTTCCTTCAGCATGTCGGTGACCTGCTGCTGGAGCGCGTCGTCGAAGAGCTCCGGCTCCTCCTTGCGGACGGTGTCCACAACCTCGAACGCGAAGTTCATATGCATCGTCTCGTCACGGAACACCCAGTTGGTGCCCGTGGCGAGGCCGTGCAGCAGGCCGCGCGAGCGGAACCAGTACACGTACGCGAAGGCGCCGTAGAAGAACAGCCCCTCGATGCACGCCGCGAAGCAGATCAGGTTCAGCAGGAAGCGACGGCGGTCGGCCTTCGTCTCCAGGCGGTCGATCTTCTCGACCGAGTCCATCCACTTGAAGCAGAACTGGGCCTTCTCGCGGATCGAGGGGATCTCCTCGACCGCGTCGAACGCCGCCGCCCGGTCGTCCGGGTCCGGCAGATAGGTGTCCAGCAGCGTCAGATAGAACTGGACGTGCACGGCCTCCTCGAACAGCTGCCGCGACAGGTACAGCCGCGCCTCGGGGGAGTTGATGTGCTTGTACAGCGTCAGCACGAGGTTGTTGGAGACGATCGAGTCACCGGTCGCGAAGAACGCCACCAGCCGGCCGATCATGTGCTGCTCACCCGGCGACAGCTTCGCGAGGTCGGCGACGTCCGAGTGGAGGTCGACCTCCTCCACGGTCCAGGTGTTCTTGATCGCGTCCCGGTAGCGCTCGTAGAAGTCCGGGTAGCGCATGGGACGCAGGGTCAGCTCGAATCCCGGGTCGAGCAGGTTCTTCTCGTTGTTCGTGGTGCTCATTACTGGCAGGCCTCGCAGGACTCAGGGTTTTCCAGGGAGCAGGCGATGGCGTCCGCGTCGGGAGCCGAAGCCTGCTGTACGGGAATGGGGGCGGCGGCCGACGCCTGACCGGACGCGGCACGGGCGATCCGGGTCGCCGGGCGCGAACGCAGGTAGTACGTCGTCTTCAGCCCCTGCTTCCAGGCGTACGCGTACATCGAGGAGAGCTTGCCGATCGTCGGCGTCTCCAGGAACAGGTTGAGCGACTGGCTCTGGTCGAGGAACGGCGTACGGGCCGCCGCCATGTCGATCAGGCCGCGCTGCGGGATCTCCCATGCCGTGCGGTACAGCGCCCGCACGTCCTCGGGGATCCAGGCGAAGCCCTGCACGGAGCCGCTGGCCTCGCGCAGCGCCTCACGGGTGCGGGCGTCCCACACGCCGAGCTTCTTCAGCTCGTCCACCAGGTAGGCGTTGACCTGGAGGAACTCACCGCTGAGCGTCTCGCGCTTGAACAGGTTGGAGACCTGCGGCTCGATGCACTCGTACACACCGGCGATCGAGGCGATCGTGGCGGTCGGCGCGATGGCCAGAAGCAGCGAGTTACGCATACCGGTCTTCGCGACCCGGGCGCGCAGGGCCTCCCAGCGCTCCGGCCAGTTCAGCTCGGTGTCGTAGTGGTCGGGGTGCAGCACACCGCGCGCGGCCCGGGTCTCGGACCAGGCGGGCAGCGGGCCGGAGCGCTCGGCGAGGTCGCAGGACGCCTCGTACGCGGCGAGCATGATGCGCTCGGAGATCCGCGTCGAGAGCGCGCGGGCCTGCGGCGAGTCGAAGGGCATCCGCAGCTGGAAGAAGACGTCCTGGAGGCCCATCGCGCCCAGGCCGACCGGCCGCCAGCGGGAGTTGGAGCGCCCGGCCTGCTCGGTCGGGTAGAAGTTGATGTCGACGACCCGGTCCAGGAAGGTGACCGCGGTGCGGACCGTGGCGTCCAGGCGCTCCCAGTCGATGGAGCCGTTGGCCACGAAGGCGCCCAGGTTGACCGAGCCCAGGTTGCAGACGGCCGTCTCGCCGTCGTCGGTGACTTCGAGGATCTCGGTGCACAGGTTCGAGGAGTGCACGACCCGGCCCGGCTCGGCGGTCTGGTTCGCGGTCCGGTTGGAGGCGTCCTTGAACGTCATCCACCCCTGGCCGGTCTGCGCGAGGGTCCGCATCATCCGGCCGTACAGCTCGCGCGCCGGGATCGACTTGCGGGCCAGGCCCTTGGCCTCGGCCGCGCGGTAGGCCGCGTCGAACTCGTCGCCCCACAGGTCGACCAGCTCGGGCACCTCGGCGGGGGAGAACAGCGACCAGTCGGTGTCCGCGTCGACGCGGCGCATGAACTCGTCCGGGATCCAGTGCGCCAGGTTCAGGTTGTGCGTACGCCGCTGGTCCTCACCGGTGTTGTCGCGGAGCTCCAGGAACTCCTCGATGTCCGCGTGCCAGGTCTCCAGGTACACCGCCGCGGCGCCCTTGCGGCGGCCGCCCTGGTTCACCGCCGCCACCGAGGCGTCCAGCGTCTTGAGGAACGGCACGATGCCGTTGGAGTGCCCGTTGGTGCCCCGGATCAGCGAACCCCGGGCGCGGATACGGGAGTACGACAGACCGATGCCGCCCGCGTGCTTCGAGAGGCGCGCCACCTGGTGGTAGCGGTCGTAGATCGAGTCCAGCTCGTCCTTGGGCGAGTCCAGCAGGTAGCACGAGGACATCTGCGGGTGCCGGGTGCCGGAGTTGAAGAGCGTGGGGGAGGAGGGGAGGTAGTCCAGCCGGCTCATCAGTCGGTAGAGCGCGGCGACCTCGTCCAGCGCGCGCACCGACTCGTCCTCGGCCAGCCCCGCGGCCACGCGCAGCATGAAGTGCTGCGGGGTCTCGATGACCTGACGGGTGAGCGGGTGGCGCAGCAGGTAGCGGCTGTGCAGCGTGCGGAGGCCGAAGTAGCCGAAGCGGTCGTCGGCGCCGTCGGCCAGCGCCTGGTCGACGAGTTCGTCCAGCGCGTCCGCGTGCAGCGCCACGAACGCGGCGGTGCGGTCCGCGATCAGGCCCTCGCGGTGACCCACCGCGACCGAGGCGGAGAAGTGCGTCGCGCCCTGGCCCGCGGCCTCGTCGGCGATCGTACGGGTCAGCAGCCGGGCGGCGAGCTGGGAGTACGCCGGGTCCTCGGAGATCAGCCCCGCCGCCGCCTCGGTGGCCAGCGAGCGCAGCTCGGCCTCGTCGGAGCGGGCGTTGCGCCCGCGCAGCGCGGAGGCGGCGACCCGTCCGGGGTCGGTGTCGGGCAGATCGACGGTGAGGTCGGTCAGGGTCCGCAGCAGGGCGGTCCCGGGTCCGTCGTTCGTGCCGTCGCCGGACGTGGTGGAGGCAGCGGATTCGGTGGCTGAAACCGGATCGGCGGGCGCGATGGTCACTGGGCTTTCCCTCGCTCGGCTGGGGGCCGGCGGCGAGCGGGGAAACCGGGCAGCACGATGCCCTCCAGGGCAGCACTGCTACGGCGTCCACCGGCCCATCCGCGAGGCCCGGACGTCTGGCGTCCGGTTCGGTCGAGCCGGACGCACTGTCGACAGGTCTTCGGACTTCGGGTGTGCAAAAGCACACTGATCACACCGTTGCGGGACAGTTCCGGATTCGCACCGGATTCCCCTGCGGCGACAGCGAGGTCGAGCATACATGTGGGGGGCGCTCGATGAGGAAGCCCCCACATGTTGTGTCGGCGTGAACAGATGTCGGTATGGCGGTCTGGCTTCTTCGCCCGGCTTTCTCCGTATCGGCGGCGCGCAGAGGCCCTCTTGGAGGGCGCGAAAAGGGGCCGCCGCGCCCCTGGGAGGGGTGCGGCGGCCCCGATCGGCCGGTGGCGGTCAGCAGCAGCGGAAGCCCTCGCGGGGGTCCGCCTCACGGGCGTCCGTGCGGCTCCGCTCGAAGGCCCGGCGGTCCATCACCGGCGTGTCCGGATCGTGAGCCCTCGCGTGCGCCACATAGCGGTCGTACGTCGACTCGCCGGTCAGCTCACGGACGTACCAGCGGATCCGTCCGGCCACCCGTCGTACGTCCGCGAGGGTCATGTCCGGCTCCCCGTTCCCGCCGCTTCCTTGCGGATGCCGCCCTCGGGGCCGACACCGGCGGCGGCCAGTTCGGCCTTCTCCTCCTTGGTGGCGATGAGCGAGGCCGGGGCGACGAACTTGGACTGGACGAACGGCGTCTCGTGGAGCCTGACGCTCTCCGGGTCGCGGATGGCGTTGAAGCAGACCCGCCCGGCATCCACCAGCACCACGATGATGAGGAGCGCGAAGAGCGCGCACAGCACCCCGTCGACGGTGGAGTTGGTGACGACGGTCTGCATGTCGTCCATGTTCTTGGCCGGCGGCAGCACCTCGCCCGCGTCGATGCCCGCCTGGTACTTGTCGCGCTGGGCGAAGAAGCCGACCTTCACGTCGGAGGAGAAGATCTTCTGCCAGCTCGCGGTGAGGGTGACGGCCACGTCCCAGGCGAGCGGCACCGCGGTGACCCACGCCCACTTCAGGCGGCCGGACTTGATCAGCAGGACGGTGCAGACGGCCAGCGCGACGGCGGCCAGCAGCTGGTTGGCGATGCCGAAGAGCGGGAAGAGCTGGTTGATGCCGCCCAGCGGGTCGTGCACGCCGACCCAGAGGAAGTAGCCCCAGCCGCCCACCACGACCGCGCTGGCGAACCAGACGCCCGGCTTCCAGGAGACCTCGCGGAACGGCTTGTAGGCGTTGCCCAGCATGTCCTGGAGCATGAAGCGCCCGACGCGGGTGCCGGCGTCCACGGTGGTGAGGATGAAGAGCGCCTCGAACATGATGGCGAAGTGGTACCAGAACGCCTTCATCGCGGTCCCGCCGATCACGGCGGAGAAGATCTCCGACATGCCGAGCGCGAACGTGGGCGCGCCGCCGGTCCGGGAGAGCAGGCTCGCCTCCTCGACGTCCTTGGCGGCCTGGGCCAGGGCGTCCGGCGTGATGGTGAAGCCGAAGTTGGCCACGGCCTGGGAGGCGGACTGGACGCTGTCGCCGATCACACCGACGGGCGCGTTGATGGCGAAGTAGAGGCCCGGGTCGATGATGCAGGCCGCGATCATCGCCATGATCGCGACGAACGACTCGACCAGCATGGCGCCGTAGCCGATCACCCGGATCTGCGTCTCCTTCTGGACCATCTTCGGCGTGGTGCCGGAGGAGACCAGGGAGTGGAAGCCGGAGAGCGCGCCGCAGGCGATGGTGATGAAGACGAAGGGGAACATGGAACCGGCGAAGACCGGCCCCGAGCCGCTGGTGGCGAAGTCGGTGACGGCCGGCATCTTCAGCGTCGGCAGCGCGACGATCACGCCGAGGGCCAGCAGCCCGATGGTGCCGACCTTCATGAAGGTGGAGAGGTAGTCGCGCGGCGCCAGCAGCAGCCAGACGGGGAGCACCGAGGCGAGGAACCCGTACACGATCATCCAGATGACCAGGGTGCCCGGCTCCAGCGTAAAGAAGTCCGCCCATGACGACTCGGCGACCCAGCCGCCGGAGACGATCGCGAGCAGCAGCAGCGCGACGCCGATGAGGGAGACCTCACTGACCTTGCCGGGCCGCAGGATGCGCAGGTAGACGCCCATGAAGAGGGCGATCGGGATCGTCATGCCGATGGAGAAGACGCCCCACGGCGAGTGGGCGAGCGCGTTCACGATGACCAGTGCGAGGACCGCGAGCAGGATGATCATGATGATGAAGACCGCGACCAGGGCGGCGACGCCGCCGACCGGGCCGATCTCGTCGCGCGCCATCTG
Organism: Streptomyces griseus subsp. griseus; assembly: GCF_003610995.1. Taxonomy (NCBI): domain Bacteria; kingdom Bacillati; phylum Actinomycetota; class Actinomycetes; order Kitasatosporales; family Streptomycetaceae; genus Streptomyces; species Streptomyces griseus. Next base: position 5,119,499 of record NZ_CP032543.1, read on the forward strand.
GCCGAGCGAACGGCCGTTGCGGCGGGTGGAGAAGAAGAGCGTCACCATGTCCTGCACGGCACCGGCGAAGATGACGCCGACGACGAGCCAGATCGTGCCCGGCAGATAGCCCATCTGCGCGGCGAGCACGGGGCCGACCAGCGGGCCCGCGCCCGCGATGGCGGCGAAGTGGTGGCCGAAGAGGACCCGGCGGTCGGTGGGGTGGAAGTCGACACCGTTGTCCAGCAGTTCGGCCGGGGTCGCGCGGTTCTTGTCCGCCTTGAGGACCCGGTTGGCGATGAACCGGGAGTAGAAGCGGTACGCGATGGCGTACGAGCCCAGCGCCGCCGCCAGCATCCAGGCGGCCGAGACCTCTTCACCGCGCGAGAGCGCGAGGGTGGCCCAGCCGATGGCGCCGACCAGGCCGACCAGGCTCCAGACGACTATGGACTTCGGGGACAGCGCCCGCCGTCCCGGTGCTTGTGGAACCGGTGGTGCTGGTGTGGGCGATTCCGGCATATCGATCCGTCCCCTCGCGTGATCACAGTCGTAACGTGCGCGAAATCTAGGTGGTACGGCCGCTCTCCGGAACCCCTGTCCGCATACCGGTCGCGTATCGCCGATGCCTCCACCGAAGGTCCGCAGTAAGGACACGGACGGCAGGCGGAATCGGTTCACGCGGAGGGAAGCCGCCTGACCTGACCGAAAACAGGCGGTGGCCCGGGGAGGGAATCCCCGGGCCACCGCCTGTTCGCACGCTGTCGGCTCTCAGTCGGTCGGCCGCTTCAGACGGGCCACGAACTTGTACCGATCGCCCCGGTACACGGATCGCACCCACTCCACGGGTTCGCCCTGGCCATCGATGGAATGACGGGAGAGCATCAGCATCGGCAGCCCCACGTCCGTCCCCAGCAGACCGGCCTCGCGCGGGGTGGCGAGCGAGGTCTCGATGGTCTCCTCGGCCTCGGCGAGGCGGACGTCGTACACCTCGGCCAGCGCGGTGTAGAGCGAGGTGTACTTCACCAGCGAGCGGCGCAGCGCCGGGAAGCGTTTGGCCGAAAGGTGGGTTGTCTCGATCGCCATCGGCTCTCCGCTGGCGAGCCGGAGTCTCTCGATGCGCAGCACCCGGCCACCCGTGGAGATGTCCAGCAGTCCGGCGAGGGTGTCGTCCGCCGTGACGTAGCCGATGTCGAGGAGCTGGGAGGTCGGCTCCAGTCCCTGGGCGCGCATGTCCTCGGTGTACGAGGTCAGCTGGAGCGCCTGGGAGACCTTCGGCTTCGCGACGAACGTCCCCTTGCCCTGGATGCGTTCGAGCCGGCCCTCGACGACCAGCTCCTGAAGGGCCTGGCGCACGGTGGTGCGCGAGGTGTCGAACTCGGCCGCCAGGGTGCGTTCGGGCGGCACCGGGGTGCCGGGTGGCAAGGTATCGGTCATGTCGAGGAGATGGCGCTTGAGCCGGTAGTACTTTGGTACGCGCGCGGTGCGCGTACCGTTACCGGTCTCGCTCCCCGAACTGCCCCCGTCGGCACCCATGGCCCGCCTCTCCGACGCTTGCGTTACTGCCGTCACCGGCTCCTCCGTCTGTCGCGGCTCACATGGTGGCACGGTCCGGTCACGGGTCGTCGCCCTCCCTTAGGTGTCGGTCCTATAACGGACGCGAGTGCACTTCTTATACACCCTTGACACCCCTAAAGGTCTAGGCCAAGCTCCCGGTACTGGTCTAAACCATTAAAGACCAGGTCCAGCCCCAGCAGAACTCGTCGAATGTCTTCGCGGTGGGTGGGGTTGCAGCATCCCTGAGGAGGGTTTGACGTGAAGCGCAAGCTCATCGCGGCTATCGGTGTCGCGGGCATGTTGGTTTCGGTCGCGGCGTGTGGTTCCGACGACAAGGCATCGTCGCAGGAGCCGAAGGACCGCAAGGAGAACCTGACCGTCTGGCTGATGGGCGAGGCCCAGTCGACGTGGCCCGAGCTGGTCAAGGACACCAACGCCGAGTTCAGCAAGAAGTACCCGAACGTCAAGGTCAAGGTTCAGTACCAGCAGTGGGCTGACAAGGTCAAGAAGCTTGACACCTCCCTCGGTGGCGACAAATTCCCGGACGTTGTCGAACTCGGCAACACCGAGACCATGCAGTACATCCTCAATGGTGCGCTCGGGGAAATCGACCCCAAGAAGTACGAGAACTCGGACACCTGGATCAAGGGTCTGAAGGACACCTGCACCTTCGAGGGCAAGACGTACTGCGTTCCTTACTACGCGAGCGCCCGTCTGGCCGTCTACAACAAGGACATGCTGAAGGCCGGCACCGGCAGCGACGAGCTCCCGCAGACCGAGGACGAGTTCCTCAAGGCGATGGACAAGGTCTCCGCCGAGCTCGCCAAGAAGGACAAGCGCGCCTCCTCGCTCTACTTCCCGGGCCGCTACTGGTACGCCGCGATGTCCTACGTCGCCGCCTACGGTGGCCAGATAGCCTCCTACGACGAGGGCTCGAAGGAGTGGAAGGGCGCGCTCTCCACACCCGAGGCGCAGAAGGGCCTGGAGCACTTCGTCAACCTGGTCAAGAAGTACAACAAGGCCGACCAGACGAAGGACGAGCAGGACCACGCCAACGTCATGGCCAACGAGAAGGCCGCGGTCATCTACGGCCAGGCCTGGGAGGCCGGCAGCGTCACGGGTGGCGAGAACGGCAACCCGAAGCTGGAAGGCAAGATCGCCACGGCCGGTATGCCCGGCCCCGAGGGCAAGGCCCTCCCGTCCTTCATCGGCGGCTCCGACCTCGCGACGATCTCCAAGTCCAAGGTCCAGGACCTCGGCGAGGAGTGGATCGCCCTCTACACCAACGCCAAGGGCGGCGAGGTCCTCGCGTCGAAGAACGTCCTCCCGAACAACGAGAAGCAGCTTGAGCCGCTGAAGTCGAAGCCGGAGACGGCCGCCATCGCCAACGCGGTGCCGGACGCCTGGTTCACGCCGATCGCGCCGGGCTGGGCCTCCGTCGAGAAGGAGGACATCCTGGAGAACCTGCTCCTGGAGATCCTGAAGGGCGGCTCCGTCGCCGACGCCTCCAAGAAGGCCGACGACAAGATCAACGCCCTGATCAACAAGAAGTCCTGACCTTCCGGTCGCCAGGCGGGGGCCCGGCATCTCTGCCGGGCCCCCGCCCTCTTCCCGTAAGTGCACGCCGTGAATTCCGGGGCCCGCCCCGGACCGCGATGGAAGGTCAGCCACGTGTCTGCCGCTGATACCAAGGCCGTCGGGCCGCCGGTCCCGCTACCGCCCGACCCGCAGCCGACCGGGAAGCCGTCCTCCGACGGCGGGCCCCGGGTACAGAAGAGGAAGCGGAAGAAGGGTGAACTCCTCCCCTACTTCCTGATCCTCCCGGCGATCGTGGCGATCGCCGCCGTCTACCTCTACCCGCTCAGCAAGACGGTCATCATGTCCTTCCAGGACATGGGCCGGCGCGAACTGTGGTCCGGAGAGCCCGCCCCCTGGGTGGGCTTCGAGCAGTTCACGAACATTCTCGGCGACCCCGACTTCTGGTGGGTCACCTTCCGCACGGTGGTCTTCATGGCCATCTGTGTGACGCTGACCATGGGCATCGGGCTGCTCGTCGCCCTGCTCATGCGCAGGCTCTCCACCTGGGTCCGGCTCGTCCTGACGGTGGCCCTGATCGCCGCCTGGTCGATGCCGCTGATGGTCGCCGCCTCGATCTTCCGGTTCATGGCCGACTCCGACTACGGGCTGATCAACACCCTGGTCGCCAAGGTCGTCGGCGAGGACTGGCTCGGCCACAACTGGTACCTCAACCCGGTCCAGGGCTTCGGCATCATCACCCTGCTGGTCGTCTGGGGCGCCATCCCGTTCGTGGTCGTCACCCTGTACGCCGCCCTCACCCAGGTCCCCCAGGAGCTGGAGGAGGCCGCGGCCCTCGACGGTGCCAGCGGCTACGGCGTCTACAAGTTCGTCACCTGGCCGGTCATCAAGCCGGTCTTCACCATGGTCGCCACCCTTTCGGTGATCTGGGACTTCAACGTCTTCGGCCAGATCTGGCTGCTGCGCGGAAACAAGCCCGAGCCGGAGTACGAGACCCTCGGCCTCTACTCCTACTCCAAGGCGTTCGAGTCCACCTCCTTCAGCCAGGGCTCCGCGATCGCCCTGATCACGGTGCTGCTCCTGTCCGGTGTGGCCGTGTACTACCTGCGCCAGCTCATGAAGACGGGAGAGGTCGAATGAGCAGCACGACCGAAACACAGGCGCTGCGTCCCGACCGGAAGAAGAGCCGGCTCCACCTGGACATCATCGGCCTCGGCATCGCCGTGGTCATGATCTTCCCGGTCTACTGGCTGGTCATCAGCTCGCTCCGGCCCAACCAGGAGATCCGCAGCTACGACCAGAAGCTCTGGCCCACCTCGCTGACCTTCGACAACTTCGAACGCGCGGTCAACCAGCCCAACTTCACCACCGCCATCCAGTCCAGCCTGATCGTCGCCGTCACCGCGGTGGTCGGCGGCATGATCATCGCGACGCTGGCGGCCCTGGCCATCGGCCGGTTCCGGTTCTTCGGCCGCAAGCCGCTCCTGCTGATCATGATCCTGGTCCAGATGCTGCCGCCGACGGCGATGCTCATCCCGATCTACGCCCAGCTCAACGCGATGGGCGGGATCGACGAGTACTGGGGCCTGATCGTCGTCTACCTGGTCTCCACGCTGCCCTTCGCCACCATCATGATCCGGGGCTTCGTCGTGAACATCCCGGTGGAGCTGGAGGAGTCCGCGATGGTCGACGGCCTCACCCGCTTCGGGGCCTTCCGCAAGGTGGTCTTCCCGCTGCTCGCCCCCGGCCTCGCCGCCGCGTCGATCTTCGCCCTGGTGAACGCGTGGAACGAGTACCTCTTCGCGTACATCCTGATCAACGACAACTCCAAGTACACGCTCAACGTGTGGCTGATGACCTTCACCACCGAGCGCGGAACGGACTACGGCGCACTCATGGCGGCCTCCACCATGATCGCCCTGCCCGTCGTCATCTTCTTCATGATCATCCAGAAGAAGATGGCCGCTGGCCTCACCTCCGGCGCTGTGAAGGGATAGTGCGGTCCCATGACCACCCTCGTTTCCACCACGGACACCCTGACGCGTGACGCGCTCGCGGTGCTCCAGCCCGGATTCACCGGAACCACCGCCCCGGACTGGCTGCTGCGCCGCGTCGGTGAAGGGCTCACCTCCGTCGGGCTGTTCGGCCGCAACATCGAGTCGCCCGGCCAGCTCGCCGCCCTCACCGCGCGGCTGCGCTCCGAGCGGGACGATGTCCTCGTCGCCATCGACGAGGAGGGCGGGGACGTGACCCGCCTGGAGGTCAACGAAGGCTCCTCGTTCCCGGGCAACTTCGCCCTCGGCTCGGTCGACGACGTCGACCTCACCCGCGCCGTCGCCCACGAGCTCGGCCGCCGGCTCGCCGCGTGCGGTGTCAACCTCAACTGGGCGCCGTCCGCGGACGTCAACTCCAACCCGGGCAACCCGGTCATCGGCGTACGGTCCTTCGGCGCCGACACCGCCCTGGTGGCACGGCACACCGCCGCGTACGTCGAGGGGCTCCAGGCCGCCGGCGTCGCCGCCTGCACCAAGCACTTCCCCGGCCACGGCGACACCGCGGTCGACTCGCACCTGGCGATGCCCCGCATCGATGTGGATCTCGACACCCTGCACGCCCGTGAGCTGCTGCCTTTCCGGGCGGCCATCGCGGCGGGTTCCAAATCCGTGATGAGCGCGCATATCCTGCTTCCCGCACTCGACCCGGACCGCCCGGCCACCCTGAGCCCGCAGATCCTCACCGGTCTGCTCCGCCAGGAGCTGGGCTACGACGGCCTGATCGTCACCGACGGTGTGGAGATGGAGGCCATCTCCAAGACCTACGGCATCGAGCGTGGATCGGTCCTCGCGATAGCCGCGGGCGCCGACGCGATCTGCGTCGGCGGCGGGCTGGCCGACGAGGAGACGGTGGTCGCTCTGCGCGACGCCCTGGTGGCGGCGGTACGGAGCGGGGAACTGCCCGAGGAGCGGCTCGCGGACGCGGCCGCCCGTGTACGAGCCCTCGCGTCCTGGACGCAGGGGGCCCGGGGGGACGTCCCGGAGCCGGGCGCGGAAGTGCAGGAGGGGACCGCGCCCGGCACCGGAGTCAGCTCCGACATCGGCCTGGTGGCCGCCCGCCGCGCGGTGAGGGTCACCGGCACCGGCGACCCGCTGACCGGTCCGGCCCATGTCGCGGAGTTCGTCACGGAGGCGAACATCGCGGTCGGCGACGAGACCCCGTGGGGCATCGCCGACGGGATCGCCCGCCTCCGTCCGGGCACCGAGGCGGGCCGCTACAGCGGCGAGGGCGCCGATCCGGCGGCCGGAATCCTCGCGGCGGCGGGTGACCGCCGCATCGTCGCCGTCGTCCGCGACGAACACCGCCACGCCTGGATGGCCCAGGCCCTGGACGGCCTGCTCGCGGCCCGTCCGGACACCATCGTGGTCGAGATGGGCCTCCCGGAGTCCACTGCCCGGGGCTCGCTCCACGTGGCCACCTACGGCGCCTCCCGCGTCTGCGGCCAGGCGGCGGTGGAAGCGGTGACGGGGGCGTAGTACGCGCCTCCCGCGGTGACCGGTGGGTCGGCGGACAGACCAAGCCCGTCCGGCGATCGAGGGCGAAGCCTCTCGCCGGACGGGCGGTACAACGGGAAGGGCCAGGACTCCTCACGGCGTCCTGGCCCTTCCCGCACGTACAGCCGTACGCCCTACAGCCCCTGCCAGGCCGGCTTCGCCGCGTACGTGGCGCGGAAGTAGTCCGCCAGCTTCAGCTTCGAAGCCGCGGCTTCGTCCACCACGACCGTCGCATGCGGATGCAACTGCAGCGCCGACGCCGGCACGACCGAGGCGACCGGCCCCTCCACCGTCTGGGCCACGGCCTCCGCCTTGCCCTCCCCGGTGGCCAGCAGGATCGGGTGCCGGGAGTCCAGGATGGTCCCGATGCCCTGGGTGATCACGTGGTGCGGCACCTGGTCGATGTCGTCGTCGAAGAAGCGCGCGTTGTCCACCCGCGTCTGCTCGGTCAGCGTCTTGATCCGGGTGCGCGAGGCGAGCGAGGAGCACGGCTCGTTGAAGCCGATGTGTCCGTCGGTGCCGATGCCGAGCAGCTGGAGGTCGACCCCGCCGGCCTCGGCCAGCGCCCGGTCGTACGCCTCACACGCGGCCTGGACGTCCTCGGCCGAGCCGTCGGGGCCCATGAAGGACGCCTCGGAGAGCCCGAGCGGCGCCACGACCTCGCGCAGGACCACGGAGCGGTACGACTCCGGATGGCCGACCGGCAGCCCGACGTACTCGTCCAGCTGGCAGATGCGGGCGCGCGAGGCGTCGACGGAACCCGCGGCGACCTTGGCCGCCAGCGCGCGGTAGATGGGCAGCGGGGTAGAGCCGGTGGCAACGCCGAGCAGGGCGTCGGGCTTGCGGCTGAGCAGGGAGGCGATGGCCTCCGCGATCAGTTCGCCGCCTGCCGTGGCGTCCGGGACGATGACAACTTCCACGCTGTGCCTGCCGATCTGATGAGTGGAACCGTGTGGTATAGACCAATCAAGGTTCCAATCTAGCAGAATCGGGCAGCTGCGCGGTGAACAGCCCGCGGATCGATCCGCGGGCCCGTCCGCTGGCGCACCCCGGCTTCGCCTGGTCGACTTGTCCGGTACGACACCGCACCGGGAGGCACCCCCATGTCAGCCACCCCTCCGCCCGGCCCCGACGACCAGGACGACGCGCCCGGCCGCATCATGTCCGGCGAGATGGCCGAGCAGCCCGCGATGCTGCGGCGCATCCTCGACCGGGGCGCGCCCCGCATCCGTGAGGTGGCCGCCGAGATCGCCGCCAGGAAGCCCCGCTTCGTGCTGCTCACCGCGCGCGGCACCTCGGACAACGCGGCGCTCTACGCGAAGTACCTGCTGGAGATCCGGCTCGGCCTGCCCTGCGGCCTCGCCTCCATGTCCACCACGACGGCGTATGGGGCCAAGCCCGATCTCCGGGACGTCCTGGTGATCACCGTCAGCCAGTCGGGCGGCTCACCGGACCTGGTGGCCTCCACCCGGGCCGCCCGGGAGGCCGGCGCGGTCACCCTCGCGGTCACCAACAACCCGGACTCCGCGCTCGCCGCCGTATCCGAGTACCACATCGACATCCTGGCGGGCCCCGAGAAGGCGCTCCCGGCCACCAAGACGTACACGGCGTCCCTGCTCTCCCTGTACCTCTTCGTGGAGGGACTGGCGGGCGCCGACGGCACGGAGGCGGCGGCCTCCCTGCCCGATCTGGCGGGCGCGATCCTGGGCCGCCGGGCCGAGGTCAGGGCGCTGGCCTCCCGCTACCGCTTCGCCGAGCGCATGGTGATCACCTCGCGCGGCTACGGCTACCCCACCGCCAAGGAAGCGGCCCTGAAGCTCATGGAGACCAGCTACATCCCCGCTCTCTCCTACTCGGGCGCCGATCTGCTGCACGGCCCGCTGGCGATGGTCGACAACATCTCCCCGGTGATCGCCGTGGTCACCGACGGCCGGGGCGGTGAGGCCCTCCAGCCGGTGCTGGACCGGCTGCGCGGACGCGGCGCGGACCTCTTCGTGGTCGGGCCGAAGGTGCAGGTGGAGGCGGCCTCGGCGGGCTTCTCGCTGCCGACGTCCGGGGTGCCGGAGGAGTTGCAGCCGATCCTGGAGATCCTGCCGCTCCAGATGCTGGCGTACGAGGTCACCATCGCGCGCGGCCAGGACCCGGACTCACCCCGGGCGCTGGCGAAGGTCACGGAGACCCGCTGAGCGCACACCCGTACACAGGCCCCGGAAACACCCGCGGGCCGCGGCGCCAGGACGGGACCCTCAGCCCGCCCGGCACCGCAGCCCGGAGCTACCTGGCCGGCGGTGTGCGGTGCCCCCGGCCACAGGAGGCACCTTGGCGCGGTCAGGGCAGAGAGCGCCGGGTGCCTCGGTCCACTCTCCTGTGCGGGGAGAGTGGAGGTCTTGGTGAACCCATTGTGGACTAGACCAATTGCCTGTGTCCATCCATGTGCACGACATTCTCCGGCCGCACGCCGCGCCCTGTCCATCGGCATCCCGTCCGGCACGGGCGCCTTGACCTGAGGCACGGCCCGCGGAGCCGAGCGGTTCGAACGCCGCTGTCGACCCCGGGTACGCTCCACAGGTGCCCTCCATGAACGATCTCGTCCGCCAGCACACCGCTCTGAGCGACACCGACCTCGAGTGGCTCCATCTGCTGGTCTCGGAGTGGCAGCTGCTCTCCGACCTCTCCTTCGCCGACCTCGTGCTGTGGGTGCCCACCCGGGACGGCACACGGTACGTCTCCGTCGCCCAGATGCGGCCCAACACCGGCCCCACCTCCTACCAGGACGACATGGTGGGCCACCTGGTGCCGCGCGGCCGCCGGCCGCTGCTGGACGCGGCGCTGGACGAGGGCCGGATCGTGCGGGAGGGCGACCCGGAGTGGCGCGAGGAGGTTCCCGTACGGGTCGAGTCCATCCCCGTACGTCGTGAGGGCCGGGTCCTCGGGGTGATCGCCCGCAACACCAACCTGCTCACCGTGCGCACCCCCTCCCGGCTGGAGCTCACCTACCTCCAGTCCGCCTCCGACCTGGCCCAGATGATCGCCGCCGGGGCCTTCCCCTTCCCCGGCCAGCAGGTCGACATGGACGCCTCCCCGCGCGTCGGCGACGGCCTGATCCGGCTGGACGCCGACGGGGTCGTCCAGTACGCCAGCCCCAACGGCCTCTCCGCCTACCACCGTCTCGGCCTCGCCTCCGACCTGGTCGGCCACCACCTCGGCACCACCACCGCCGAACTGGCGCCCTCCCGGGGCCCGGTGGACGAAGCCCTGGTGAAGGTGGCCAGCGGGTACGCGCCGCGCGAGTTCGAGGTGGAGGGCGAGGGCGGGGTGATCCAGCTGCGGGCCATTCCGCTCAAGCCCAAGGGCGTCCGCATCGGCTCGCTGGTCCTGCTCCGGGACGTCACCGAACTCCGTCGTCGCGAACGCGAGTTGATCACCAAGGACGCGACCATCCGGGAGATCCACCACCGGGTGAAGAACAACCTCCAGACGGTGGCCGCCCTGTTGCGCCTCCAGGCCCGCCGGATGGATTCCGAACAGGGGCGCGAGGCGCTCAACGAGGCGGTGCGGCGCGTCGGTTCGATCGCCATCGTCCACGAGACGCTGTCGCAGAACCTGGACGAGCGCGTCGAGTTCGACGAGATCGCCGACCGGGTCATCGCGATGGTCTCCGAGATCTCACCCGGCAAGGTGACCTGCCGGCGCACCGGACGCTTCGGCATCCTGGACGCCGAGGTCGCCACCCCGCTCTCCATGGTGCTCACCGAAGTCCTGCAGAACGCCCTGGAACACGCGTTCGCGGTGGCGGACCAGGGCACGGTGGAGGTCTCCGCCGTGCGCGGCGGCTCACCGGCCGAGGGCCGGCTGCTCATCACCGTCACCGACGACGGGCGCGGTCTGCCCGAGGGGTTCGACCCGCAGCGGACCGGCAATCTGGGGCTCCAGATCGTACGGACGCTGGTGGAGGGGGAGTTGGGCGGCACGTTCGGCATGGTCCCGGCCCCGGAGCGCGGCACCCAGGTGGTGCTGGACCTGCCGGTACGCGGCGACAAGTAGGAACGCGCACAGACGGAGAGCGAGCAGGGGTGCGCGCAAACAGAGCGGGCCCGGACCGTGGTGACGGTCCGGGCCCGCTCCGTGTTGCTCACGTTGCGATGCGCTCGGGGGTACTGCGCGCTGCGACTCGAAGGCGGGGCTGTGCGCACGCTCTGTGCGCGCCGCCTGGCTGAGGCCTGTTCGTGGGGGGCGTCGGTCAGGCGCTGGCGTTACGCGCCCGGTTGCGAGCGGCACGGCGCTTCATCGCGCGGCGCTCGTCCTCGCTGAGGCCACCCCAGACGCCGGAGTCCTGGCCGGACTCGAGCGCCCACTGCAGGCACTGCTCCATGACGGGGCAGCGACGGCAGACGGCCTTGGCTTCCTCGATCTGCAGCAGCGCAGGACCGGTGTTGCCGATGGGGAAGAACAGCTCGGGGTCTTCCTCACGACAAACGGCGTTGTGACGCCAGTCCATGGCTGCTACCTCTCCTTGGTATTACACGCTTGTTGCTTGTGAATGTGAACGCTTTCACGAATCCCCCCACGGATGACGGGCCGACTCCCAGGAGCACTGGGTGTGGTCTGTGATGGTGAGGAGGGGTTCTTGCTCTCAGGGAGGCCGGTGCTGCGGGCCGTCCCGATCGCCATGTAGAGATTCGCAAACCTCGGCGGCGGATACAACCCCTTCTGGAAAGTTTTTTTTGATTCCTCGGTGTCGACTAGGTCACAGCCGCACTTCTAAGGGGTGGGGGCCAGGCCAAACGTTCGAGTTAAAGGACTTTCGGCCCTTCCACTCACACAATCACACGCAGTGCACGGCGTACGCCTGTGAACGTCACGCTCGTACGCAGTCCCAGGTGGTCGCCGTCCATCTGGAAGGGCAGTGGGACCTTTGAATGCAAGGTGAAGTCCGTGAGGTCATGGCGTGAAACAGCGTGCTTCCCGCGCGGCCCTCTGTCAGGGCTCGAAGTGAGCAGTTGGGTGCCGTACATGGCGACCGCGGCGGTGGAGAGACGCTTCAGTCCGAGGACGTCCAGAGCGGTGTCGAAGGAGGCCTTCGGGGAGGCGTACACCGGACGATTCCCCAGGTAGGTCCAGGGGGCGGTGTTGCAGATTATGGAGAGCGCGAGGTCGGTCACCGGGTCCTGGCCGGGCACGTCCAGCGTGATCGTCCCGTGTCTGCGGTGGGCCTCGTTCAGGAACTGGCGCACCACCTGGCGTACGTACAGCGCATGTGTCGACCGCTTGCCGTGCTCGCGTTTCTGTTCGACCCGGCCGACCACTCCGGCGTCGAAACCGAGACCGGCACAGAAAGTGAACCAGCGTTCTGGTACGGATTCGTCCTCGGTTCCCGGGGTGCCGGCCGCCAGGCCCAGACCGACCGTGCGTTCGGTCCGGTTCTCCAGGGCGTCCAGGATCGCGCCGGTCGCCTCCACCGCGTCGTTCGGCAGCCCCAGGGCGCGCGCGAAGACATTGGTGGAGCCGCCGGGGACGACGGCGAGCTTCGGCAGGCTGTCCACGTCCGGGCCCCGGTGCAGCAGCCCGTTCACGACCTCGTTCACCGTGCCGTCGCCGCCGAGGGCGACCACGAGGTCGATGTCGTCGCTGTCGGCCGCCCGCCGCCCCAGATCCCGCGCGTGACCCCGGTACTCCGTGGTCACCGCCTCCAGCTTCATCTCGCTGGCCAGGGCGTGGATGAGAACGTCACGGGTGCGGGCACTGGTGGTGGTAGCTGCCGGGTTGACCACGAGGAGTGCGCGCATGCCCGTCAGAGTACCTACCGGGTGGTTCGGTACCGAAGTCGCGGTTCACTGCGCTGCTGGACGGTCACGCTCCGTGAGGCCGTGCCGGTGCGTACTCCGTGGCGCCTTCCCCGCACGTGACGTGCGCCGCGCCCGCGCCCCCCGGCTTCACTTCCGGGGTCCGGGGATGCCAACCTGAAAGGCGTGAGCACTGAAGCGACCTCCTCCACCCCCTCGCCCGCCGCGACGGAGCGCCCGCGGAGGATCACCCTCCTCGCCGGGATCAACGCCCTCGAAGGCGCCGCGCTCGCGGTCAGCGGGCTCTGGCTGCTGGTCATGGGGGTGCTCGGGCGCCCCGAGAGCCCGCAGCAGGCGGAGACGGTAGGCATCACGCTGATCGCGCTGGGCGCGATCCCGCTCATCGCCGCCCGGGGGCTGACGCTGCTGCGCGGCTGGAGCCGGGGCCCGGCGCTGATCACCCAGATCATGGCGCTGCCGGTGGCCTGGACGCTGCTGCGCTCCCAGGGCGCGCTGATCCCGACCGGGATCGTCCTGGCGGCGGTCGCCGTGACCGGTCTGGCGCTCGTCCTGAACCCGGAGACCACCCGGACCCTGGGCCTGCGCAGGGGCGCCGGGACGGACCCGGGGTCCTGAGCCCTGGGCCCGCGGGCCCAGGTTCACCCACTTCTGCGGTGGGGGCTACTCCTCGACGAGCAGCCGCTCGCGCAGCTGGGCCAGGGTGCGGGCCAGCAGCCGGGAGACGTGCATCTGTGAGATACCGACCTCCTGGGCGATCTGCGACTGGGTCATGTTCCCGAAGAAGCGCAGCAGCAGGATCCGCTTCTCGCGCGGTGGGAGGTCCTCCAGGAGCGGCTTGAGCGACTCCCGGTACTCCACGCCCTCCAGCGCCTCGTCCTCCGAACCCAGCGTGTCCGCGACCGCCGGGGACTCGTCGTCCGTGTCCGGCACGTCCAGCGAGAGCGTGCTGTACGCGTTGGCCGACTCCAGGCCCTCCAGCACCTCCTCCTCGGAGATGCCCAGCCGCTCGGCCAGCTCGTGCACGGTCGGCGAGCGGCCGTGCTGCTGGGAGAGCTCCGCCGTGGCCGTGGTCAGGGAGAGCCGCAGCTCCTGGAGGCGGCGCGGCACCCGCACCGCCCAGCCCTTGTCCCGGAAGTGGCGCTTGATCTCGCCGACGACCGTGGGGGTCGCGTACGTCGAGAACTCCACGCCCCGGTCCGGGTCGAACCGGTCCACCGACTTGATCAGCCCGATGGTGGCGACCTGCGTCAGGTCGTCCAGCGGCTCCCCGCGGTTGCGGAAGCGGCGGGCGAGGTGCTCCACCAGCGGCAGGTGCATCCGCACCAGCCGATTGCGCAGCTCCGCCTTCTCCGCCGAGCCGTCGGGAAGCTCCCGCAACTCGATGAACAGGGCCCGGGCCCCGCTGCGGTCGTGTGGATCGTGGTGCCCGTGCTCGCTCATCTGGCCCGCCCGCTCCTGCGCCTGCTCCACCGCGACGTTGAGGCTCTCAGGCCCGTCCGCTCCGTCCACCGGATGCGGCCGGGCCTGTTGCTCCGGGATGCCTGCCGGTCGCACCACCCCGGATCGGATCGTCTCGTCCCGCACAGGACCGTCCCCGTTCCCGTCGCTCACGCCGGCCCGGGGCCCGCGCCGCGCTGTTTGTAGAGGCTGATGCTGACCGTACGGTCGTCGGCGACCGTCGAGTCGACCTTGCCGGCCAGTGCGGAGAGCACCGTCCAGGCGAAGGTGTCGCGCTCGGGTGCGCGGCCGTCCGTCGTGGGGGCCGACACCGTCACCTCGAGAGAGTCGTCGATGAGACGGAACACGCAGCTGAGGACGGAGCCGGGCACGGCCTGCTGAAGCAGGATCGCGCAGGCCTCGTCGACCGCGATACGAAGATCCTCGATCTCGTCGAGAGTGAAGTCCAAACGCGCTGCGAGACCGGCCGTGGCCGTTCGCAGCACCGACAGGTAGGCACCCGCAGCGGGCAGCCGGACCTCTACGAAGTCCTGATTCCCGGGCTCGCCTGCGATCTGGGACACCCTCACCTCCAAGGTGGCACAAACTCTTTCGAGGTTCCGGGAAGGGTGGCCCGGAGCCATGTGGTCGGTCGACGGTTCTCAGCTCGGCGACGCTATCGGATCCATGATGCAGTGTCGCCCGCACCCCATCCCCCGGCCATCACTCATAGTAAACCCATGAGTACGCACAGTGGCTAGGGGTCTGCGGCGTCCAATTACGAAGAACCGGCGCCGGATTGACGTACCCACACGTCAGACGATCGAACCGTCCTCGAAGCACCAGCGCCAGCTCTCGCCCGGCTCGAAGCTCCGCATCACCGGATGGCCGGTCTCCCGGAAGTGCCCGGTAGCGTGCCGCAGAGGTGAGGAATCGCAGCAGCCGACGTGCCCGCAGGTCAGGCAGAGCCGCAGCTGCACGGGGTGGGTGCCCGCGGCCAGGCACTCGGGGCAGGTGTCCCCGAGCGGTACGGGCTCGGGGCGTGGCAGATCCGCTACGTGCGCACACTCGCTCATGATGGGCAGGTTACGACGGATCCGAGGACGGTGAGATGGACGCGCTGCCGCTGGTGGCGCTGGTCGCGGCCAGCGCGGCGGTCGCCGGTGCGGCGCGCCGCACCCCCATTCCCGCCCCGCTCGTCCTGGTCGCCGTGGGCCTTGTCGCGGGCCTGGTGCCGGGCGTTCCTACGTACCACCTGGACGCACACGTCGTCCTCCCGCTGCTGCTGCCCCCGCTGCTCTACACGGCCGCCGTCGACAGCTCCTACCTCGACCTGCGGGCCAACATCCGGCCGGTCGCGCTGCTCTCCGTGGGGTACACCCTCTTCGCGACCCTTGCCGTGGGCTGGCTGGCGTACCTGGTCATTCCGGAGCTGCCGCTGACCGCCGCGCTCGTCCTGGGGGCCGTCATCGCCCCGCCGGACGCCGTGACGGCCGCCGCGATCGCGCGCCGGGTCGGGCTGCCCGCCCGGGTGACGACCATCCTCCAGGGTGAGTCGCTGGTGAACGACGCCACCGCGATCACCGCCTTCCGGGTGGCGCTGGCAGCGGCGGTGGGGGAGGGGATGACGTGGGCCGCCGGGATCGCCGAGTTCCTGCTGGCCGCGGTCGGCGGGGTCGGGGTCGGCCTGCTCCTGATGGTGCCGCTGCACTGGTTGCGCACGCATCTGAAGGAAGCCCTCCTCCAGAACACGCTCTCCCTGCTGATCCCGTTCGTGGCGTACGCGGCGGCCGAACGGGTGCACGCCTCCGGAGTCCTCGCCGTGGTCGTCGTCGCCCTCTATCTGGGACACCGCTCCTGGCAGGTCGACTTCGCCACCCGCCTCCAGGAGGCCGCGGTCTGGAAGATGGTCTCCTTCATCCTGGAGTCCACGGTCTTCGCCCTGATCGGGCTCCAGCTGCCGTTCGTCCTGAAGGGGCTCGAAGCGGGCGGCACGACGGCGGCGCTCGGCTACGCGGCGATCATCTTCGTCGCCGTCGTCGTGGTCCGCTTCATCTGGGTCTACCCGGCCACCTACCTGCCCCGACGGCTCTCCCGGCGGGTACGGGAGCGGGAGCCGGGCACCGACTGGACCGCGCCCCTGATCGTCGGCTGGGCGGGTATGCGCGGGGTCGTCTCGCTCGCCGTCGCCTTCTCCATCCCGCTGGTCACGCACGACGGCGAGCCCTTCCCGGCCCGCAACCTGGTGCTGTTCCTGACCTTCACCACCGTCATCGCCACGCTGGTGATCCAGGGGCTGACCCTGCCCGTCCTCGTCCGCGTGCTGAAGCTGCCGGGGCGCGACCCGCAGACCGAGACCCTCATCGAGGCGCAGGCCCAGAGCGAGGCGTCGGTCGCCGCCGAGGCCCGCCTTGAGGGGCTGCTCACCGACCCGCGCAACAGCCTGCCGCCCCCGCTGGCCGACCGGCTCCGCAGCGTGCTGGAGCGCCGCCGCAACGCCGTGTGGGAGCGGCTGGGAGCGGCCGACCCGGTCACCGGGGAGTCGGCGGACGACACCTACCGGAGGCTCTCCCGCGAGATGATCGAGGCCGAACGGGAGGTCTTCGTCCGGCTCCGGGACGAGCGGCGGATCGACGACGAGATGATGCGTACGCTGCTGCGCCGGCTGGACCTGGAGGAGGCGGCCGCCTACCGGGAGACGGACGACTCCTGAGGGCTCCACGGGTCCGGTGTGCCGGTGATCACCGCGCTCACCCGGGTGCCCGGAGCGAAAGCGCCCTCCTCGGCCAGGGCCGTCAGCGCGAACAGCAGCTTGGCGACGTAGACCCGCTCCACCGGCAGCCCGTGCCGGTCCTCGAAGTCGGCGGCGAAGGCGTCCAGTTCCGCCGTCGTACGGGCGTAGCCGCCGAAGGTGAAGCGTTCGTCGAGGGACCAGTCCCCGGCCTGGCCGCCGAACGCCTCGTCATGGAGCGCGGTCACGGTCGCCCCGAGGAAGCCGCCGCGCACCACCGGTACACCCAGGGCACGCTGTCCCTCCGCCAGCCCGGCCGCGAGCCCGGCGAGGGTGCCGCCGGTCCCGCAGGCCACGGCCGCCACATCGGTGAGCCCGCGCAACTCGCGCCCCAGCGCTGCGCAGCCCTGTGCGGCCAGGGCGTTGCTGCCGCCCTCCGGGATCACCTCGACGTCCCCGTACAGCCTCAGCAGCCCCTCCAGGACCTCGGGTGAGGCCTTCGCCCGGTAGGTCGTACGGTCCACGAAGTGCAGGCGCATGCCGTCGGCGGCGCACCGGGCGAGCGAGGGGTTGAGCGGGCGGTGCGCCAGCTCGTCGCCGCGCACCACCCCGATGGTGGGAAAGCCCAGCAGCCGGCCGGCCGCCGCGGTGGCCCGCAGGTGGTTGGAGTAGGCACCGCCGAACGTCAGCACGGTCCGCCCGGCGGCCGCCTCCAGGTTGAGGGCGAGTTTGCGCCACTTGTTGCCCGGCAGATCGGAGTGGATCAGGTCGTCCCGCTTGAGGAGCAGCGTGATCCCGCGCCGGGCGAAGCGGTCGTCCCGGGCCTCCTGGAGCGGGGACGGGACCCGGGGGCGCAGAAGGGTCTCGGGGCGGTTCACCCGTCCATTGTGGCCCGCCCCGTCGGCGCCCTCCTCAGGTGCTCGCCAGCCACAGGTCCGGGCCGAACACCTCGTAGTGGATGTCGGCCGGGCGCACCCCCGCGTCCAGCAGCCGGGTGCGCACCGTACGCATGAAGGGGAGCGGGCCGCAGAGGTAGGCGTGGGTGCCCGGCAGCACGGTGATGCCGTTCAGGTCGACGAGGCCGGTGCGGTGGGCCGGGTGGCCGGCCTCCGGGGACTCGTACCAGAAGTGCGGTTCGGCGGCCGGGAGCTTCTCCGTCAGCCGGATGTGGTGGGCGCGCAGGGCGTGGTCGGCGGGGGAGCGGTCGCCGTGCACCACGGTGACCGGGCGGTCGTGGCCCTGCTCGCCCAGGTGCTCCAGCATCGACAGCATGGGCGTGCAGCCGATCCCCGCCGAGGCCAGCAGCAGGGGTGCGTCCAGGTGGTCGAGGACCAGGTCCCCGTAGGGGACGGAGACGCGCAGCCGGTCGCCCGCGCGGGTGTGCTCGTGCAGCAGGCGGGAGACCTCGCCGTCGGGCGTCCGCTCCCCGCGCACCCGCTTGACCGTGATGGAGCGCAGCCGGGAGCCGGGGGAGGAGGCGAGGCTGTACTGGCGTATCTGCCGGGCCCCGTCCGCCAGTTCGACCTGTACGGAGACGTACTGGCCGGGCCGGAAGGCGGGAGCGTCACCGCTGTCCGCCGGGCGGAGGTGGAAGGTGGCGACGTCCTCGTTCTCCTCGATCCGGGCGGCGACCTCCCACTCCCGCCACACGTCGCCCGCGACCACACCCTGCTGGGCGTAGAGCCGCGCCTCGACGGAGATGAGGGCGTTCGCCATCAGCCAGTAGACCTCGTCCCAGGCCGCGGCGACCTCAGGGGTGACCGCGTCACCCAGTACGTCGGTGATCGCGGCGAAGAGATGGGTGTGGACGACCTCGTACTGCCCCGGGGTGACCCCCAGGGAGGCGTGCTTGTGGGCGATGCGGTTCAGCATCACATCGGGCCGGGTGCCGGGGTGTTCGACCAGCGCGGTCGCGAACGCGGCGATGGATCCGGCCAGGGCCCTGCGCTGGTCGCCGGAGGCCTGGTTGCCCCGGTTGAACAGATCGCGCAGCAGCTCAGGGTGGGCCTCGAAGAGCTTCTCGTAGAAGAGGTCGGCGATGTCCCCGATAGCCGCGCCGACGGCGGGGAGGGTGGCACGGACGGTGGCGGTGGACCGGTCGGAGAGCATGCGGAGGGGCTCCTCTGTGTTAATCGGTATCTGGGATGCGTATTTTTGGGCGAGGTGAACCCCGCTCCCGGGCCAGGGTCTCGGTTCCGGGGTCCGGGGGGTCAGTCCGGCGGCGGTCCGCTGTCGATGCCGAGCAGCAGGGGGCCGGTGGGGGAGGCGACCAGGTCGGTGACGGTGATCGGGTCGAGTGAGGCGTAGAAGGCCTCCTGGGCCTTCCGCAGGGCGCCGCGCAGCCGGCAGCCGGAGCGCAGCGGGCAGGGTGTGGTGCCCTCGCACTCCACGACGTCGTCCGTGCCCTCCAGTTCGCGCACGAGAGCGCCGATCGAGGCGGAGTGCCCGGCTGAGGTGAGGGTGAGTCCGCCGCCCCGGCCGCGCCGGGCGTCCAGCAGGCCGAGATGCTGGAGGCGGGCCACGACCTTGGCGGTGTGCGTGTAGGGCACCCGCATGATGCCCGCGACCTCGCGCGTGGTGGGCGGGTCCGCACCTTCGGTGACCGCCAGCCGCATGAGGACGCGGAGCGCCACGTCGGTGTACCGGGTTAGCCGCATGGCCCCACCCTAGATACGTGGCATCTCAGATGCAACTTTCATGGTGCGCGGAGCGACGGGGAGCGACCTGCCCCGCCCGAAGGCTGATTAGTCACACTCTTTTGTGTAATGGCGGACCGCGTCCCCCTGCTGAAAGGCTTCTCCCGCAGGTCAGCCCATGATCGAAAGGACGTCAGATGTCCGTTGGTGAAGAGGTTCGCGACACGCAGGCGCCGCCGCAGCAGAGTCTGGGGACGGCAGCTGCGCGGAACCTCGCGACGACCACCAAATCCGCGCCGCAGATGCAGGAGATCACCTCACGGTGGCTGCTGAAGATGCTGCCGTGGGTGCAGGTACAGGGCGGTACGTACCGGGTGAACCGTCGGCTCAGCTATTCGGTCGGTGACGGCCGGGTGACGTTCGTCCAGACCGGGGACCGGGTGGCCGTGATCCCCGCCGAGCTGGGGGAGCTGCCCGCTCTGCGCAACTTCGGGGACGAGGAGGTCCTCACCGAGCTCGCCCGCAGGTGCGAGCAGCGGGATGTGGCCGCGGGGGAGGTGCTCGCCGCGCAGGGGGACGCGGCGGACCGGGTCTTCCTGCTGGCCCACGGCAAGGTCGAGAAGATCGGCACCAGTCTCTACGGGGACGAGGCGGAGCTCGAAGTCCTCGCCGACGGCGCGTACTTCGGCGACCAGAGCCTCGTCGACGGCGACGCCGTCTGGGAGTACACGGCCCGGGCCGTGACCGCGTGCACGCTGCTGACGCTCAGCCGTGCGGACGTGTTCAATCTGGCGGAGCGCGCGGAGCCGCTCCGCGCCCATCTCGCCGGTCTGCTCACGATCCCGCATCAGCGGACCAACAAGTACGGCGAGGCGGAGATCGACCTCTCCGCCGGCCATGTCGGCGAGGCCGTGGTCCCGCACACCTTCGTCGACTACGACGCCGCCCCCCGCGAGTACGAGCTGAGCGTCGCCCAGACGGTGCTCAAGGTGCACAGCAGGGTCGCCGACCTCTACAACCAGCCGATGAACCAGACCGAGCAGCAGCTGCGGCTCACGGTCGAGGCGCTCCGCGAGCGCCAGGAGCACGAGCTGATCAACAACCGGGAGTTCGGCCTCCTCAACAACTGCGACTACGGCCAGCGGCTCCAGCCGCACGACGGGGCGCCCAGCCCCGACGACATGGACGAGCTGCTCTCCCGCCGGCGCGGATCGAAGCTCTTCCTCGCCCACCCGCGCGCCATCGCCGCCTTCGGCCGCGAGTGCAACCGGCGCGGACTGGTCCCGGAGAGCGTGGACATCGGCGGCCACCACGTGCCGGCCTGGCGCGGGGTGCCGATCTTCCCGTCCAACAAGATCCCGGTCACCGACGCCCGTACGACCTCCATCATCTGCATGAGGACCGGCGAGGCCGAACAGGGCGTCATCGGCCTCCAGCAGACCGGCATCCCGGACGAGATCGAGCCGAGCCTCTCGGTCCGCTTCATGGGCATCGACGAGCAGGCGATCATCTCCTACCTGGTGACCGCGTACTACTCCGCCGCCATCCTGGTACCGGACGCCCTCGGCGTACTGGAGAACGTGGAGGTGAGCCGCTGGCGCTGACCCCGTGTCACCCCCGGCGGCCCGGTCGGCCGACACCGGCCGGGCCGCCGGGGCCCCGCCCCATCGCACCGCCCCAGGGAGTGACCGTGACCATGACCAGTACGGACGCAGCGACGGAAGGGCACGAGGCCGCGGCGCTGCTGGAGCGCACCCGTGCCATCGTGGACCCGCATCTGCGGTCGGCCGTGGAATCGCTGCCCGGTGGCATACGCCGGATCGCGATGTACCACTTCGGCTGGGAGAACGCCGACGGAACACCTGCCGCCGGACAGGCGGGCAAGGCCATCCGGCCGGCCCTCGTGCTGGCCGCCGCCCGGGCGCTCGGCGGCGATCCGGAGAGCGCCGTGCGCGCCGCCGTCGCCGTGGAGCTGGCGCACAACTTCACCCTCCTCCATGACGACGTCATCGACGAGGACACCACCCGCAGACACCGGCCCACCGCCTGGGCCGTCTTCGGCGTCCCGGACGCGATCATCACCGGCGACGCCATGCTGGCCCTCGCCCAGCGGCTGCTCGCCGAGGACACCCACCCCGCGGCGCAACGGGCCGGTGCCCGCCTCTCCTCCTGCGTCATCGAGTTGTGCGCGGGCCAGCAGGCCGACTGCGCCTTCGAGGAGCGCGGCCCGGACGAGGTCACGCTGGACGAGTGCCTGACGATGGCGACCGCCAAGACCGGTGCCCTGCTCGGCTGCGCCTGCGCGCTCGGCGCCCTCTACGCCGGGGCGGAGGACCGCGCGGTCCGCGCCATGGACGGCTTCGGGCGCGAGGCCGGCCTCTCCTTCCAGCTCATCGACGACCTGATCGGCATCTGGGGCGACCCGGCCCGCACCGGCAAGCCCGTCGGCGCCGACCTCGCCGCCCACAAGAAGTCGCTGCCCGTGGTCGCGGCCCTGACCTCCGGCACACCGGCCGCCGCCGAGCTCGCCGCGCTCTACGGCGGCCCCATGGCCACCCCCGCGGAGGTGGACCGGGCGGCCGACGCCGTGGACCGGGCCGGCGGCCGGGACTGGGCCCAGGTCTGCGCGGCCGACCGGATGGCCCGGGCGGTCCACCACCTCTCCCGGGCGGTCCCCGACCCCAACGGAGCCGGTGACCTGCTGGCCCTGGCCGAATTCGTCACCCGTCGCACCAGCTGACCGGCCTCACCGGGCGGCACGAGCGCATCAACTCTAGTATTCCGGAGGTTGGTTGAGAGCAGAGCGCCGAGAGCGGCGGGCGAAGGGGTGGAAGCCGGTCATGGGCATACGGATTCAGCGGGCGGGCCAGGACGACAGGGAGCTGGTCGTATCGGTCCTGGAGGAGGCCTTCCACCACGACCCGGTCAGCAGCTGGGTCTTCCCCGACGAGGCGCACCGGCGGGCGGTGCACGGCAAGTTCCTCGGCGTCTTCGCCGACATCACCCTCGCCGAAGGCCGTATCGACATCGCGGACGACGGCGCCGCGGTGGCCCTGTGGCTGCCGGTGCCCGCCGGGGCGCCCGAGGAGGAGGACCCCACGCCCGCCCTGATGCGGCAGACCGCCGACCCCGACAACGAGCGATGCGAGCTGGTCGGGAGGCTGACCGGGAAGGTGCACCCGCACGACCGCGCCCACTCCTACCTGCTCATGGTCGGGGTCTCCCCGCAGCGCCAGGGCCAGGGCGTCGGGGCCGAGCTCATCCGGACGGAGCTGGACCGCTGCGACCGCGACGGCGTCCCCGCCTATCTGGAGGCGAGCAGCGCCCGCAGCCGCACGCTCTACGAACGGCTCGGCTTCGGCTTCCTGGGAAGCGCCGTCGAACTGCCGGACGGCCCGTCGATGTGGCCCATGTGGCGTGAACCGCAAGCGGATTGACCCCTCGGCCCGCCACCCCTGGCCGAGCCGCCCGCGGAGAGGGAGGGCGGCACGGGAACCGCACCGGGCAGGGGCTACAGTCCCTGCTCATGACAGATGAGTCGTGGGCCGGCTGGTACCGGGACCGCAACGGTTCCGATGCCGTCGTTCTCACCACGGACGGACAGCAGCTCCGGATCCGGATCAGAGGGGTCGACTTCGCGGGCGAGAGCTTCGACGACCTGGCACCGGTGTCCGGCACACCTCCGGAGAGCGGCATGTTCGCCCTGGCGGACGGCGCGCTCACCGACTGCGTACTGGAGTGGGACCTCCCGCTGCCCGTCCTCGTCGACGGCGAACTGCGCCAGGCCACTCTCAGCTGCCTGCTCTCCCTGCGCCGGGCCGACCCGGACCTCTACCTCACCCTCCATCTGGACGGCGCGGCCTACGAATCCGCCCGGGCCGAGAGCGACTTCGCCGCCGCGCTGACGGCGATCCAGCGCATCCTCCCGGACGGCATCCGGCTCCAGACCTGCGTCGCCTGCGCCTTCTCCGACTACTTCCCGGCCCCCGGCCGCGCCCTCTCCGGCGGCCTCGCCTGCTTCCGGGGCGCCAAGGACGCCTACCGGGATGCGGAGGGCGAGGACGCGGTCCTGGACCTGTGGGACCGGCGTACCGAATTCGTCCAGGAGGTCTGGAGCTGCCAGGAGTTCGAGGCGCGCCCGGCCCGGGGCGCGGGGACCGGCCACCGGGGGGCCTTCCCCGTGGAGCCTCGGGAATCCGTGGCCCTGGAGGCTCTGGGGCCCCTCGAACCCGCCTGACCGTCACGCCCTTCCTGACGGACGCCCACTCTGCCCCGTACCGCAACTCCGGTACGGGGCAGAGCCGTTCCCGGAACCTGAGTGCCGGTACCGCGTTGCCCTTCCTCTAGTTGTTCTACTAACATGCGAACAACGGAGGTTTCCATGACACGCAAGAACCTTGTCCGCACCACACTCGCGGCCCTGCCCTTTGTCCTCGCATTCCTCGTCGACCTGATCCTCTTCCTGGTCCTCAAGGACCGTCTTCCCACCCGTCTGGCCAGCCATTTCGACGCGTCCGGCGATGTGAACGGCCATGTCGACCGCACCACCTACCTCCTCGTCACCGCCCCGGTGCTGCCGGTGCTCGGCGCCCTGTGGGTGCTCGTGGTGGTCCGCGGAAAGGTCTACGGGCGCGCCCACCGCCTGCTCATCGGCGGCGGCTGGGCCGTGGCGGCCTTCCTCCAGTACGTGCTGGGCGCCACCCTGATCGTCAACCTGGACGCCCCCGACGGGGGTGCGGCCGACGGCTTCCCGATGTGGCACCTCGCCGTGGCCTTCGGTGCGGCCGCCCTCGCGGGCGGGGTCGGACTGCTGCTGGCCCGGCAGGTCCCGGCGCCGGAGGACCCGCGCGCCGGGAAGAACCCCGCCGACCGCGAGCGGATCGCGCTCGCCGACGGTGAGGTGGCCGGCTGGGCGCGCATCACCGGCTCCCGATGGCTGTCGCTCGGAACCCTGGCGCTGGTCGCCGCCGGGGCGGTGCTCGGGTACGCGGTCAACTGGCTCGCGGCCGCACCGCTGTTCCTTCTCGCCCTGCCGGCGGTCACCTTCTGCCGCCCCCAGGTCACCGTGGACCGGCGCGGCCTCACCGTCTCCGGTCTGCTGCCCTGGCCCCGGGTCCAGGTCCCGCTGGAGCGCATCGAGGCGGCGGACAGCCGGGAGGTCGACGCGATCGCGGAGTTCGGCGGCTGGGGCTACCGCGTCCGTCCCGGCCGTACCGGCTTCATCGTCCGCTCGGGCGAGGCCATCGTCGCCCGGCAGACGGGCGGACGGGAGTTCGCGGTCACCGTCGAGGACTCCGCGACCGGCGCCGCCCTTCTCAACACCCTTGTCGACCGGAACCGGGCGGGGCGCTGACCATGCTCTTCCGGGTCGACCCCACCTCCACCGTGCCGCTCGGCGACCAGATCGCGGCCTCGGTGCGCCGCGCGGTCGCCGACTCGACGGTGACCCCGGGCGAGCGGCTCCCCGCCGCCCGGGTGCTCGCCGACTCCCTCGGGGTGAACGTCCACACGGTGCTCCGCGGCTACCAGCGGCTGCGCGAGGAGGGGCTGATCGAGCTGCGCCGGGGCCGAGGCGCCGTGGTCACCGCGGCCGCCTCCCCCCGCCGGGCCCAGCTGCTGGAGCGCGTCCGCGAAGTGGTCGCGGACTCCAGGGAACTGGGCATGACCGAGGAGGAATTGCTGACGCTGGTCCGCGCCGAACTGGGCACCTGACGCCGCAGCCACCGGCGTACGAGAACAGTTCATCCACCATGGCGTACGGCAGCGGCGCACCGCCGTGGCGTGCGGCAGCGGCGCACCGCCGTGCCGTACGACAGCGCTCCGGAAACAGTGCGCAGCAGACGGCGCACACCACAGAGGGCCGTTCCGCGTCCGGAACGGCCCTCTCCTCATGCGGCGCCCGGGGTCAGGAGGCGGTGCCGGCCAGTGCGGCGGCGAAGCCGTTCTGCCAGAGCTGGTTCACCCGCGCCCGCTCGTTGGCGTCCGGCTGGGCGTTGGTGCAGGACGGGCCGGGGCCACCGCCGGACATCAGCTGGCTGCACGGACCGGAGTAGGTGTCCGGCAGGCCGAGCACGTGCCCGGTCTCGTGCGTGGTGACGCGGGTCGAGTTGTACTGCTGGTTCTGCCGGTAGTCCAGGAAGATGAAGCCCCGGCCGTGGCCGTTGGTCGAGGCGTACGAACCCCGCGAGTCGTTGCCCTCGCGGTAGGTGAAGTCGGCGTTGGAGCCTTCCTGGAGCCGGACGTTGGAGACCGAGCTGTTCCAGATCCGCGTGCTGTTGGCTATCTGGGTGCGGAAGCTCGGCGCGGAGGCCGTGCTGTAGGTGACGGTGACGGCCTGGGTGCCCGCCGGACTGGCGGCGCGCTTCTCGGCGACGGACTTCATCACCGCGTCGAAGAAGGCCTTGTTCGCGGCGGCGTTCTCGGCCGACCCGGTGTACGCGGCGATGGTGGAAGGGGTGGAGACCGCAGGGGCAGGAGCGGCGGAGACCGCGGGAGCCGTGCCGAGCGCGGCGACGAGGCCGAGACCGGCGATGGCGGAGGCGATGGCGGTCCTGAGGTGTCTCATGGGGGATATCTCCTACTGTCCGGTGAACCCGCGCCGTGGGGGTTGTCCGCTGAACGGACGGGGCGCGGGGCGGTACGGGGAGAGTGTGGGGGAGCGGACGGCCGCCGGGGATGATGCCAACCGGCGATAGCGCGGCCCTATCCCCGCGCCCACCACCCGCCCGGCCGGGGAGGGCAACCCTGTCATCGCGGTATGACGCCCTGCCCAACACCCGCTGAATTAACGCCCTTTGGTGGGGTTGAGTCCGCTGGTGCAGTGGGCACGACCGGTCGTAGTCTCCGCTCCATGGAGCTTGAGGTGAGACACCTCAGGGCGCTGTGCGCCATCGCCGACGCGGGCAGTCTGCACCAGGCCGCCCGCCGTCTCGGCGTGAGCCAGCCCTCCCTGACCACCCAGTTGCGGCGGATCGAGAACTCACTGGGCGCCGAGCTGTTCCGCCGCGATCGCACGGGCTGCCGCCCGACCCCCCTGGGCCGGGCCGTCCTCAGCCGGGCCCGGCCGCTGGTCGACGGGATGAGCGCCCTGGTCAGCCACGCCCTGGCGGAGGCCGACGCCACCCGGTCCCGGGGGCCCCGGCTGCGGATCGGCTCCACCGCGAGCCGGGTCGTGGGGAGTTGGCTGCGCAGGCTGCGGGTCGCCCTGCCCGGTACGGAGATCTCCCTGCGGGTCGACGTCTCGGCCCACGCCCTCCTGGGCTCGGTGGAGGCGGGCCGGCTGGACGTCGCCTTCGTGCACGAGGTGGAGGGGAGCCCGCTGACGCTGCCCGGCGGCCTGGTCCAGCGCGTACTCGTCGACCGGGAACCGCAGTTCATCTCCCTGTCCCGGGACCACCCGGCCGCCCGCCGCCGGGTGGTGGAGCTCGGGGAGCTGGCCGGCGACCGGTGGATGGTCGATCCGACGGTGGACGGCGAGTGGGACGGGGTGCGCCGTGTGCTGGGTGCCGCCGGGATCGACCCGCCGGTCCTGCACGGGGACTACCTCACCGCCGCCTCCCTCGTCGTGCTCGGCGAGGCCGTCGCGCCCTGCCAGCCCACCTCGGGGCCGCGCGACGACATGGCGATCCGTCCGCTGCGCGACGACCCGCTGGCCGTCCGGCTGCTCCTGGTCTCCCGGCCGGAGACGGACATCTCGGTGGCGTACGCGGAGCTGGAGGCGGCGTACCGGGAGGCGGCCCGGCGCTCCAGCGGCTACTACGAATGGCTCCTGCGCCACCGCAGCCCACTGGCCCGCACGCCGTGAGGACTTGAGGGCCCTGAGCCCATGAGCTCTGAGACCGTGAGCCCGTGAGCTCTGAGTCCTTGAACCCCGGAAGTCCGAGGACCTGAGACCCGGGGGAGCTCCCCGTTCTGCTGACAGCGTGCGGGTGTTCCCCGGAGCGGCCCGGGCGGGCACGCTCGGTACATGAAGCTGCTGATGCTGGGCGGTACGGAGTTCGTCGGCCGGGCCGTCACCGAGGCCGCCCTGGCGCGGGGCTGGCAGGTCACCGTCTTCCACCGCGGCCACCACGCACCGCCGCAGGGCGTGCGCGCGCTGACGGGCGACCGTACGGGAGGGGGCCGGGGCCGGGGCCTGGCGGCGCTGGCGGAGCACGCGGGCGACTGGGACCTGGTCGTCGACACCTGGAGCGGTGTGCCCACCGCCGTACGGGACGCGGCCCGGCTCCTGGCGGACCGCGCGGGCCACTACACGTACGCCTCCAGCCGCTCGGTCTACGCCTACCCCGCGCCCGCCGGACTGGACGAGGACGGGCCGTTGGTGACCGGCGCCTCGCCCGACGACAGCGGCGAGGGCGGGGAAGTGCCGTACGACCGGGCCAAGCGCGGCGGTGAGCTGGCGGCCCTCGACGCCTTCGGCGACCGCGCGCTGCTGGCCCGCGCGGGGCTGATCATCGGCCCCGGGGAGAACATCGGGCGGCTGCCCTGGTGGCTCACGCGGATCGCCCGCGGCGGCCCGGTGATCGCCCCCGGTCCACGTACCACCGAACTCCAGTACGTCGACGCGCGCGACCTCGCCCGCTGGATCCTGGACGCCGGGGCGGCCGGACTGCACGGCCCGTACAACACGGTCAGCCGCCCCGGCCACGCCACCATGGGGGAGTTGCTGGACGCCTGCGTCCAGGTCACGGGCTCCGGAGCCGAGCTGCGCTGGACGGACCCGGAGACCCTGCTGGCTGCCGGGGCCGAGCCCTGGAGCGGGCTGCCGATCTGGCTGCCGGAGGGGGAGCTGCACGACGCGATGCACCGGGGCGGCCATGCCAAGGCCGAGGCGGCCGGGCTGCGCTGCCGTCCGGTCGGCGGGACCGTCGCCGACACCTGGAGCTGGCTGTGCGAGCGCGGCGGTACCGCGCCCCAGCGGCCGGACCGGCCGACGGTCGGCCTCGATCCCCGGCTGGAGGAGAGGCTGCTGGCCCTCTGAACCCTCCTGGCCCTCCTATAGGCCTACGTATGCGGGCAGATCCGGCGTGTCATAACAAATGACTAGCATTAAAGATGCATATTGCGCGGCATGGAACAACAGGCGCGCAGGCGCGGCAACACGATCCGGGCAGCAGTGACAGTGGCCACGGCCGCGGCGATGGTGGGCATGCTGGCCCCGGCCGCCGCCGCCGATCCGTTGCCGGGCGGGCTCGGCCCTTGCCTCGGCAGCGGGTGCCCGTCCGTGTGGAACGACCCCAACAACGGCCCGGTCGTAGGGTTCGACGAGAACATCAACATCTACGTCGGCGGGGACTTCCTGGTCCGGGAGGCCGCCGCCGAGGCCGAGGGGAAGATCGTCACCCTCGGCCGGTTCGACATGGACAAGCGGGCCGGGGTCTCGCAGATCTACAACGTCGGTGTCGTGGGCGTCGGTTCACGGGTCCCGCCGCCGGACGGATCCGACTACCTGTCGGTGGGCGGAGACATCCTCATCGCCCCCGGCGAGCGCCTCCTCGCGGAGGAGGGCACCCACGCGGGGCGGGTCGCCTACGCGGGAAGCCTGACCGGCACGGTGAACCCGCTGACGGCCCCGCGCCCCGATCCGGCGGCCGTCACCCCGTTCACCGGCCTGCGCCCGCAGCTCACCGAGGCCAGCCGGTGCTACGCGTACGAGGGTGACGCGCACCGCGCGGCCACCGGCAGCTGGACGCGGTCCGGTGACACGTTCACCTTCACCGGGGACGGCACCTCGCCGATCCAGGTCTTCGACGTGGATGCGGACCTGGTCTCCGCGGCGGGCGGCAACGCCGGGTTCACCTTCAACGGCATCCCCGCCGGGGCGACCGTCCTCGTCAACGTCTACGGCGACGCCCGCACGGTCGCCTCGTTCATGGGCGCCCTCCCCAACCCGGGGCTCCGCGAGCGCCTGCTGTGGAACTTCCCGGACGCGACGGACCTGACGATGACCGGGCCGGCCCAGTTCCAGGGGAGCGTGCTGGTCGGGCAGCCCGCCAGCACCACCACGCTCTCCATGAGCGGTACCAACGGCCGCTTTTACACCGCCGGTTCGCTCACCCACACCTCGTCGGGCGCTTCGGGCGGCCAGGAGATCCACTCCTACCCGTTCGACGGCGACCTCCCGGCCTGCGGCCCGGACCCGACCCCCACGCCGACGCCGACGGATCCGACGCCGACACCGACGCCTACGGATCCGACCCCGACGCCCACGGACCCGACGCCCACGCCGACGGACCCGACGCCGACCCCCACGGACCCGACGCCGACGCCGACGGATCCGACCCCGACCCCCACCGACCCCACTCCCACCCCCACGGATCCGACCCCCACCCCCACCCACCCCACGCCGCATCCCACCGACCCCACGCCGACGTGGAAGCCGACGCCCTCCCCGTCTCACCCGGGTGAACTGCCCGACACCGGATCGCGCGGCGGCGAATGGATCATCGGCTCCATCGCGGCAGCGTTGGTGGCCGCCGGTGGAACGGTCCTCTTCGCCACCCGCAGGGCGCGCCGCCGCACCTACTAGCAGCGCCCGCTAGCGTGGTTCGATGACCGAACCACTGCTGCACCTCGCCGAAGCAGCCCTCTGGGAGGCGGCCCGCGGGACCGGGACGTACGAGATGTCCACCCGGGGCCGCACCCTCCAGGAGGAGGGCTTCATCCACCTCTCCCTGCCCCGCCAACTCCCGGGCGTGGCAAGGATGCTGTACGGGGACGGAGGCGGGACCGGGGCCGACGGCCACGATCTGGTGGTCCTGGTCGTCGACCCCGCCCGCCTCACCGCCCCCGTCCGGTACGAGGCGATGAAGCCCGGCGGCGAGGAGTTCCCGCACCTGTACGGACCGCTCCCGGTGGCGGCGGTCGTGGAGGTGCGGCCCCTTGAGCACTGGCACCATGACCGACGAGAGGAAGAGGAACTCCGATGATCGGCCCCCTCACCGCGGTGACCGGAGCGAGCGGAGCGGTCGGCGGCCGGGTCGCCGAGCGGCTCGCCCGCACCGGAGTCCCCGTACGCCTGCTCGGCCGCGACCCGGCCCGTCTCCCCGAACTGCCCGGCGCCGACCGTGCGCCCGCCGCCCCCTACGGCGACGGGGAGGCGATGCGCCGGGCCCTGGACGGGGCCCACACCCTGTTCCTGGTCTCCGCGCACGAGAGCCCGGACCGGGTGCGCGAGCACGTCACGGCGATCGACGCGGCCGTGGCGGTGGGCGTGGAGCGGATCGTGTACGTGTCCTTCCAGGGCGCCGCGCCCGACGCCACGTTCACCTTCGCCCGCGACCACTGGCACACCGAGGCCCACATCCGGACGGCCGACGTGCGCCACACGTTCCTGCGGGACAACTGGTACCTGGCGGGGCTGCCCGCGATGACCGGCGCGGACGGGGCGCTGCGCGGACCGGGCGCGGGTGGCCGGGTCGCCGCCGTCGCCCACGAGGACATCGCGGACGCCGCGGCCGCCGTCCTGCTGGACGGGTCCACCGCCCACGACGGCCGGGCCCACGACCTCACCGGCCCCGAGGCGTTCACCCTCGCCGAGGCCGCCGAGGAGCTGAGCCGGGCCACCGGACGCTCCATCCGCTACGTCCCCGAGACGGTCGAGGAGGCCTACGCATCCCGGGCCGGATACGGGGCCGAGGAGTGGGAGGTGGCCGGCTGGGTCACCTCGTACGAGGCGATCGCGGCCGGCGAACTGGCCGCCGTCTCCGACGCGGTACCCACCCTCACCGGCCACCCGGCCCAGAGCTTCGCGGAATTCCTCGCGGAGCACCCGGAGAGCTACCGGCATCTGCTGCCCGGCGTGTGACCGAGGGGCCTGGGGCCTTGGCTCACCGCCACTGGCTGGACTCTCTCTCCGCCAGCAGACGGCGGGCGCGAGGACGTTCTCTCCGGAGAAGGGCCCGTACTCCGCCTCGTCGAACCGGAGCACCCGCCCCGACGCGCACCCCGCCGAGAACTCCTCCCGCGACCCGTGGGCGGAGTTGCTCAGCGCCCCGGCGGACACGATGGCCTGCTCGGCGTCGGCCGGTCCGCAGGAGCGCGCCGACAGTCCCCACCGCGCCAGGTCCACGGTCCGTCCGTAGTCCTGGGCAACCGTGGTGCGCACCCGGCCGCCCGCGCGAGCACCTCCACCACCGCGTCGCCACCCCCGGCCGCGACACAGCCGCCGGCGCACCCTCGATCCCGGTGGGCGGCACGGCGCCCGGGTACGGCGGATGCGGGCGCTCCGCCTCACACGCGGCAGCCTGAGCGTTCACACCCGGGCCGCTCGGCCGTGGCGCGCGAGTACGGGCGCTGCCGTGCGAAAGACCGCACCCGGTCCGCTGTGGACGCCGGTATCGGCGGCCTGCGGACCGGGTGCGGACGGCTGGGCGGTGCGATCCGCGGAACCGCGGACCGGACTGCCCGGTGACCGTCAAGCCTTCTTGGTCTCCCAGAAGATCTTGTCGACCTCGGCGATCAGGTCCAGGGCCTTCTGGCCCGTCGCCGGGTCGTTCGAGCCCTTGGCCGCGGAGAGCGCCTTCAGGGTGTCGTTGATCAGCTGGTGCAGCTCCGGGTACTTCTCGAAGTGCGGGGGCTTGAAGTAGTCGCTCCAGAGCACCGAGACGTGGTGCTTCGCGAGCTCGGCGCGCTGTTCCTTGATCAGGACCGCGCGGGTGCGGAAGTCCGCGTCCTCGTTGGCCTGGTACTTCTCCTGGACGGCCTTGACCGACTCGGCCTCGATGCGGGCCTGGGCCGGGTCGTAGACGCCGCAGGGCAGGTCGCAGTGGGCGCTGACCTTCACCTTGGGGGCAAACAGGCGGGAAAGCATGGAGCTGTCCTCCTCGTGATCGTCTTCTCAGGTGGGACATTACTCCGTGGAGCGCCGCTTTCCGTGGCTGCCCCTGGGGCTTAGGTCAAAAGTCCGGGGTGGGATCCGGGCCGTCGGCCGAATGTACGGAGCGGAACGCGGTACGCGGGACGGTGTGCCGGAGGAGGACCGGGAGGTGGCCGAGGTGCCGGAGCGGGGACGGGTGTCCGGGGGCGGGCGGGCCGGGCGGCGGCCGTTGCGGGTGGTGGAGGTGACGGGGCCTTCGATGGTGCCCACGCTCTACCACGGGGATCTGCTGCTGGTGCAGTACGGGGCGCCCGTGCGCCCCGGTGACGTGGTGATCCTGCGTCACCCCTTCCAGCAGGACCTGCTGGTGGTGAAGCGGGCGGTCGAACAGCGGCCCGGCGGCTGGTGGGTGCGGGGCGACAACACGTTCGCGGGCGGGGACAGCACGGATTACGGGGTGGTCCCCGAGGAGCTCGTACTGGCCCGGGTACGGGCCCGCTACCGGCCGCTGCCGAAGGGGCCCAGGGGGCCGGGGGGTGCGAAGGGCGCGAAGGGTCAGCTGTCGGTGACCGCGGTGCTCGGCTGGGCGGTCTCGGCGCTGAGGCCGGTCCGGTCCGCCTCCGCCCGTTTGCGGGCCCGGTAGGCGGCGACGTTGGCGCGGGTGGCGCAGCGGTCGGAGCAGTAGCGCCGGGAGCGGTTGGTGGAGGTGTCCAGGTAGGCGTTGCGGCACGGAGCCGCCTCGCAGAGGCCGAGCCGGTCCACGCCGTGCGAGGTCAGGTGGAAGGCGAGACCCATCGCCGCGATGGCCGCGTACCCGGCGGTCGCGTTGGACGGGTGGTCGGCCAGGTGCATGTGCCAGTCCGGCCTGCCGTCCTCGTCCCGGGTGTCGTGGCCGGAGATCTGCGGGCTCACCGGGAACTCCAGCAGCAGCGAGTTGAGCAGGTCCACCGCGAGCGTCTCGTCGCCGCCGTCGGCCGCCTCGAAGACCGCGCGCAGCCGGCCCCGCACGGAACGGAAGCGGGTCACGTCCGCGTCCGTCGTCCGCCGTGCCGCCTGCTGATTGGCGCCGAAGAGCTCCCGGACGGCCTCGACCGAGGTGAGGACGTCCTTGTTGCGGGCCGGCTCCTCGGTGTTGACCAGGCGCACGGCGTAGTCCGAGTAATAGGCCAGTTCCACTTGTAGTCCTTACCGGGTCGGTCTAGGGTCGGAGTGTCGGCCAGTGTAATGGTCGGCCGTCATTGATGAGGCTTACTGGAGGTTGGCGTGACGGAGACGGGGACGAGCACCGACTGGCAGTCCTGGCAGGAGAGCTGGGACCGCCAGCAGGAGTGGTACATGCCCGATCGCGAGGAGCGGTTCCGGGTGATGCTGGACATGGTCGAGGCGGTCGTCGGCCCCGCGCCCCGGGTCCTGGACCTCGCGTGCGGTACGGGAAGTATTACGGACCGGCTCCTCAAGCGGTTCCCGGACGCCACGAGCACCGGCGTCGACCTCGACCCCGCGCTCCTGGCCATAGCCCGCGGCACCTTCGAGGGCGACGACCGGGTCACCTTCGTCACCGCCGACCTCAAGGACCCGGACTGGACCAGCCGGCTGCCCCGCACCTCGTACGACGCCGTCCTCACGGCCACCGCCCTGCACTGGTTCCACAGCGAGCCGCTGGCCGTGCTGTACGGGCAGCTCGGCGGCCTCGTCCGGGACGGTGGCGTCTTCATGAACGCCGACCGCACCATCGACCCGGACACCCCCCGCATCAACGCCGCCGAAGGCGCCCACCGGCACGCCGCCATGGACCGCGCCAAGGCCGCGGGCGCCCTGGACTGGGCCGAGTGGTGGGCCGTCGCCGCCAAGGACCCGGTCCTCGCCGGACCCACCGCAGAACGGTTCGCGATCTACGGCGAACACGCGGACGGTGACATGCCCTCCGCCGCCTGGCACACCCGCACCCTGCTCGCCGCCGGCTTCGGCGAGGCCCGCACGGTCTGGGCGTCGCCCTCGGACAGCCTGATCCTCGCCGTGAAGTAGGGCTGTGGGTCCGGGTGCCGTACGCCTGCGTCCGAACCGATCACCGCTGGGACCTCCGACGGGTCGACGTCGGCGGAGGAGAACACGTGCAGGTGCCCCGGGCCTTGACGGCCCGGGGCACCTGCACGTGGCGGGGGCGGCGCCCCGGCTTTCTACAGCACCTTCGACAGGAACGACTTCGTCCGGTCGTGCTGGGGGTTGGTCAGCACGTCGCGCGGGTGGCCGGACTCGACCACCACGCCGTCGTCCATGAAGACCAGCGCGTCACCGACCTCGCGGGCGAAGCCCATCTCGTGGGTGACGACGATCATCGTCATCCCGTCCTCGGCCAGTCCGCGCATGACGTCCAGGACGTCGCCCACCAGCTCCGGGTCGAGAGCGGAGGTCGGCTCGTCGAAGAGCATCAGCTTCGGCTCCATCGCCAGCGCGCGGGCGATGGCCACCCGCTGCTGCTGGCCGCCGGAGAGCTGGGAGGGGTAGTTCTTCGCCTTGTCGGCGAGGCCCACCCGGTCCAGCAGCTTCTCGGCGCGGGCCCTGGCCACGGCCTTGGACTCGCCCTTGACCTGGACCGGGGCTTCCATGACGTTCTCGATCGCCGTCATGTGCGGGAACAGGTTGAAGCGCTGGAAGACCATGCCGATGTCGCGGCGCTTGAGTGCGACCTCGTTGTCCCTCAGCTCGTAGAGCTTGTCGCCCTTCTGCCGGTAGCCGACCAGTTCGCCGTCGACCGAGAGCCGTCCGGCGCTGATCTTCTCCAGGTGGTTGATGCACCGCAGGAAGGTCGACTTGCCGGAACCGGACGGGCCGATCAGACAGAACACCTCACGCGGGGCGACCTCCAGGTCGATGCCCTTGAGGATGTGCGCGGCGCCGAAGGACTTGTGGACGCCCTCGGCCTTCACCATGGGGGTCGTCGTCATGCCATGCCTCCCTTGGGACGGCCCAGGGACAGCAGGTTGGCCCTGATCTTCTGGGCCGGTGTCTGCGGCAGGCTCCGGCTGGACCCGCGGGCGTAGTGGCGCTCCAGGTAGTACTGGCCGACGCTCAGGATCGAGGTCATGATCAGGTACCAGGCTGCCGCGAGGAAGTACATCTCCACGGGGGCGCCGGAGTTCTGCCCGATGTCCTGGGCGTACCGGAAGAGCTCCGTGAACTGGACGGCGGCCACCAGTGAGGTCGTCTTGAGCATGTTGATGACCTCGTTGCCCGTCGGGGGCACGATCACGCGCATCGCCTGCGGGATCACCACCCGGCGCAGCGTCTTGCTGTGGCTCATGCCCAGCGCGTGCGACGCTTCGGTCTGGCCCTCGTCGACCGAGAGCAGACCGGCCCGGCAGATCTCCGCCATGTACGCGGCCTCGTTGAGGCCGAGCCCGAGGAGGGCGGTCAGCAGCGGGGTCATGAAGGACGACCACTCGTCCTTGTAGATCGGCCCGAGGTTGATGTACTCGAAGACCAGGCCCAGGTTGAACCAGACGAACAGCTGGACCAGGACCGGTGTGCCCCGGAAGAACCAGATGTACGACCAGGCGATGGACGAGGTCACCGGGTTCTTCGACAGCCGCATCACCGCGAGCAGGATGCCGCCGCCGATACCGATCGCCATCGAGAGGACGGTCAGCAGCAGGGTCTGGCCGACACCCCGGATGATCCGGTCGTCGAAGAAGTAGTCCGGGATGGCGCCCCAGTTGATCTGCCCCTGGGAGAACGCGTAGATGATGGAGGCCAGCAGGCCGAAGGCGATGACCGCCGACACGTAGCGTCCGTAGTGGCGAACAGGGATGGCCTTGATCGCCTCGGGCCCGGCCGCCGGGGCGGGTGGCGTCCCGGCGGGGCCCGTCTTCTTCGATTCAGTCACAGGTCTTGCCTCTCACCGCCGGAGCCCGGTCAGGATCCGCCGTTGATCTTGGCCTCGGTGACCGCGCCGGCCTCGACACCCCACTTGGCGATGATCTTGTCGTACTCGCCGTTCTTGATGATCGCGTCGAGCGCGGCCTTGACCGCGTCCCGCAGCTCGGTGTTGCCCTTGGCGACGGCGATGCCGTACGGGGCCGCCTCGACCTGCTCGCCGACCAGCTGGAAGTCGTTGCCGCCGCCCGAGGTCTTCACCGCGTACGCGGCCACCGGGAAGTCGGAGGAGCCGGCGTCGGCACCGCCGGCGCGCAGCCGGGTCTGGGCCTCCAGGTCGTTGTCGAACTGCTCGATGGCGATCGTGCCCTTGCTGCCGCACTTCTTGCTCTCGGCCTTGGCGAGGTCGTGGGAGACGGTGCCGCGCTGCACGGCGATCTTCTTCCCGCAGAGGTCCGACCAGGTCTTGATGCCCTTGTCGTCACCCTTCTTGGTGTAGATCGAGACACCGGCGGTGAAGTAGTCGACGAAGTCGACGCCTTCGCCGACCTTCTTCTTGGTCTCGGAGTCGACACCCTCCTGGCGGTCCTTGGTGTCGGTCATCGCCGACATGGCCAGGTCGTAGCGCTTGGAGCGGAGGCCCGTGATGAGCGTGTCGAACGTGCCGTTCTGGAAATCGAAGGTCACGCCGAGCTGCTTGCCGAGGGCCGCGGCGAGGTCGGGGTCGATACCGACGACCTTGCCGGACTTGTCCTTGAACTCCACCGGCGGGTAGGCGATGTCCGAACCGACCCGGATGACGCCCTTGTCCTTGACGGCCTGGGGCAGCAGGTCGGCGAGCGGGGCGTCCGAGGCCTTGGCGGCGTCGGAGGGCTTGTTGCCCTTGTCGGTCTGGTCGCCGCAGGCGGTGAGCAGCAGGGTGCCGGCGACCGCGATGGCGCCGACCGCCGCAATCCGGGACTTGGCGGTCTTACGCATGATGCTTGCGGTCATGTCGGGATCCTCCGGCAGGTGAAGGTTGAGGGTGCTTACGGAGAGGCTTGGCACGCACCTTCGAGTGTCGTCACCTCGTTTGATGACGGCATCCTGCCATTTGGACAGGCCCATTCAGGGGCCCAGCCATGTCAAAATCGGATAACGGGCGACCCTCGAACTCGCGTGACCGGCACCTCGGGGCCGGACCATCTGTCGCGAACCCTTCCCGCCACCGGAGAATCTCCGGCGCACCTGGAGGAAGGGTGGCTTTTATGCCGGTTTGCCGACTTGTCCAGATATTCGACTATGAGTCACGTCACCGCACCGGAATGGACTCGTGCGTAACCGGGTTGGTCCGGTAAGAA
Source organism: Streptomyces griseus subsp. griseus (assembly GCF_003610995.1). Classification (NCBI taxonomy): domain Bacteria; kingdom Bacillati; phylum Actinomycetota; class Actinomycetes; order Kitasatosporales; family Streptomycetaceae; genus Streptomyces; species Streptomyces griseus. The sequence goes on from NZ_CP032543.1 coordinate 5,156,754, forward strand.
AGACGTTTACACCCCTCATCCGGGGCCCAGGGCGCGTGTGCGGCGCGCCCGCGCGTATGTACCTCTCCCTGCCAGGGCGGGCCAACCGCTCGGCGCAGGGCACGTACGCGGTGCCCGCCCACCCCTCCTCAACCAGGAGTGGCCACCCTCAAACGATGAAGACTTAAGGGGTCAACACCATGGCAGCGGAGATCGTCAATCCTCGCAGCGACAGCAGTACCGACAGTGGCTTCCAGCGCACGAGCGCGGCGGACACCGGGGCCGACGAGCCCTTCGATCCGGCCTTCGCCCTTCACCGGGGAGGGAAGATGGCCGTGCAGTCCACCGTCCCGATCCGGGACAAGGACGACCTTTCCCTGGCCTACACGCCCGGCGTGGCCAAAGTGTGCAGCGCCATTGCCGACAACCCCGAGCTCGTCCACGACTACACCTGGAAGTCCCAGGTCGTGGCCGTCGTGACGGACGGCACCGCCGTGCTCGGCCTCGGTGACATCGGGCCCGAGGCGTCCCTCCCCGTGATGGAGGGCAAGGCCATCCTCTTCAAGCAGTTCGGCGGCGTCGACGCGGTGCCGATCGCGCTGGCGACGACCGACGCGGACGAGATCGTCGACACCGTCGTCCGGCTCGCCCCCTCCTTCGGCGGGGTGAACCTGGAGGACATCTCGGCCCCCCGCTGCTTCGAGATCGAGCGCAAGCTCCAGGAGCGGCTGGACATCCCCGTCTTCCATGACGACCAGCACGGCACCGCCGTCGTCACCCTCGCCGCCCTGCGCAACGCGGCCAAGCTCTCCGGGCGCACGCTCGGTGACCTGCGCGGTGTCATCTCCGGCGCGGGCGCGGCGGGCGTGGCCATCGCCAAGTTCCTGCTGGAGGCGGGCATCGGCGATGTCGCCGTCGCCGACCGCAAGGGCGTCGTCAGCCGGGACCGGGACGACCTCACCGACGTCAAGCGCGAGCTGGCCGAGCTGACCAACCGGGCCGGGATCTCCGGTTCGCTGGAGAAGGCGCTGGCCGGTGCGGACGTGTTCATCGGTGTCTCCGGCGGTACGGTGCCGGAGGCTGCGGTGGCGTCGATGGCACCCGGTGCGTACGTCTTCGCCATGGCCAACCCGAACCCGGAGGTCCACCCCGAGATCGCGCACAGGTACGCGGCCGTGGTGGCGACCGGACGCTCCGACTTCCCGAACCAGATCAACAACGTGCTGGCGTTCCCGGGGATCTTCGCGGGGGCGCTCCAGGTGCGGGCCTCGCGGATCACGGAGGGGATGAAGATCGCGGCGGCCAACGCGTTGGCCGACGTGGTCGGCGATGAGCTGGCGGCGGACTATGTGATCCCTTCGCCGTTCGACGAGCGGGTCGCGCCTGCGGTGACCGCGGCGGTGGCCGCGGCGGCGCGGGCCGAGGGTGTGGCTCGGCGCTGATGGTGTGGGTGGGTGTGGGCGTGTCTGCGCCCGCGCCTGCGTGTGTGATGGGGCGGGGCTCTGTTGGTCATGGGCCCAGCCCCATCTCTGCGTCCAGCCCCTCCGGCGACCTTCCCGCCCGTCCGGCGTTCGCGGAGCGGGGACGGAGCCTCCGGGGCGCCGCCCCGCACCCCGCTGCCCAAACGCCGCAGGGGCTTGAACCGGCCGCCCGGGGGCGCTGGGTGAGGTTTGCCGGGGCAGGGTGCGCGCAGCGGTATGAGCTGGCTGCCGGGGGTGCGCTGGGTGGGGTCCGCCGGGGGAGGGGGAGGTTGGTGTGTGTCACATGCGCAGGCGGTTACGTCCTCGTCCCGCCCGGCCTATCGTCTAGCCATGTTCGCCGCCTACGCAGCCCGTATCGATCCCGACCGGCCCCTCGACGGACTTGAGCTGGGTGAGCGCCCCGCCCCGCAGGCGCGTGCCGGGTGGAGCACCGTCACCGTCCGGGCCGCCTCCCTCAACCACCACGACCTCTGGTCGCTGCGGGGCGTGGGCCTCGCCGAGGACCGGCTTCCGATGATCCTGGGCTGCGACGCGGCCGGTGTCGACGAGGACGGCAACGAGGTCGTCCTGCACTCCGTCATCGGCCAGTCCGGGCACGGCGTCGGGCCGAAGGAGCCGCGCTCCATCCTCACCGAGCGCTACCAGGGCACCTTCGCCGAGCAGGTCGCCGTGCCCACCTGGAACGTGCTGCCCAAGCCGAAGGAGCTCTCCTTCGAGGAGGCCGCCTGCCTGCCGACCGCCTGGCTCACCGCGTACCGGATGCTCTTCACCAACGCCGGTGTCCGGCCCGGCGATTCGGTGCTCGTCCAGGGCGCGGGCGGCGGGGTCGCCACCGCCGCGATCGTGCTCGGGAAGGCCGCCGGCCTCCGGGTCTTCGCCACCAGCCGCGACGAGACCCGGCGCAAGCGGGCCGTGGAGCTGGGCGCACTGGAGGCGTACGAGCCCGGGGCGCGGCTTCCGCAGCGGGTGGACGCCGTCATCGAGACCGTCGGCGCCGCCACCTGGTCCCACTCCGTGAAGTCGCTGCGCCCCGGCGGCACTCTCGTCATCTCCGGGGCCACCAGCGGTGACCGGCCCTCGCACGCCGAGCTGACCCGGATCTTCTTCCTGGAGCTGAAGGTCGTCGGCTCCACCATGGGGACCAAGGACGAGCTGGAGGACCTGCTGGCCTTCTGCGCGACCACCGGCGTACGGCCGGTCATCGACGAGGTGCTGCCGCTGGACCGGGCCCGTGAGGGGTTCCAGCGGCTGGCCGACGGCGAGCAGTTCGGGAAGATCGTGCTCCGGCCGACCGCGTAGTCCCGCAGAACTGGTCGCCGCACCATACTTGAATAAGTGTCAGCTCTGTTGATGGGATGCCGCCCATGCGCATGAGCAGAGCACTCATAGCAGTTGTCGTCGCGTCCGTACTGGCGGCGGGGGCCCTCGCTCCCGCCGCCTCGGCGCACCCCGCGTCCACCCGGGCCGCCGACCCGACGGCGTACGAACGTTCCATCCCGCCCCTCACCGACAGCCGGGGCCGCACTCTCACCCTGCGCGGCTGGAACGTCGAGGACAAGGTGGGCCGGGGCGAGGCCGCGCTCGGCGCCATCACGGAGCGCCACTTCCGCGACCTGCGGGCCAATGGCTTCAACTTCGCCCGGCTGCTGGTCTTCTGGGACGATCTGGAGCCCCGGCGCGGCCAGTACAGCGAGCGCTACCTCCGGAAGATCGAACGCATCCTCGGCTGGGCGCACCAGCACCGCATCCAGGTCCTCATCGACGCCCACCAGGACGTCTTCGGGCCCGCCTTCGGCCACCGGGGCATCCCGGAATGGGCCACCAGGACCGACGGGCTGCCGTTCACGCCCAACCCCGACGACTGGTTCTCCGAGTATTTCCAGCCCGCCGTCCAGCGGGCCTTCACCCATCTCTACGAGGACCCCGACCTGCGACGCGCCCAGGCCGCCATGTGGCAGGTCCTCGCCGAACGGTTCCGCGGCCACCCGGCCGTCATCGGCTACGACCTGATCAACGAGCCGATGGGGGAGCTGCGCGAGGGCGAGGATCTGGCGGCCGCCGCCCGCCGTATCGAGGCGCGGCACCTCACCCCGATGTACAACCGGCTCGCCCGGGCCATCCGCGCCAAGGACCGAGCCACCTGGCTCTTCGTCGAACCGACCCCCATCGTCGGCGAGGGCGTGCCCACCGGGCTCGGCCGGATCCATGACGGCCGGACCGTGTACGCCCCGCACTTCTACAACACCGCCATGGAGGCGGGCGCGGACTACGACCCGTCGGCCGGCTGGATCGAGGCGTACGAGGCCGCCGTCACCGCCTATCCGGCCCGGTACCGGATGCCCGTGGTCGTCGGGGAGTGGGGGCCGCTCAACAACTCCCTCCCCGCCATGGGCCGTTTCTACCGCGAGGCTCTCGCCTCCCTGAACCGCTACAGCTCCGGTTGGGCCGGGTACGTCTGGTGCTACGGCGGCGGCTACTGCGCGGTGGACGAGCGCGGCCGCTTCCGTACGAACAAGGAGCGGACGGCGACCCTGTACGCCCCCGCCGTCGCGGGTGCGGTCCGCTCCGACACGTACGACGCCGCCGACCGCGCCTACCGGCTCGCCTACCGGGCCGCCGCCCGTCCCGGGATCACGGAGCTGTCCCTGCCGCCCTCCGTCCGTGGCTGGCGTGTCTCCGTCACCGGGCGGGCCGCCCGTGTCCTCGGCAAGGCGCCGCACGGGGGGCGGTTGGCCGTGCTGGCGCGGCCGGGGGCGGAGGTGGTGGTGACCGTGCGGGAGGCTGGCCCGTGGGGACGAACTGACCGCCCCTGAAGGGTTCCTGCTGCGCCCTTGGCTCCTGGGCCGCCGTGGGGGAGGAGGGCGAGGCGCTCGGCTGTGTGTGGCCGTCCGCGCCGCCACCCTGGCCCAGGGCACGGGCTGGGTCTCCTGCTGGGCCACCGCACCGGCAACCCCGCCTCCTGCCGGGTCGCGGTGCGGGCCGGGTTCGCGGCCGAAGGGATCGAGAGGGCCGAGCTGCGCTACGGCGGGGTGCGGGGCGACGTGGTGCGGCATGACCGGCTCGCGGACATTGGCGTCAACTTTGATTGACGATCGACGGGCGTCAACGTACGTTGACACCATGACCGAAGCAACGGATCTGGCCGCACGTGCCGGTGACCGCGACCCGCGTGTCGGGCTGCGGGCGGTGGCAGCGCTGCGGCGGCTGCTGGAGCAGCTCGAAGCCGTACAGGTACGCAGTGCCCGCATCCAGGGATGGTCGTGGCAGGAGATCGCCGCCGAGCTGGGCGTCAGCCGGCAGGCCGTGCACAAGAAGTACGGGAGGCGTTGATGTTCGAACGGTTCACCCAAGGGGCCCGCGTGACCGTAAAGGGAGCCGTGGCGCAGGCGGAGCGCGTCGGGGCCGGATCGGTCAGCGAGGAACACCTGCTCCTCGCGCTGCTGGAACAGGAGGGCGGCCGGGCCTCCTTCGCCCTCGCCGCCCTCGGGCTGAGCGGCCGCCGCTCCTTCCTCGGCGCCTCCTTCGCCGAGGCCCGCCGCCGGGGCGGGCTCACGAAGGCCGACACCGAGGCCCTCGCGGAGATCGGGATCGACGTCGACGCCGTCGTGGGCCGCGTGGAGGGGGCTCACGGCGAGGGCGCCCTCGCCGCCGGCCGGAGCGGCCGCCGGTGGTGGTCGGGGCACCGCCCCTTCACCCCGGGGGCGAAAGGCGTCCTGGAGAAGTCGCTGCGGGTCGCGCTGGGACGGGGCGACCGGTTCATCGGCGAGGAGCACCTGCTCCTGGCCCTCACGGCGACGCCCGGAACCGTCGCCGACGTCCTCGCCGAGCACGGGGCGACGTACGCGACCGTGCACCGAGCGCTGTACGGGCCCGAGGCCGAGGGGCGGGGGCAGGGGCACGCCAAGGCGGGGTGAGGACGCGGGCGGCGCGAACGGCGCGGCGGGGCGCCCGCCCTTGCGTGTCGTGTGCGGCGAGGCGCCCGCCGCGCGTGACAGGGCGCCCGCCCCGCGTGCCTCGTGCAGCGAGCCGCCCGCCTTCCCCGGGGGTACAGCCGGGCGCCCGCCCCGCGTGCCTCGTACGGAGCGCACCCGCCCCAGGCGCCCCGTACACGACCAGGCGCCCGCCCCCTCCGTGGCCCTCAGCCCTTGTCGTCGGGCTCCGGTGTCAGCAGTGCCTCGATCCGTTCCGCCGCCGTGCCCAAGTGGCGGCGGGCCTCGGACAGCTGGTCGCCCGTCACTCCGTGGTCGCGGGCCGCGTCCCGGACGGTGTCGCGGAACCGGTCCAGCAGGCGGTCCAGGTCGCGGGCCGGGTCGTCCGTGACCGGGAGGTCCTTGCCCCAGTCCGAGGAGGCATCCCGGGCCTCGGTCGCCGGGCCGCTCGCCGTGTCCTCGGCGTCGTACGGTCCGGGCTTGCCGAACGAGGACCAGCCACCCGCCCGCGCGAAGCCGCCGAGCTGGCCCGTGATCTCGGCCAGCCCCTCCCGTACGCCGGAGGGCCAGTCACCCCGGGCGAAGTGCTCCTGCACCTGGCGGGCGGCGTCCCGCACCTGCTCGCGCGCCCTGTCCTGGGCCTCCTTGGCCTGGCGGCGGGCCTGCTGGGCCTCCTCGCGGGCGCGCCGGGACTCGTCCTTCGCCCGCCGTGCCTGCTCCTTCCACTCCTGCTTGGCCCGGCGCAGCTCCTCCTTGGCGTTGCGCCACGCCTCGCTGTCGCCGAAGTCGCCCAGGTTGCCGAAGTCCCCGAACTCCCCGAAGGGCGAGGCCGACGGCTTGTCCTTGGAGCCGTTCTTCGCGCCGCCCGGTCCCGCGCCCTGCCGGGACTCGGAGGCCGCCGCCCGCATGTCGCTGCGGAGCCGGCCCGCCGCGCCGCGCACGTCGGCGCGTATCTCGGCGGCCAGTTCGGAGAGGGAGTCGCGGATCTCCAGCTCCAGGTCGGCCAGTTCGCCGCTGCGGCCCGCCAGCTCGGCGCGTCCGGCGTCGGTGATCGAGTAGACCTTGCGGCCGCCCTCGGTGGCGTGGGTGACCAGGCCCTCGGCCTCCAGCTTGGCCAGCCGGGGGTAGACGGTGCCCGCGGAGGGGGCGTACAGGCCCTGGAAGCGCTCCTCCAGGAGGCGGATCACCTCGTAGCCGTGGCGCGGGGCCTCGTCCAGGAGCTTGAGCAGATACAGGCGCAGTCGGCCGTGGGCGAATACGGGGGGCATGTCAGAGAACCTTTCCGGTCGGCTCGGCACCGTACGCCTCGTCCTCGGCGGGGGGCCTGCGCAGCAGGGCGATCGAACCGGACACGGTCGTCGCCTTCAGGGTCCCCGTCCCGGCGCCGAGCGTGCCGGTGATCTTCTTCGCGCCCCACTGCCCGCCGACCCGCAGGTCCTCGAAGGCGTTGGAGACGGCCCCGCTCGCGGTGTTGGCCTCGACCCGGGCGTCCGCCGGGTGCGGCAGCCGGATCGCGATCTCGCCGGAGACCGTGGTCAGCCGGATGTCGGTGGGCTTCCCCGACGGGTCGACGTCCAGCACCATGTCACCGCTGACCGACTCGGCCCGGACCGAGGCGCCCGCCCCGTCCACCACCGTCAGGTCACCGGCCACGGAGTGGAAGCGGAGGTCCCCGGTGACGCTCTGGGCCTCCAGGCTGCCCGAGACGGAGTCGCCGCGGACCGCGCCGGTCAGGCCGACGAGGGTGATGTCCCCGGTGATGCCGCGTACGTCGGTGCGGCCGTTGATCCCGGAGACGACGGCCCCGGCGCCGACCACGCCGACCTCCACCGAGGCGGTGGCGGGCACGACGAGCGAGACCACCGCGCTGCGGCGCCGCCCGTGGGGGTCCAGCCAGCGCAGGAGGTCCTGCCAGGGGAGATCCTCGTACGCCACCGTCAGCCGGCCGTCCTCGTGGGTGACGAGGAGCGGCGGTCCCTCGATGGCGGAGACCTCCAGCCGGGCGTCCGGCTCGTCGGTCCCGACCACGTTGACCGCGCCGCCGGCGACGCGTACGTGGAGCGCGGTCACCGGGGCGTCGAAGGTGAGCTTCTGCGGCTCGGCGACGGTCCGCTTCGACACAGCCATGGATGAGACCTCCCGGAGAGGATGACGACGCAACATATCGCGTCTCGTAAGGAACACGATATATCGCGGATGGGGGAAGTCAAGCGCCCTCCGTGGGCGCTTCCAGCGGTCAAGCAGACGCTTCTCGCGATCAAGCGGATGCTTCTAGCGGTCAAAGAGCATCGGAGTGGGGCAAATTGCCCTAGCGTGTGGCACATGAACGCGACATCCACGGGGGCACTCCTGCTGTGCCGCGCCGATCCCGAGACCGTACGGCCGCTCGCCCACCTGCTGCGCGAGCAGATGCTGCTGACGCGCGCGGGCGGCGAGTGGAGCGTCCTCGTACCGGAGGGGAAGCCCTGGAGGGGCACCGGGCCCTCCGAAACCGGCCCTTCCGGCTCCGCCGGCCCCGAGCCGGTCGACCGGGTCATCGGCGGCTGGGCCTCCGCCCTGGCCGTCGGCTCCACCTGGCCGGTGCTCGCCCTGTGGTGGGACGCCGACCGGGCCGGATACACCCTCGCCGCCGGATTCCGCCGCCCCGTGGGCTACATCTGGCTGACGGACGGTACGCCGGTGGGCGAGGACGAGGCGATGCGTACGTTCGCGGCCCGGCTCGGCCTCGATCCCGTACTCGATCTCCAGGCGCTGGAGGAGCTGACCCGGCCCGACCCGGAGGCGGACGCCGAGGCCCGGCTGCGCGGACTGCTCGCGGTCCTGACCCGTACGGGGCTCATCCTGCCGGCCGGGCTCACCCCGGGCGAGAGCGCCGACCGGCTGCGCAGCGTGGCGGCCGTGCAGCGCGGGGCGGAGCGCGTCGAGTGGGCGGGGTGGCGTGATGCCGTACGGGTCGAACTCGACGCGGTGGAGAACAGCAGCCTCGGACCCTGGGTGCGCGGCCCCCGGGCCCGTGCCATCGCCACCGCCCAGCTCGCGGCCGGCCTTCCGCTCCTGCTGTGGGGCGCCCGCCGCCGCAGCGGGGGATGGGTGGCCGCCGGGGCCGTACTCCTGGCGCAGGGGGCGCTGGGGCTTGCCTACCACCGGGCCAGGGCGGGCGCCGAAACGCGCTGACCGGCCCGGGAGAGCGGGGCCCAGCCCTTACGCGTCCTCGTCGTCCTCGTCGTCCAGCCGGGCCAGCCAGGTCGCGAGCCGCTCGACCGGCACCTCGAAGTCGGGGTTGAGATCGACGAACGTACGCAGCTGCTCGGCGAGCCACTCGAAGGTGACCTCCTCCTCGCCGCGCCGCTTCTCCAGTTCCTCGATGCCACGGTCCGTGAAGTACATGGGAGAAGGATAGCGAGGCGCGAGGGACCTCAAGAAGCCGGATACGCCGGAGACCCGGCCCCGCGGCAAGCGCGGAACCGGGTCCCCGGACGGTTCAGCCGTACGGTCCTCAGGCCTCGAAGACCTCGTTGACCAGCTGTGTCTGCTCCGCCTGGTGGCGCTTGGCCGAGCCGACCGCCGGGGACGAGCCGTGCGGCCGCGAGATGCGGCGCAGGCGCTCGCCGTGCGGCACGTCCGCGCCGACGGCCAGGTCCAGGTGGTCGATCAGGTTCAGCGCGATGAACGGCCACGCACCCTGGTTGGCCGGCTCCTCCTGGGCCCAGAGGTACTTCTCGGCGTTCGGGTACTTGGCGATCTCGGCCTGGATCTCCGCACCCGGCAGCGGGTACAGCCGCTCCAGCCGGATGATCGCGGTCTCCGTGTCGCCGCGCTTCTCCCGCTCGGCGTCCAGGTCGTAGTAGAGCTTGCCCGCGCAGAAGACGACCTTGCGGACCTCCTCCGCCTTGACGCTGTCGTCGCCGATCACCGGGCGGAAGCCGCCGGTGGTGAACTCCTCGATCTTCGACGCCGCGGCCTTCAGACGCAGCATCGACTTCGGGGTGAAGACGATCAGCGGCTTGTGGTGCGGGTTGTGCACCTGCCAGCGCAGCAGGTGGAAGTAGTTCGACGGCAGGGTCGGCATCGCGACCGTCATGTTGTCCTGCGCGCACATCTGGAGGAAGCGCTCGGGACGCGCGGAGCTGTGGTCCGGGCCCTGGCCCTCGTAGCCGTGCGGCAGCAGGAGCGTGACGCCGGAGGTCTGGCCCCACTTCTGCTCGGCCGAGGAGATGAACTCGTCCACGACGGTCTGCGCGCCGTTGACGAAGTCACCGAACTGGGCCTCCCAGATGACCAGCGACTCCGGGCGGGCCAGCGAGTAGCCGTACTCGAAGCCCATCGCCGCGTACTCGCTGAGCAGCGAGTCGTAGACGTTGTAGCGGGCCTGCTCCTCGGTGAGGTACAGCAGCGGGGTGTAGTCCTCGCCGGTGACCTGGTCCACCAGCACCGCGTGGCGCTGGCCGAACGTGCCGCGGCGGGTGTCCTGGCCGGCGAGCCGGACCGGGGTGCCCTCCATCAGCAGCGAACCGATGGCCAGGGTCTCGCCCATGCCCCAGTCGATCGTGCCGTTCTCCACCGAGGCCGCGCGACGCTGCATCTGCGGCATCAGACGGGGGTGGACGGTGATCGACTCGGGGATGTTGACCTGGGACTCGGCGATCCGCTTCACGACCTCGGCGGAGACCGCGGTCTCCACGGCGACCGGGAAGGCTGCCTGCGGCTCCTGGATGTGCGGGGAGGACGGCTGGGAGGTGGCCTCGCGGACCTCGGCGAAGACCTTCTCCAGCTGGCCCTGGAAGTCCTGGAGCGCCTGCTCCGCCTCTTCCAGCGTGATGTCGCCGCGACCGATCAGGGACTCGGTGTAGAGCTTGCGCACCGAGCGCTTCTTGTCGATCAGGGTGTACATCTGCGGGTTGGTGAACTCCGGGTTGTCGCCCTCGTTGTGACCGCGGCGGCGGTAGCAGATGAGGTCGATCACGACGTCCTTGTTGAACGCCTGCCGGAACTCGAAGGCGAGCCGCGCGACACGGACCACGGCCTCCGGGTCGTCACCGTTGACGTGGATGATCGGCGCCTCGATCATGCGCGCCACGTCGGTGGCGTACATCGAGGAGCGCGAGGACTCCGGGGCGGCGGTGAAGCCGACCTGGTTGTTGATCACCACGTGCACGGTGCCGCCGGTGCGGTAGCCGCGCAGCTGCGACATGTTGAGCGTCTCGGCGACGACGCCCTGGCCCGCGAAGGCCGCGTCGCCGTGGAGCGCGACCGGCAGGACCGTGAAGTCCGTGCCGCCCTTGTTGATGATGTCCTGCTTGGCGCGGGCGATGCCCTCCAGGACCGGGTCGACCGCCTCCAGGTGCGAGGGGTTGGCGGCCAGCGAGACCTTGATCTGCTCGCCGTCCAGACCGGTGAAGGTGCCCTCGGCGCCCAGGTGGTACTTGACGTCGCCGGAGCCGTGCATGGAGCGCGGGTCGAGGTTGCCCTCGAACTCGCGGAAGATCTGCGCGTACGACTTGCCGACGATGTTCGCCAGCACGTTCAGCCGGCCGCGGTGGGCCATGCCGATGACGACCTCGTCGAGGCGGGCCTCGGCGGCGGAGTCGAGAACCGCGTCCAGCAGCGGGATGACGGACTCGCCGCCCTCCAGCGAGAACCGCTTCTGACCGACGTACTTCGTCTGGAGGAACGTCTCGAACGCCTCGGCCGCGTTCAGCCGGCGCAGGATGCGCAGCTGCTCCTCGCGCTCGGGCTGCTGGGCACGCGGCCGCTCCACCCGGTCCTGGAGCCACTTGCGCTGCTTCGGGTCCTGGATGTGCATGAACTCGATGCCGGTGGTGCGGCAGTACGACTCACGCAGCACGCCGAGGATGTCGCGGAGCTTCATCATCGACTTGCCGGCGAACCCGCCGACCGCGAAGTCCCGCTCCAGGTCCCACAGGGTGAGGCCGTGCTCGGTGATGTCGAGGTCGGGGTGCTTGCGCTGGCGGTACTCCAGCGGGTCGGTGTCGGCCATGACGTGGCCGCGGACCCGGTAGGAGTGGATCAGCTCGAAGACCCGCGCGGCCTTCGTCACGTCGTTGTCGTGCGACGCGTCGATGTCCGTGAGCCAGCGGACCGGCTCGTACGGGATGCGCAGGGCCTTGAAGATCTCGTCGTAGAAGTCGTTCTGGCCGAGCAGCAGCTGGCTCAGGACCCGCAGGAACTCGCCGGAGGCCGCGCCCTGGATGACCCGGTGGTCGTAGGTCGACGTGAGGGTCATGACCTTCGAGATGCCGAGCTTGTTCAGGGTGTCCTGCGAGGTGCCCTGGAACTCCGCCGGGTAGTCCATCGCGCCGACGCCCATGATGAGGCCCTGTCCGGGCATCAGGCGGGGCACCGAGTGGACGGTGCCGATCCCGCCGGGGTTGGTCAGCGAGGCGGTGACGCCGGAGAAGTCGTCCATGCCGAGCTTGCCGATGCGGGCGCGCCGGACGATGTCCTCGTACGCCTGCCAGAACTCGAAGAAGTTGAGCGTCTCGGCCTTCTTGATGGCCGCGACGACCAGCTGGCGGTCGCCGTTCGGCTTCACCAGGTCGATGGCGAGGCCGAGGTTGACGTGCTCCGGCTTGACCAGGGTCGGCTTGCCGTCCTTCACCGCGAAGGAGTGGTTCATCGACGGCATGGCCTTGAGGGCCTGCACCATCGCGTACCCGATGAGGTGCGTGAAGGAGATCTTCCCGCCGCGGGCGCGCTTGAGGTGGTTGTTGATGACGATGCGGTTGTCGAAGAGCAACTTCACCGGGACCGCGCGGACGGACGTGGCCGTCGGCAGCTCCAGCGAGGCGTTCATGTTCTTCGCGACGGCGGCCGAGGGGCCGCGCAGCGTCACGTACTCGGGCCCGGCCGGGGCCTCGGTGGCCTCGGCCGCCTTGGCGTCGGCCTTGGCCGGAGCGGCGGCGGGCTTGGCCTCGGCGGGCTTCGCCGGGGCCGGAGCCGGAGCGGCCTTGACCTCGGCGGGCTTCGCCTCGGCGGGCTTGGCCGGTGCCGGGGCTGCCGGAGCGGCGGCTGCGGGCTTCGTCGGTGCCGGGGCAGCGGGCTGCGCCGGGGGGTGGCGGCCGGGGCCTCGGTTGCCGCAGCCCCCGAGGCTGCGGCGCCGGGAGCGGGCTTGTCCGCCGTGCCGGAGGTACCCGGCTTGTAGTCGGCGAAGAAGTCCCACCAGGCGCGATCGACCGAACTGGGATCCTGGAGGTACTGCTGGTAGATCTCGTCGACGAGCCACTCATTGGCGCCGAAAGCAGCGGCCGGGTTGGTGCCCGGGCTGGCTTGGTCGGTCGAGATGCTCGAGTTACTGGGGGACTGAGACGACACGGCGGCAACCGCCCTCTTCCGCTTCACAAGGTGATGGACAGCGGAAATCAAGGCTACGCCCCCCAAACCGTTCCTTGCAGACCGGGCCGGTGCTTCGTCGTGCACATCACATCGCAACGCGGGTTTCGGCGCAGGAAATGGCGGGAAACAAGCGAGGTTCCACTGCACTTCGGGTACGCAGGACCGTGGATACGGTCATCCGACCGTATCCCCTTGAGATCCCCTACAGGGAGGACACGGACAACGTGCCCCCTCCGGTTCGAACCCTATGTCAACGGGGTCGTCAACCGCGTCGCTCGGTCAGCCCCGGAAGTGTGACCTGGATACGGCAGCCCCGATCGGATTCGGCCACCCCGATCCGGCCGCCGTGCAGATCGACGGCCCAACGGGCGATCGCCAGGCCCAGTCCCGTACCGCCGTCGCTGCCCGGACCGTGCGGTGAGGGGGCCTGGCCCCGGTTGAACCGCTCGAAGACCCGGTGGCGCTCCGCCTCCGGGATGCCGGGGCCCTCGTCCATGACCTCCAGCTCCAGCGACTCCGGGTGCGCCCCGCGCCGGGCCAGGACCGTCACCCGGCCGTGCGGCGGGCTGTGCTTGACCGCGTTGTCGATGAGATTGGCCACCACCTGGTGCAGCCGCTCCGCGTCCGCGTGCGCGGTGAGCTCCGGCGGCGAGACGTCCAGGTGCAGATGGACGTCCGTACGGGAGTGGTTGCCGGAACCCGACGACAGGTGCCGCTGGGACGCGGCGAGATTGGCTTCTTTCAGTACGCCCGAGAGATACGGCCACACCTCGAAGCGGCGCGCCTTCAGCGTCACCACCCCGTTGTCCAGCCGAGACAGGTCCAGCAGCGTCTCCACCAGCCGGCCCAGCCGCTCCGTCTGCTTCAGCGCCGTACGCATCGTCTCGGGATCGGCGGCCGAGACCCCGTCCACCACGTTCTCCAGCACGGCCCGCAGCGCCGCGATGGGGGTGCGCAGCTCATGGCTGACATTGGCGACCAGCTCCTTGCGGTGCCGGTCCTCCGCCTCCAGGTCGTCCGCCATGCGGTTGATCGTCTGGGCCAGGTCGCCCAGCTCGTCCCGCCGCCCGGCGCCGCTCACCCGGCGCGTGTAGTCGCCGTGCGAGATCGACCGGGCCACCGCCCGCATCTCGTCCAGCGGCGCGGTCAGCCCGTGCGCCACGAACTGGGTGATCAGCAGCGTCGCGATCACCGAGAACACGGTGATGAACTGGAACTCGGTCCGGGTCCGCAGGGCGACGATCAGCAGCCCGGTCGTGATGAAGACCGAGACCACGACGAGCGTGCCCAGCTTGGCCTTGATGGAGAAGGGCCGCATCCCCGACCCTGGCCGGGTCATGGGGCCGGGGTCTCCAGGGCGTAGCCCACGCCGTGCACCGTACGGATCCGCTCGGCCCCGATCTTCCGGCGCAGCGCCTTGATGTGGCTGTCGACCGTACGGGTCCCGGAGGCGTCGGCCCAGTCCCAGACCTCGGCCAGCAGCTGCTCACGGGAGAGCACCGCCCGCGGGGTGTTGGCCAGGCAGACCAGCAGGTCGAACTCGGTCGGCGTGAGGTGGACGTCCTCGGCGCGGACCCGGACCCGGCGCTGTGCGTGGTCGATCTCCAGCTCGCCGAGGCGCAGTATCCCGCTCCTCGGCGTGACGGCGGCCAGCGCGGCCCGCTCGACCCGGCGGAGCAGGACGTGCACCCGGGCGGCCAGCTCCCGCATGGAGAACGGCTTGGTCATGTAGTCGTCGGCGCCGACCCCGAGCCCGACCAGCATGTCGGTCTCGTCGTCGCGCGCGGTCAGCATCAGCACCGGAACCGGGCGCGACGCCTGCACCCGGCGGCAGACCTCCAGGCCGTCGAAGCCGGGGAGCATGATGTCCAGCACCATCAGATCGGGCTGCCACGCCTCGGCCGCGTCCACGGCCGCGGGCCCGTCCAGCGCCGTCTGCACCAGGAAGCCCTCCGCCCGCAGCCGGGCGGCAATGGCGTCGACGATCGTGGCGTCGTCCTCGACCACCAGCACCCGGCGTTGAGCCCCTGGGGTGGCCGCGACGCCGTTGTGGGTGGTGTGTGTCTGTTCCATCGCCCCGCCCCTGCCCGTTCCCGCGGAGGGTGAACCCCGCGAGGCACGGTCTTCGCTCGTGGATTTCTGGGTGATCCTTATGTGCCGGTCAGCAGCGTAGAGGCAGCGGAGGGCTCTCGGCTACGCAGGGTGTTGCCCAGGCGGTGTGAGTTCGGCTTCCGCGGGGCGGCGGATCGTCGGCCTTGTGAAGGTTGCCCCGTCTCCTGCCGGACCCGTACCTGCCGCGAGAGGGCTTCCGGGCCCTCCCGGTGCCCCCTCAGAGGCTCCTCGATGCGAGATGGACCACGTCCGGCACACCTCGGGCAACAGCCACTTCTTCGGTCCTAACCTCGCAGAACCCGGCATTCCGCAACGCCTGTTCGAAGGCCGGGGACTGCTGCGCGGACCAGACGGCGAGCACTCCGCCCGGGGTCAGCCGGTCGCGGCAGTGGGCCAGCCCGGTGGGGGAGTAGAGGCTCCCGTTGTCCTCCGTGACGGTCCAGTCGGGCCCGTTGTCGATGTCCAGACAGAGCGCGTCGTAACGCTCCGTGGCGGTACGGAGATGGGCGACCAGATCCGTGTGCACGACCTCGGTCCGGGGGTCGGCCAGCGCCGCCCCCGAGATCCGGTCCAGCGGCCCCTCCCGGTGCCAGTCCACGATGGCCTGCTCCCGCTCCACGACCACGATCCGCCCCCACCGCTCCTCCTCGGCGGCCCGCACCAGCGAGAAGCCGACGCCGAGCCCGCCGATCAGCACGGAGGGACCGGTCCGCCCGGCGGGCAGGGCCCCCAGAGCGGCGTCGATCAGCAGCCGCTCGGAGCGCCCGTCGGAGGTGTCCATCAGGAAACAGCCGTTGGCGATGATCTCGAAGTGCTCCCCGCGCTCCCGCAGGACGACCTCGCCGAAGGGGCCTTCGCGGCGGTCCAGGGTGACGGGGGCGGGAGGGATCATCGCGCAGGTGTAGGTCGGGGTGTCGGGCTCCATGGACCGGATTCTAGGAGGACCACCCCCTCGCGTGATCGCGGTCCGGGTGCGGGCCGCGCAGCGCCAGGAGCGCCGTCCCCACCACGTACGCCGTCCCGGCCATCACCCGGGCCGCGCCCTCCGGCCCCGGCTGCGTCGGCCAGGCCGTGTACGCCGCCGCCCCATCCGGTGTCCGGGGCGCACCCGTCTCCGTACCGTCGTTCCGGTCTCCCCCGCAGGGCGCAACAGCCTCACACCCTCCCTGTCGCCCGCCGGACCGCATCCGGTTCACCGGCGCGGTTCGCCCGGGAGGGAGAGCGGCCCGGGGAATAGCCGTTCGGCGTCCGACGCTCCGTGGAAAGGGGGCTCACCAGGCCTCCGGGGTGTGATCGCTCACAGCGAACACCGCGCGGGGAACATTCGGCGGCTCACCAGCATTGAGTCCACATAGCTCAACTTGCCTGCCGAAGGGGAGATCATGACTACCGAGTCCAAGGCGTTCACACCGATCGACCTGCCCGTGCTGCCGCTGGACGACGAGGTCGTCCTGCCCGGCATGGTGGTGCCGCTGGACCTGTCCGACACCGAGGTGCGTGCCGCCGTCGAGGCCGCGCAGGCCGCTGCCCGTCCCGGCGGGGGCAAGCCCGAGGTGCTGCTGGTGCCGCGGATCGACGGGACGTATACGGGGACCGGTGTCCTCGGGACCGTCGAGCAGGTCGGACGCCTGTCGGACGGCGATCCGGGGGCGCTCATCCGGGCGCGTGACCGGGTCCGGATCGGGGCCGGGACCAGTGGGCCGGGGCGGGCGCTCTGGGTCGAGGGGACCGTTCTCGATGTCGTCGTGCCCGAGCCGCTGCCCGGCTCCGCCGCCGAGCTGGCCAAGGAGTACAAGGCGCTCGCCACCAGCTGGCTGAAGAAGCGCGGCGCCTGGCAGGTCGTGGACCGGGTGCAGCAGATCGACGACATCTCCGCGCTCGCCGACAACTCCGGATACTCACCGTTCCTCACCACCGCGCAGAAGGTCCAGCTCCTGGAGACCGTGGACCCGGTCGCGCGCCTCAAGCTCGCCATCCAGTGGCTGAGCGAGCACCTCGCCGAGCAGGATGTCGCCGAGTCCATCGCCAAGGACGTCCAGGAGGGCGTCGACAAGCAGCAGCGTGAGTTCCTGCTGCGCCGCCAGCTGGACGCCGTACGCAAGGAGCTCTCCGAGCTCAACGGCGACCCGGAGGACGAGTCCGACGACTACCGGGCCCGCGTCGAGGCCGCCGACCTGCCCGAGCACGTCCGTACGGCCGCGCTCAAGGAGGTCGAGAAGCTGGAGCGGTCCAGCGACCAGTCCCCTGAGGGGTCGTGGATCCGCACCTGGCTGGACACCGTCCTCGAACTGCCGTGGAACGAGCGCACCGAGGACGCCTATGACATCCGCGGCGCTCAGGAGGTGCTGGACGCCGAGCATGCCGGCCTCGCCGATGTGAAGGAGCGGATCACCGAGTACCTCGCGGTGCGCAAGCGGCGTGCCGACCGGGGGCTGGGGGTCGTGGGCGGGCGCCGTGGTGGTGCCGTCCTCGCTCTCGTCGGGCCGCCCGGTGTCGGCAAGACCTCGCTCGGGGAGTCCGTCGCGCACGCCATGGGCCGTAAGTTCGTCCGCGTCGCGCTCGGCGGGGTCCGGGACGAGGCGGAGATCCGGGGCCACCGGCGTACGTACGTGGGTGCCCTCCCCGGACGCATCGTGCGGGCCATCAAGGAGGCCGGTTCCATGAACCCGGTCGTCCTCCTCGACGAGATCGACAAGGTCGGCTCCGACTTCCGGGGCGACCCGGCCGCCGCCCTCCTCGAAGTCCTCGACCCCGCGCAGAACCACACGTTCCGCGACCACTACCTGGAGGTCGAACTCGACCTCAGCGACGTCGTCTTCCTGGCCACCGCCAACGTCCTCGAAGCCATCCCCGAGGCCCTGCTGGACCGTATGGAGCTGGTCAGGCTCGACGGTTACACCGAGGACGAGAAGGTCGTCATCGCCCGGGATCACCTGCTCCCGCGCCAGCTGGAGCGGGCCGGACTGGAGAAGGACGAGGTCGCCCTGGAGGAGTCGGCGCTGCGCAAGCTGGCCGGCGAGTACACCCGCGAGGCGGGCGTACGGAATCTGGAGCGGGCCGTCGCCCGGCTGCTCCGCAAGGTCGCGGCCCAGCACGAACTGGGCGACCGCGAGCTGCCGTTCACGGTGACCGACGCCGACCTGCGCGGTCTGATCGGACGCCCGCACCACGTGCCCGAGTCCGCTCAGGATCCGGCCGAGCGCCGCACCGCCGTGCCGGGTGTCGCCACCGGGCTCGCGGTGACCGGGGCGGGCGGTGACGTCCTCTTCGTCGAGGCGTCGCTCGCCGACCCGGAGACCGGGGCGTCCGGACTGACCCTGACCGGTCAGCTCGGCGACGTCATGAAGGAGTCGGCGCAGATCGCGCTGAGCTTCCTGCGGTCCCACGGCGCGGAGCTGGAGCTTCCGGTCGCGGACCTCAAGGACCGGGGTGTGCACATCCACTTCCCGGCGGGCGCGGTCCCCAAGGACGGCCCGAGCGCGGGCATCACGCTCACGACCGCGCTGGCCTCGCTGCTCTCCGGACGGCTGGTCCGTACGGACGTCGCGATGACCGGTGAGGTGTCGCTGACCGGCCGGGTGCTCCCGATCGGCGGCCTGAAGCAGAAGCTGCTGGCGGCCCACCGCGCGGGCATCACCACCGTGGTGATCCCCCAGCGCAACGAGGCCGACCTGGACGACGTCCCGGCCGAGGTGCTGGAGAAGCTGGACGTCCACCCGGTCACAGACGTCCGCCAGGTGCTGGAGATCGCCCTCGCCCCGGCCTCGGCCCCGGCGGAGGAGAGGATCCCGGCCGCGGCCTGACCGCCACGCAGTGACGGGCGCGGTATCAGGTGCACGGCCGGTACGGACGGCCCGCTTCCCGAGTCAACGGGGGCGGGCCGTTCCGCATGCCGTGAGGACAGGTCGGCTCAGGGGCGGGGGCTGGTGATGCACGGAGGCACAGTGCTCGGGAGCGGTGGAACGTGATGGACGGCGACACGCTGCTCAGGGGCGGTAGATCGTGCCCGGTACCGGCTCGGCGGGGGCCATCAGCTCCGGAACGGTCACGAAGGTGTAGCCGTCCTTCTGGAGCGCGTCGATGATCCCGGGCACGGCGGGCACGGTGCCCCGGTAGATGTCGTGGAGCAGGATGATGCCGTCCTTGGTCGCCTGGTCCAGGATCCGCTGCGTGATCAGTGCGGAGTCCTCGGTCGAGTAGTCCTTGGCGGTGGCGTTCCACAGCACCTGGGAGAGCCCCAGCTCCTTGCTGATCTCCGAGACCGTGTCGTCGGTGCGGCCCTGCGGCGGGCGCATCAGCCGGGGCCGCTTCCCGGTGACCTTCTCGATCGCCACCTGGGTCTTCTCCAGCTCGGCCCGTATCCCGTCCGGCTCCTGGTCGGTCAGGACCTTGTGCGTCCAGGTGTGGTTGGCGACCTCGTGGCCTTCGTCCTGGATGCGCCGCACGGTGTCCGGGTGCTTGAGGACATGGTGCTTGCCCAGCAGGAAGAAGGTGGCGTGCACCTTCTTCTCCTTCAGGATGTCCAGCAGCTCCGGGGTGTCCTTGCCCGGCCCGGCGTCGAAGGTGAGGGCGATGCACTTCGCCTTGCGGCAGTCCGCCCGCCCGAATGAGCCCTTGGCGTCGGACGCCGCGTCCCGCCGTGCCGAGCCCGGGGCCGTCGTCTCCATGGAGCAGCCGCTGAGCGCCAGTGTGAGCGTCGTCACCAGGGCGGCGGCCAACCCGCCGCCGAGCAGGCTCATCTTCTTGGGCACGGCACACCACTCCTCTGCGCGAGAAATCCGCACGGGTGTGCGGTACACCGATGACCATACACAGTGTGTATACATCGAGTGCATAGTGGGGTGCTGGGCCGTGTGAACCCCGGCGGCCTGGGGTGATGTCACCGGAGTGGGCTCAGGCAGGGGTCAGCCGCCGGCCAGCGCCTGTACGCGGTCGAGTGCGCCGTTGAAGCGGTTGTGGTCGCCGACCGTGGGGCCGGTCGAGGTGTACTGCCAGATCGTGTGGACGGGCCGGCCCGCCGGCAGCTCGCCGACCGTCGTGTTGTACCGGGCCACCCAGAGCGGGTTGGCGGCACCGAAGCCCGCGTTGTTGCCGGTGCAGTCCTTCCGCCAGCTGGTCGCGGTGTAGATGACCGCGTCCCGGCCGGTGCGCGCCCGGTAGGTGTTCGTGAAGTCCCGGATCCAGTTGACCATCGCGGCCTGGCTGAGTCCGTAGCACTGGGCGCCGTACGGGTTCCACTCGATGTCGAGAACGCCCGGCAGGGTCCTGCCGTCCCGGGACCAGCCGCCGCCGTTGTCCACGAAGTAGTGCGCCTGGGCGGCGCCGCTCGCCGTGTTCGGGGTGGCGAAGTGGTACGTGCCGCGGATCATGCCGATGGCGTACGAGCCGTCGTACTGCTGCGCGAAGTAGTCGTTCTTGTAGTACGTCCCCTCGGTGGCCTTCACGTAGGCCCACTTCACTCCGCTGTTCCACAGGGTCTGCCAGGCCACGTTCGCCTGGTGGCCGCTGACGTCCACGCCCTCGGTCTGGACGACCCGGGAGTCGCGGGGCAGCCCTCCCCGGCCGTCGTGCGGGATGACGCCCTGGCCCATCCTGGCGGTGCCGCGGGCCGGAGGGGTGTCGGCGGCGTCGGCCGCGGTGGCGGCGCCCGGCAGGGCCAGGAGGAGGGAGAGGGCGGTCAGGAGTGCCCCCGGTGCGGCGAAGCGCGAGAGGCGGGAGGGGGCGGATCTGTGGCGGTGCAGCGGCGTGAGCATGGGGGTGCCTCCGAGGGTGAACGGCGCAATGGCGTGCTCATGTCATACGATCCACGATCGACGCTACGCACGTAGACCCGGGCGCGGAAGGGTGTCTGGCGGCCGCCGTTGGGCTACTCCTGCGAAATACTGGCCGAGCTGCGGCGTCGACCGGCCGTGGAAGAAACTTTCATCGGCAGGAAACCGTACGAGGGGTGCTGACGTGCAAGGGAGCGAGCGCGGGCCGGAACCGGCCGCCACCGACGGGACCGGTGTGGACCACGAATTCCTGGCGCTGGAGCGGGAGCTGGCGGTCTTCCTGCGCCGGGCGCGGGCCAGTTCGGGCGAGATGGCCCGCGAGGTCCACCCCGAACTGGAGCCCGCCGCCTACGGCTTGCTCGTGCGCCTGGAGTCGGCCGGCCGGCAGCGGGCCACCGAGCTGGCCGCGTACTTCGGTGTCGGCAAGGCCACCATGAGCCGCCAGCTCCGCGCCCTGGAGGACCTCGGGCTGGTCCACCGCGAACCCGACCCGGCGGACGGCCGCGCCTGGCTGGTCCGGCTCACCGACGAGGGTCTGGCCCGCTTCCGCAGCGTCCGCGACGCCCGGCGTGGGCAGTACGTGCGCAAACTGGCCGACTGGGACCGGGCCGAGGTGGCGGAGCTGGCCCGGCTGCTGCACCAGCTCAACGCCCGCGCGGAGGAGTGACTCGACGCCCGCGCGGAGGAGTGACGGCCCCCTGAGGGCCCGGGTGGCCCTACAGCTCCACGAACACCGCCGTCGCGTCGTCGTGCGTCTTGCCGCGCCGCAGCCGTACGCGCCCCGCCGCCGCGTCGGCGTCCTCCAGCTCCCGTACCCGGTCGATCAGCCCCTGGGGGCCCGCCTTGCGGACCAGCGCCAGCAGCGCCGTCCAGTCGCCCTCCTCGAACGTCTCCGTCCACCGGCTCGCCCCGTCCGTCAGTGCGGCCAGCGACCGCACCTCGGCCGGCAGGACGCTGCCGGTCACCGCCCGCGCGGCCACGGCGGGGTCGGCGGCCGCCGTGAAGAAGCCGCCCTCCTTGTTGCGCAGCCGGCCGTCGACGGATTCCGCCGAGACCAGCGAGCCCTGCGGCAGCCGGTCGAGGCGGTCGTCGAGGACCGGCCGGACCGCGCCGTCGGGCCCCTCCAGCAGGAGCACCGCATCGGAGAGCACCAGGTACTCGATCGCGTGTTCGCCCCAACGCGCCAGGGCCACGGTCGCCTGAGGCGTACGCGCGTGAGAAAGGTCACAGGTCGCCCGATGGGCATCGGCGGTGCGCCGGATCGACTCCGACAGGATCTCGGCCAGGTCCATATCTCGCCGTGAACCCGACAGTTCCACCAGCGCCCCGCCCAGCCGGGCGGTGAACCAGGGGACGGAGTGCACGCAACCGTCGTCCCCCTGCGGTGGTGTGACACCGTCCAGCACCACGACCGCTCCTCCCTGGCCGGACGCGGGCAGAGCGGCCGACGCCCAGTCCTCGTTGGGGCGTTCGGCGTCGCCGGGGACGGTGACGAGTTCGAGGCGCATGCTGCCAGTCTGCACGAGGTCTTCACGGAGCGCGCAGGGAGCGGTTTTCAGCCGTACCAGCAGGTCAACACGGGCCCGGAGGGCGGAGGGCGGGGCCCAGCGGGAGTGCGGGCGGGCATCTTGCCAAAGGCCGCGCCGAAGTTCCACCCCGCTCCCTATGCATGGTCAGAGGCGCTCGTGGGGAGACTTGTTCGCCAACTCAAGAGTGATGTTCACTCCTTCGAGTGGCGGAGCGGTTGATGCGCGCCCCCCTCTCAAAAGCACTGGAATGGTCAGAAGCCGTACCAGGAGCGGGGGGTCCTTCTACGTGACCGAACGTCACCTCTGCTTCAAGGGTGGACGAGTCAAGATTGCGAGCACCGGTGCAGAAGAAGCGGCCGCGGAGTCAGGGCAGCACGCGCGACGGTTCCGGGGCGACGCCTCCGGCTCCGGTCGCCACCAAGCGGACCGTACGGGTACGGAGCCGGCTGGTCGCCGGGGTCGCCGTCGTCGGGGTCATCGTCCTCGCGGCGGGTGCTCCCGCCGCGCTGAGCGCCTCCTCCGACCTGGCCGAGTCCCAGCGGCTGGTGACCCTCTCCGAGCTGAACCGGCAGGCCGTCACCCTGGCGCACTCCCTCGCCGACGAGCGGGACGCCGTCACCGCGTACATCGCGGGTGGCCGCACCGATGACGGCGACGCCGCCGCCGCGAACCGCCTCACCCGCACCACCCGCGTCGACCAGCAGATCGACGAGATCCACGAACCGGCCCCCGCGGCCCTGCGGCGCGACCTCTCCACCGTGCCCTCGCTGCGCCGCGACGCCCTCACCGGCAAGGGCTCGGCGCTGGAGGCCCACCAGGCGTACTCCGAGGTCATCGCCAAGCTGCACGGCATCTCCGCCGAGCTGGCCGAGAAGACCCCGCCGCGCGCCGCCGACGCCACCCGTGCCCCGCTCGCCCTCGGCGGCGCCGTCGAACAGGCCTCCGCCACTCGCGGGCTCCTCCTCGCCGCCCTCGCCGTACCGAGTCCCGAGCCGACCGCCCCGCAGACCGACCCCTTCACCGGCCTGCCGGTGAAGACCCGGGACGACGAGAGCAAACGGGCCGACCGTGACCGGGACGAGCTGAGCGCCGCCGCCCAGCAGACCCGGGTCCGTGAACTGGCCTCGCTCGCCGAGTTCGACCAGGCCGCGAGCCCGGTCGCCCGCGACAAGCTCTCCGCCACCGTCACCGGCCCCGAGGTCAACAGCGCGGAGAAGTACCTCGCCCGCCTCACCGACCGCCCCGAGCTCTCCGGGAGCGAGCGCTCCACCAACGCCAAGAAGCTGGAGTCCGCGCTCTCCACCCGGATCGAGCGGATGCGCAGCGTCGAGTCCGCCCTCGGCACCACCCAGGTCCAGCGCCTGGAAGGCATCCGCGACGACGACGTCACCGCCCTCGAACTCAGCATCGCCCTGCTCGGCGGCTGCTTCCTGCTCGCCGTCGGCGTCTCCACCGCCGTCGCCCGCACGCTCACCCAGCCGCTCGCCGTCCTGCGCATCGGCGCCGCCCGGCTGGCGGACGAGCCCGCGAGCGCCGAGCCGGTCCGCTACACCGGCCGCAACGACGAGTTCGCCCAGGTCGTACGGTCGATGAACACCCTGCACGCCAAGCTCACCGGCCTCCAGCAGGAGTTCACCGGCCGCTTCGAGAGCCTCGACGCCGAGCGCACCGAACTGATCGCGGGCCGCGAGGCCCTCACCCTCCAGCGCGCCGAACTCCAGGCCCAGGCCGCTGAGCTGACCGCCCAGCTGGAGCGGCTGAAGAACACGGTCCACCACACCTTCGTCAACCTCTCGCTCCGCAACCTCGGCCTCGTGGAGCGCCAGCTCGGCGTCATCGAGAGCCTGGAGGAGCGCGAGCAGGATCCGGAGCGCCTGGCCACCCTGTTCAAGCTGGACCACATGGCCACGGTCATGCGCCGGCACAGCGAGAACATGCTCGTCCTCGCGGGCGCCGAGCACGGCCACGGCCACGCGGGCCCGATCCCGCTGGTCGACGTGGCCCGCGCGGCCGTCAGCGAGATCGAGAGGTACGAGCGGGTCACCATCCAGTCCCTGCCGCCGCACGCCCAGATCGCCGGGTTCGCCGCCGACGACCTCAGCCACCTCCTCGCCGAACTCCTGGAGAACGCCACCTCCTTCTCCCCGCCGGACTCCCATGTGGAGCTCTCCGGCTGGCTGCTGGAGACCGGTGAGGTGATGCTCTCCGTGCAGGACGAGGGCATCGGCATGTCGACCGTCCGGATGGGCGAGCTCAATGCGAGGCTGGCCGACCCGGCCTCCTTCGAGGCGGGGGAGCAGAATGCCGACGGGGCCGGACTCGGCCTCCAGGTCACCTCGTTGCTGGCCGCCCGGCACGGTGTGCGGGTCCAGCTGCGCGAGCAGAAGGGGAGTGGAGTGACGGCCGTCGTCGTCCTGCCGCAGACCCTGCTGCCCAACTCCCTCCCCGCCTCCTCGCCGCCCGCCGTGCAACTGCCCGGCGAGGCACCGGCGCTCAACCTGCCGGGCTCGGTGGCCGAGGCCAACTCCAACGCCCTGCCGAGCCGTACGCCCATCCTGCCGCCGGCCGCCGAACCTGCGGCGCCTGGGGCGGGGGCCGGTGCGGAGGCAGCTTCCAGGGCGGCGGTCGAGCCGGAGACGACGCCCGGGCAGGAGCCCGAGGCCGTGTCCGGGACCGCTTCCGAAGCGGCGGCCGGGACTGTCTCCGAGGCGACCGGGCGTGCGCCCGCGCCCCTGTCCGAGCCGACGCCCGGGGCCGTTTCCGGGGCGGCGGCGCCCGAGCAGGCGTCCGCCGTGGAGTTCGAGCGGGCCGCCGACCAGGCGCCCGAGCCGACGCCGGAGTCCCGGCCCGAGTCCGCCGCCCAGGCTGCCCCCGAGCCCGCCGCCCAGCCCTCCGTCGACCCGATGATCGCCGCCGCCGAGCGGGCGATCCGCGAGGCCGGTGCGCGGGAGCCCGCGAGCGCCGAGGGCGCGGAGGCGCCCGGGGCCCCCGGAGCCACCGACGTACCGCAGCAGAGCCCTGACGCCGACGCGCGGACAGAGGCTCACGCGGAAGCAGCCACAGCGGGCGACGCAGCCGACGCAGCCCCGGACGCGCCCGCCGGGTCGGAGTCCGAGATCACGATGCAGGTCCGGCTGCCGAGGCCCCCGGCGGACCCGGCCGCTCCCGCGACGGCCCAGCCCTCCGACCCGTACGCCATCGGTCCCGACCGCCATGAGCGTCCGGCCGAGAGCGGTCCGGGGGGCCAGGACCCGGACGGGCCCGAGTTCCGTCCCGCGCCCCGGTCCGAGGCCGCCGCCGACACCGTGCCTGGACCCCGGAAGCCGCAGCCCGAGCGGATCACCGACAAGGGGCTGCCCAAGCGCACCCCCAACGTGGTCCAACCCGAGGGCGCACCCGCCACCGGGCGCACCGGGAGCCTGGACAAGGACGACCTGCGCCGCAGGCTGGGCAGCTTCCACCAGGCGGCGAAGGAGGGCCGGCGCGATGTCGAGGCCGAGATCGCCGGGTCACCCGGTTCCGTCGCCCTCGCCGACCACCAGGGCGTAGCCACCGGCACCGCCGGGCACGAGACCACCACCACACCCACGACGGGCGGCGCGCACGACACAGGGACCGAGCAGACCGGCGGCCGCACCGACCGCCGGAACGGAGAGACGGGGGACACAGTCGAGGAGGCACGCAGTTGACTGCGCCCAGCACGTTCGGGCCGAGTACCGAGGCCCGGGACCTTCACTGGTTGCTGAGCAATCTCGTGGAGGAGGTGCCAGGGGTGCACTCGGTCACCGTCGTCTCGTCCGACGGGCTGATGCTGCTCTCCTCCGACCCCGGACACCACGAGGCGAAGGCGGCGGGACCGTCGGACGGCCCCAAGGGGTCCAGCGCCGACCTGGCCACCATCGTCTCCGGCATCGGCTCGCTGACCGTCGGAGCCGCGAAGCTGATGGACGGCGGCGGCGTCAAACAGACGATGGTCGCCATGGACGAGGGCAGCGTCTTCGTCATGTCGATCAGCGACGGCTCCCTCCTCGGCGTCCACGCCACCCCTGACTGCGACATGAGCGTCGTCGCGTACCACATGGCCCTCTTCGTCGGCCGGGCCGGACACGTCCTCACCCCCGAACTCCGCAGCGAGCTGCGCAAATCGATGGAGAGTGCACAGTGACGACCGCCGCAGCCGAGCCCTCCCCCCGCCTCCCCGTCCGCGGGGCCGACAAGCGCCCGGCCAGGGTCCGCCCGTACTCCCTCACCGGAGGCCGCACCCGGTTCGGCCACGTCCTGCTCGTCGAGACGTTCGTCGCCGCCCTCGAAGCACCCGAGGAGCGCCGCGAGCTCACCAACGGCAACCTCGCCTCGCGGGTCATGCCGGAGCTCCAGGCCATCGTCGAAATCTGCCGCCGGATGCGTACGGTCGCAGAGATCTCGGCCCTGTTGAAGATGCCGCTCGGAGTCGTCCGGGTGCTGCTCAGCGACCTGGCCGACCAGGGAAAGATCCGCGTGTACGGAACCGGTCACGGCACCGGTCAGCCCGACCGCGCACTGCTCGAAAGGGTGCTCAATGGACTCCGCCGTCTCTGAGGCGCCGCTCTTCGCCCCGCGCCGGCCGGGGCCGCAGGACCAGCAGCCGCCCCGCCCCCAGGACCAGCCGGAGGAAGCCCTCCAGGCCTGGCAGCTCGACCACACCCGCGCGCCCACCGCGACCAAGATCGTGGTGGCGGGCGGATTCGGCGTGGGCAAGACGACGTTCGTCGGTTCGGTCTCCGAGATCACGCCGCTCCAGACCGAAGCGCTGATGACGCAGGCCAGCGAGGAGACCGACGACCTCTCCGCGACGCCCGAGAAGGCCACCACGACGGTGGCGATGGACTTCGGCCGGCTCACCCTCGACGACGACCTCGTGCTGTACGTCTTCGGCACGCCGGGCCAGCAGCGCTTCTGGTTCATGTGGGACGACTTGGTGCGCGGGGCGATCGGCGCGGTCGTCCTCGCCGACACCCGCCGGCTGGAGGACTGCTTCCCGGCACTGGACTACTTCGAGAGCTGCGGGCTGCCGTACATCGTGGCGGTCAACCACTTCGAGGGGACGCCCGGTTACGAGGCGGAGGACGTCAGGGAGGCCCTGACCGTACCGCCGCGGGTGCCGATAGTGATCATGGACGCGCGTAACAGGATCACGGTCGTCGAGTCACTGCTGGCCCTGGTGGGCCATGCTCTCGACGTCACCCCCGCCTGAGCACGCGTACACCGCCCCGATCACACACAACGGAGAGCCGCGATGCGGAAGATACTCATAGTCGGAGCCGGGCAGTCCGGGCTCCAGCTGGCCCTGGGGCTCCAGTCCAAGGGTTACGAAGTCACCCTGATGTCCAACCGCACGGCCGACGAGATCCGCGCCGGCCGGGTCATGTCGACGCAGTGCATGTTCCACACCGCGCTCCAGCACGAGCGGGACTACCAGCTGAACTTCTGGGAGTCCCAGGCCCCGAGGATCGAGGGCGTCGGTGTCTCCGTCGCCGCCCCGGACTCCTCCCGCGCCATCGACTGGGTCGGCAGGCTCGACGGGTACGCCCAGTCGGTCGACCAGCGGGTGAAGATGGCCGGCTGGATGGAGACCTTCGCCCAGCGCGGCGGGCAGCTCGTGATCCACGGGGCGGCCGTCTCCGACCTGGACTACTTCTCGCGTACGTACGACCTGGTGATGGTGTCGGCGGGCAAGGGCGAGCTGGTCTCCATGTTCGGCCGGGACGCGGCGCGTTCGCCGTTCGACGCCCCGCAGCGCGCACTGGCCGTCGCGTACGTCCACGGGATGGGCCCGCGTCCGGAGCACCCGGAGTTCGACGCGGTCCGCTGCAACCTGGTGCCGGGCGTCGGCGAGCTGTTCGTGATGCCGACCCTGACCACCTCCGGCCGCGCCGACATCCTCTTCTGGGAGGGCGTCCCGGGCGGCCCGCTGGACGCGTTCCAGGGCATCAAGGACCCCTCCGAGCACCTGGCGAAGACGCTGGAGCTGATGGAGAGGTTCACGCCGTGGGAGTACGCCCGCGCCACCAAGGTCGAGTTGACCGACGCCAACGGCACCCTCGCCGGCCGGTACGCCCCCACGGTCCGCAAGCCGATCGGCCGGCTCCCCGGCGGCGGCCTGGCCCTCGGCGTCGCGGACGTCGTCGTGGCCAACGACCCGATCACCGGCCAGGGCTCCAACTCGGCGTCCAAGTGCGCCAACTCCTACCTGGACTCGATCCTGGAACACGGGGACAAGGAGTTCGACGCGGCCTGGATGCAGTCCACCTTCGACCGCTACTGGGAGAACGCCCAGCACGCCGTGAAGTGGACCAACGCCATGCTCGGCGTCCCCCCGGAGCACGTACTGAACCTGATCGGCGCCGCCGGCCAGCTCCAGCCCGTCGCGGACCGCTTCGCCAACGGCTTCGACGACCCGGCGGACTTCGAGAACTTCTTCTTCGAGCCGGAGAGGACGAACGCGTACCTGGCCTCGGTCTCCGGAGCCTGAGCGCCCCACCGATCCAGGGGCCGGACCCGCACCGCCGGTCCGGCCCCTCCCTTCGGGCCTACTCGGCTGCCGCCTCCGCGCTGTAGCCGGTGTCCGAGCCGTCGCGGGCTCCCTCGGGGAGGCCGGGACGGGTGTACGTGGACAGCGGTACGCCGCCGGGGTCGGGGCGGACCGCGCCCAGCAGCGGGTTGGACGCCACCGGGGAGACCTTCACCTTCGTACCGGGGCGGGGGGCCTGCACCACCAGGCCGTCGCCGATGTACAGCGCCACGTGTGTCGCCTTCGGGAAGTAGATCACCAGGTCGCCGGGGCGCAGTGCGGAGACGGGCACCTTCGGGAGCTGCTTCCACTGCTCCTGCGAGGTCCGGGGGATGGGGCGGCCCGCCGCCGCCCAGGCCCGGGACGTGAGCCCGGAGCAGTCGAAGGAGCCGGGGCCCTCGGCGCCCCAGACGTACGGCTTGCCGATCTGCTCGATCGCGTACGTGATCGCGTCACCGCCCTGCCGGGTCGGCGGGCGCACCGAGCTGAGCGCCCCGGATGAGACCAGTTCGCGCTGGGCCGCCTCCACGCCCTGCTGCTCGAGGCCCGCCAGCTGGGCCATCTGCTCGGGCGAGAGCGTGGCCAGCAGCGTCTCCACCTGCTTCAGCTTGCCGCGTACGGTGTCGCGCTGCTGCTTCTGCCGCGCGGCCAGCTCCTTCTGCTGGTCGACCGCCTTGAGGGAGGCGGCCGCGAGGGCGTCGGCGCGGCGGGTGGCGTCGGTCAGGCGTTCCACCGTCGCCGCGCGGCCCGCCGCCACCCGTTCGATGACATGGCTCTGGTCCAGGGCGCGCAGGGGGTCCCGGGCCAGCAGCAGCTGGAGGTAGGCGGAGAAGTCGGTGCGGCCCTGGTACTGCTCCCGGGCCAGCCGTCCCGCGTCCCCCCGGCTGAGCTCCAGCGCGGCCCGGGCCTTGGCCAGCTCCGCGCCGACCTTCTTCGCCTGAGCGGTCCGCTGCTTCAGTTTCTCGGCGGTGGCGTTGTAGGTCTCGCTCGCCTCCTCCGCCTCCTGGTAGCGCTTCTGGAGCTCGCGTAGGAGGGTCGCCACGTTCGTGGGGGCCGTGGGGGCTTCGGGCGCTGCCAGGGCGGTTTCCGCGTCGACCTCCGGGGCGTCCTCCCCGGCTTCCGGGGACGGTACGGGGGTCGGTTCGTCCGGTGCGGCGGTGGCGGGGGAGACCGCGAGGGCCGTGGCGAGTGCGGCTGCGCAGACCGCGCGCAGGAGTCTGCCTGACACGACATCACCTCCGGGACGGAGACCGGGCCCGGAAGATGCAGGCCCGTCGGGATTCGGGCTCGTCCACCGGTGCAGGCGGGCGAGCTAATCCGATTAATCCGGTCAGTCGGTGTCAGGTGATGCAAGCACCGCACGGCGTGCCGCCCGGGGATGCCCCGGACGGCCGTAGCGACGGTGGGCGGTGCCGATGACGGCTGGTGCCGTCGGTGGGCGGTGCTGATGGCCGGTGGTGCCGGTGGTGGGCGTACCGAGGGAGGCTCCGGCTCAGGCCACCGGGAACGCGTAGAAGGACCTGTCCCGCTGGACGATGACGTTCCCGCCGACGGCGAGGGTCCGGTACGAGGCGCTCACCGTGGCCCCCTTCGGGTCGGCCACCCCGATGTCCTGGAACTTCCACAGTCGTTCCCCGTCGCCCGCCGAGAACGCGGTGACCTGGGTGGCGTCGGAGGCGAGCAGCGTCTTTCCGGTGCCGCTCAGCGTGAGGGAGGGGGCGTTGCCGATGCCCGGCACCTCCGTCGAACGCCGCCAGAGCAGGCGCCCGCTCTCCCGTTCCACCGCGCCGACCTGCTGGCTGCGCTCGGTGGTGTGGAGGAGCGGCCCGACCAGGAGCGGGGTGCCGAAGACCGAGCCCGCCGTGCCCGCGACCCGCCACAGCGGCTTGGCGGTGTCCGCGTCGAAGGACTGGAGATCCGCGCCGACCGCCGCGTAGAGAGTGCCGTCCTCGCCGCCCGTGACGGCGGCGTCGGGGGCGGCCGTGCCGTACTGCTTGGCCCACCGCAACGTGCCGGTCTGCTGGTCGAAGGAGCGGATGCTGCCCTTCCCCTTCGCCGCCTTGACCTCGGCCGCCGTCAGGGTGACCGCGTCCTGCCGCACGAGGAGATCAGCCGAGCGCTCAGCGACCACCCGGTACAGGGGGGTCCCGGGGGCACGGCCCGCCGGGACCGGCGTACGCCAGACCTCGGCGCGGCGGACGATGTCGTACGCGAAGAAGTACGCCTGGACGACCCGCTTGTCCGGCGCCTGCTTCTTGCCCTTCTTCGGCTTGGGGGCCTTCACGGTGACCGTGTGCGAACCGGTGAACCAGATGACGGGCCCGGACTGGCCCGCCAGCCGCCCGACCTGAAGGTCCGGCAGGTCGGTGAAGCCGTCCGCGTACCGCACGCGGTGCACGACCGCGCCGTCCTTCGGCGCGAGCCAGAGGAACTCCGTCGGGCTCGCCACGAAGCACAGGTCGCCGGCGGCCAGTGCCGTCTGGCCCCTGGCGGCGTCCGCGCGCTGCCAGACCCGCCTGCCGGTCCGCAGGTCGACGGCGCTCGCCTGGCTCTCGCTGGTCACCACCAGCAGGCGGTCCTGCCAGAGCGCGGTGGTCAGCGGGGAGGATTCGGAGGCCGGGTGGGAGTAGGTCCAGCGCGCCTCGGGGGGCTGGCCCGGGAGCGTACGGCGCGGCTTCGGCGCGGGCTTGTCGTCGGTGGCGGCCACGCTCTCCCCGCCGCCGATCGCGGCGACCGCCCCGCCGCCCACGACGAGCCCGCCGACCGCCGCGGCCGCGATGGCGATCAGGGTCCGGCGGCTGGTGGCGGAGCCGGGCGGAGGGGTGGGGGTGGGAGGAAGGGGCAGCGTCACCATGGGGGAGCCGCCGTTGCCGTTGCCCTGGTTGCCGCTGCTGCCCTGGCCCGTGGAGCCCGGGAGCGCCGCTGCCGGGTAGGGGGCGGGGCTGCCGTGGGTGTGGTGGTGGCCCGGTGCCGGAAGTCCGGGGGAGGCCGGGAGCTGGGGTACCGGCCGGGCCGGGCCCGGAGGGAGTGCGGCAGGGGTGTGGGGTGGGACCGGGGCCTGTGCCCGGGCCGGGGGAGTTCGTGGGGGAGGGCGAGCTGGGTGGTGGCGCGGTCGGACTGGGGCGGCTTGGGGCCGGTGTTGAGGAAGCGGGTGGTGCCCCGGTCCTCGGCGATGCCGCCGGTGGGGGTGTGGCCGGTCGCGTCGGCGTTGCCGGTGGTGGCGGGGCTGGCTGCCCTGATAATGCCGTCGTTCGTGTGCTCGCCTGCGCCGGTGCCGGGGGTGTCGCCGGTGATGGCCACAGCGCCCCTTGGGTCGGCCGGGGCCTGCTTGGCGGGTGCCTCGGCCGGTGCTCCTGCGGGTGCGCCGGCCGGTGTCCCTCCCGGCGCCTCGACCGGTGCGGCCACCGGTGTTCCGCCCGCCGCTACGCCGCCCGCTGCTTCGGCGACCCCGCCGGGCACCGCGTCCTCAGGCTCCGCGTCAACGGGCTCCCCGCCAGCCACCGCGTCCTCGGGCTTCTTGCCGGGCCGCGCGTCCTCGGGGGTGGCGGCGGCCGTGGCCTCGCGGTCCTCCGGCGCGGACGTCCCGCCGCCCGGTCCGGCGGCGGCAACGCCCCCGGCGGCAGCGGCACTCGCACCCGCCGTCCCGACCGCGTCGGCGTCCCCCTCCTCCGGGAAATCCCCCGGCACCTCCAGCGCCCGCACCCGCGCCTCCTGGTCCGCGACCGCCGCCGCGAGCCGTTCGGGGAGCCAGCCGCCCCGGGCCAGGCCCGCCGCGCCCTCCAGGGCCAGCTCGGCGGCGACCGTGCCGGCTGTCGGGCGCTCGGCCGGTTCCTTCGCCAGGCAGCCCGCGATCAGCTCGCGCAACTCCGCCGGTACGGCGTCCAGTTCGGGGTCGGCCTCGGCGATCCGGCGGGCGGCCTCCTCCGGCGGGCCCTCCGTGAACGGGGTCGTCCCCGTGGCCGCGTACGCCAGCAGCAGCCCCAGCACGAACAGGTCGGACGCCGTGCCGGCCTCCCTGCCCGCGACCTGCTCCGGCGTCAGGTAGCCCAGCCGGACCGAGAGCTGCCCGCCCGGCTTCGCCTCCGCCGAAGCGGCCGCGCCCAGCGGGCCGAACGCGGTGAGCCGGGGCCCGTCCCCGGCCAGCAGCACCGTGCCCGGCGCGAGCCCTTGGAGCGCGGAGCCGCCGGCGTGCACCCGGGACAGGATCTCGGCGATGCCCGCGCCCAGTATCCGCAGGGCGCGCTCCGGCAGCGGACCGGCGATGCCGATCGCCTCGGCCAGCGGCAGGGCGGGGACGTACTCCGTCGCGGTCCACAGGAGTTCGGGGTCGTCGGCCTCGCCGGTCTCCAGGGGCGGGGTCACCCAGCCGCCCGCGAGGCGTTCGGCGGTGCGGGCCTCGGACTGGAAGCGGCGCCGGAACGCGGGGACGGCGGCGAGCGCGGGGCGCGCGGCGGTGATCACGGCGAGCTCGCCGGTGGCGGTGTCCCGCGCCATGAACTGCACGGCGCTCGCGGCTTGTCGGAAGCGGGCCAGTGCGGTGAAGCGGCCGAAACGGCGTGGATCTTCCCTACGCAGCGCCTCCATGGCGCACCCCCCTTGTGACCGTCCTGCGGCACCCGAGTGACCCGTCCCTCGGCACCTGACCGCCGATCTTAGGGCCTGCGCCTCCGGAAGCGGGCGTTCAGGGCTTGGACCAGGGCCACTTGAGCGTGGGGCGCTTACGGCCGCCGGGGACGTACGCGTACACCCAGCCGCGCTGGAGCCCGAGCCGCTTGGTGTAGCCGGCCGGGACCCGCTCGTACGCGTACACGGTGGGCGGAGAGCCATCGGGGGAGGGAACGGGGACCTCGTACCACTTCGGCGGGTGGCCGGTCGGGCCGACCAGGACCGGCAGCACCCGGCCGTCCAGGGGACCGCCTCGGAAAGGGGTGTTCTCGCTCTTCACCCGGTCAGTCTGCCGCAGGGGCGTGCGGCAGCAGGTGCGCCGCCTCGGCGACGACCGGGATCACCAGCTCCGCCAGCCGTCCGGCCGGGCCCTCGGAGGTCTCCAGGGCGAGCAGGTCGCCTACCACCGAGGCGGTCTCCTCGTCGGTGGCGGCGGTCGCCGCGAGGAGGGCGATGAAGTGGTCGACCAGCCAGCCGCGCAGCTCGGCGGCCGGGGGCTGCTTCCCCTCGTCAAGCCAGATCAGGGAGGCCGCCTCGACGGCCGCGATCCAGCTGCGGACCATCATCCGCAGCCTCGGTCCGGCGCTCCGAGGCCCGGCGCTGTGAGGTCCGGCGCCGTGCGGTCCGGAGCTTGTAAGGCCGGTGTCCTGCGGTCCGGTGCTCTGGGGTCCGGTGTCCTGGGGTCCGGTGTCCGGCGCTCCGGCGCTCCGCGCACCGGCGACGCCGCCGATCCGGCCGAGGTGGCTGAGGATCTCCTCCGCCGCCGCCCGCCGGACGCCGTCCACGATGCTCGTCGTGCGGGAGGTCTCCACCACGCTGCCGCCGCGCAGCAGTGCGCTGAAGCCGGTGTCGTGCTCGTCGACGAAGCGGAGGTAGCGGTCCAGGACGCGGGCGACCCGCTCGGTGGGCGGGCCCACCGGCGGTTCGGCGAAGCAGAGCGTCAGCTCGTCGGCGGCGGAGCCGAGCGCGGCCTCGTACAACTGCTGCCGCCCGCCCGGGAAGTAGCGGTAGACCAGCGGCCGGGAGACCCCGGCCGCCACCGCCACCTCGTCCAGCGAGACGTCGTCGGGGGCCCGGTGGGCGAAGAGGCCGAGCGCCGCGACCAGGAGCTGGGCGCGGCGCTCCTCGACACTGAGCCTGCGGTACGCGCGGGGCGGCGGCGGGGCTGCGGCGGTGGACGTCATGCCATCGAGCCTAAAGCCTCCGGTCCGCACGGCCTCAGGCCAGCAGCCCTGAGCGCCGCCACAGCCTGCGGCTGACGCCGTTCAGCAGCCCGATGTCGTCGAAGAAGTCCGTGAGCCGCCGGGAGCCGGTCTGCATGACCTCCGTGCGGTGGCCGCTCGCCTTCACCTGGGCGACGGCCTCGCGGCGGTCCAGGCCGACGTTCTCGTACACCTGCGGGTTGACGAAGCAGATGGAGAAGACCCGGGCCGCCTCGCCGCAGCTGACCTTGGTGAGTTCGCGCTCCCAGCGCGGGGCGGTCACCATCTGGCGGCGCAGCTCCTCCCGGGCGTACCGGACGTGCCGGGCCTCCTCGATGACATGGATACGGGTCACGCCGCGCAC
Source organism: Streptomyces griseus subsp. griseus (assembly GCF_003610995.1). Classification (NCBI taxonomy): domain Bacteria; kingdom Bacillati; phylum Actinomycetota; class Actinomycetes; order Kitasatosporales; family Streptomycetaceae; genus Streptomyces; species Streptomyces griseus. Next base: position 5,191,689 of record NZ_CP032543.1, read on the forward strand.
CAGCGTCTGCACCCGGTCGTCCGGGAAGGTCAGCCGCTGCATCCAGTCGAGGATCTCCTCGCCGAGCAGGGTCGCGGCGAACGAACCGGGCGTGGTGGAGACGGTCTTCAGGACCCGGGCCAGGTTGTGGTAGACGCGCGGCACCTCGTACGCCGGGGCGCCGCCCCAGTCGATCATGCGGCCGAACATCATCGAGTGGCGGCACTCGTCGGCTATCTCGGTGAGGGCGTAGCGGACGTGGTTGCTGGTGACGGGCTTGTCGTAGACGTGCCGGACCAGCAGCTGCATCAGGATGATCTCGAACCAGATGCCGAGCGAGGCGAGCGCGGCGCCTTCGTGCCGGGAGAGGTCGAGGCGCTGCTCCTCGGACATCCGGTGCCACATCGGGGTGTCGTAGAGCGAGAGCAGCTCCGGCGGCCAGAACCACTTGCCCTCCTCGACGGCCGAGTCCCAGTCGAGTTCGGTGTCCGGGTCGAAGGAGTGCTTGGCCGAGGATTCGAGCAGCCGCGCGGCGATCTGCTCGCGGTCGCGGAGCGGGCCGAGGGCGTCGCGGAGCACGGTCGCAGCGCGATCGGTCGCGGGCGTTGTCGCTGGCGTCGTCACGGGCGTCATGGCGGGAGCACCTCACAGGCACGGGGGTTGCCGGGCACGGAAGTTACCGGCGGTCACCCTTTATGAGACTCCTTGTCAGCAAGGCCGTCAATCCCCTGGGCAGGAGTACGACGGACTTGTTGACCCGTTGTCCACCACCGTGTGAACCTGCGAAGGGAGGCGGCGGGCGGTCGCGCTCAACTGCCTTCGGTTCCAGGGAACTTGTCAGGACCTGCCAAGCCGTTCGAGTCAGTCGAGGCGAAGGAGCCGTCCGTGTCCACCCATGACCTCTACACCACCCCGCCGGCCGAACCGCTCTGGCAGGTCCCCGCCACCGGGGCCGCCCGGTTCAGCTGGGACTACGACGACGGCCGTGAACGTCTCCTCGCCCTCTACCAGAAGGGCAAGGACAAGCAGTGGGACGGCAACAAACGTATCGACTGGTCGCAGGAGGTCGACCCCACCGACCCGCTCGGCACCCCCGACGAGGCGCTCACGCTCTACGGCACCCCGCACTGGGCCAAGATGACGGACAAGGACCGGGGCGAGCTGCGCAAGCACTACACCTCCTGGCAGTTCAGCCAGTTCCTCCACGGCGAGCAGGGTGCGATGGTCTGCGCGGCCAGGATCGTGGAGTCCGTGCCCGACCTGGACGCCAAGTTCTACTCCGCCACCCAGACCATGGACGAGGCCCGGCACGCGGAGATATACGGCCGCTTCCTGCACGAGAAGATCGGCATGCTCTACCCGGTCAACGACAACCTCCAGGGCCTGCTCGGCGACACCCTGCGCGACTCCCGCTGGGACATGCCGTACCTGGGGATGCAGGTCCTCATAGAGGGCCTGGCGCTCGCCGCGTTCGGGATGATCCGCGACACGACCACCAAGCCGCTGCCCAAGCAGATCCTCGCGTACGTCATGCAGGACGAGGCCCGGCACGTCGCCTTCGGGCGGATGGCGCTGCGCGACTACTACAAGCAGCTGAGCGACGCCGAGCTGCGCGAACGCGAGGAGTTCGTCATCGACGGCTGCTACCTGATGCGCGACCGGCTCAGCGGCGTCGAGGTGCTGGAGAACTTCGGCATCGGCAAGCAGGAGGCGAAGGAGCTGTCGGAACACTCCGACTTCCTCCGGCTCTTCCGCAAGCTCCTGTTCAGCCGGATCGTCCCGTGCGTCAAGGACATCGGCCTGTGGGGGCCCCGGCTCCAGAAGGCGTACGTCGACATGGGCGTCCTGGAACTCGGCGATTCCAACCTGGACCTGCTCATGTCCCAGGACGAGGAGATAGCCGAGGAACTGGACCGCGAACGCTTCGCCGCCGAGGAGGAGGCCCGGGTGGCGGAGGTCGCGGAGGCGATCGGCGAGGGACGGGAGGCGGCCTGAGGCGATCCGGATCGGGCCGGTGCCTCGGTCGCAGGGTGCCCCTCCCCGCCAGGGTGCCACTGCAAGGTGCCCCTGCCCGCCAGGGTGCCCGTCGGACCGGCTGCCAGGGTGCCTTTCAGGCCGGCCGGATCGAGACGGCGTCGTAGACCACGGCCGAACTCGTCGCCGGGCCCCGGCAGGTCAGCCGGTTCTGGGGCGTACGCCGGGCCCGTACCTCGACGTCGACGGCGGCCGGACCGGGCGGGCGGCCGGTGACCCGGATCTGCCAGCCGTCTTCGTCGCGGAGCGTCCGGGCGACCGCGTAGTCGTGCCGGCCCGCCGGGCCGAAGCGGCCGAGCACGGCCGCGACGGCGGCCTGCTGCGGCGGGAACAGATCGGTGTACCCGCGTAGGTGCTCGGCGCGGACACGGCCGGCCAGGTGCTCCCCGACCACCGCGACGGACGAACCGGCATCGAGGTTCCCGTAGTAGACGCCGTCGGGCACGACGACGACGTTGGCGGCGAACCGGTCCCCGCCCACATGCGTGCACTCCCACACCAGCTCCGGCCAGCGCTCGCTCAGGGCGCGCCCCACGGGCCGTCCGCGTACGGCACAGCAGGCGTCGTGGAGACCGTGCGCACAGACGAGGACGACGGGCCGGCCGCCCCACTCCTCGGGGGCATCGAGGGAGGCGGTACCGAAGGCGGGGGCTTTGAGGTCGGGGGCGTCGGGGGTGTCGAGGGCCTGGACGATCTGTGTCAGCTCCTCGTCGCGGTCCCATGTGCCCCAGCGCTGGCGGTGGGCGCCGGTGCCGTCGTAGCGCAGAACGGCCCAGCGCGGTGGGCCCTGGTGATGCTGGCGGCCGTGGCGCCGTACGAGCAGGACGCGGGCCCGTGCCGCCTGGGCGGCGGCGAACACGAGCGCCTTGGTCCCGGGCTCCAGGGCGAGGCCGTCGAAGCCGTTGGCCGGCCAGCCGCCCCGGTACTCGATGAGGATCCAGGCGGTGCCGTGCGGAGCCGTGCCCACCATCGAGTCGCCGCGCGCGCGGGCGGCGTCCGCGCAGAAGAACCGTCCTGTCGTGGTCACCGCGACCGGGTCACTCTCCGGCGGGCACGAGCACGCCCGCGCGCAGCAGTCGCCCGGCGAGCGCGACACCGAGGTCACCGGCGGTGCGGCTCTCGCCGTCCAGCAGGCGGGACACGGCCGGCAGGTCGGCCTCCGGGAAGTCCAGCCAGCCGACGCGGGTGGTCAGGCGCGGGCCCTCCAGCCGTGCTTCCAGCGCCGCTCGGAGCCGTACGGGAGTGTCCGGGCCGAGATCGCCGACGGCGGCGAGCTGGGCCAGTGGCCCCAGCGGTGCGGGGCGTGCCTGTCCTCGCCGGGCCCGGTGGAAGAGCGGGGCGGAGTCGGCCTCGGCGACGGCGGTGAGGAGGTGGTCGCGGACCAGGTCGATCTCGCCCGTCGGGCCGTCCACGCCCAGGGGGAGGGTGCTCCGCATCCGGGGGTCGTCGCGCAGTGCGGCGAGGGCCGCCTGCGCGAGCTGTTCGGCCAGTGCGTACCGCGTCCAGGTGTGGATCCCCAGCGTCACATGGACGGAGACCCCGCCCTGCGCCTCGGCCCCGTGCAGCCAGCCCCGGGGCAGATAGAGGACGTCGCCGGGCGCCAGCACGGTGTCGAGGTGGGCCTCGCCCCGCGCGGCCTCGGCGACGGCGGACCGGCGGTCCGTCCAGGGCTGGTCGCGCAGCGGATCGGGGTGTACGGGGTCGTGGACGAGCCAGCGCTTCGTGCCCTCGATCTGGAGGACGAAGACGTCGTGTACGTCGTAGTGGGCGTCGAACCCCCGGTTCTGCGGCGGCGTGACATAGGCGTTGGCCTGCACCGGATGCCCCAGCTCCGCGCTCAGCCGGGCGGTGAGTTCCGCCACCGGCTCCCAGGTGCGCTGGAGCGCCTGGAGCACGAGCGTGGCGCCGTCGGCGAAGGCACGCCACAGCGCCGTGTCGTCGAGTTGGTCGGCGATGGTCGCTCCGACACCGGCCGGCGAGGTGAACCCCGATGCGGGGAGGGTGGCACCGTCCTTGGCGACGCGGAGAAAGGGGGTACGCAGGCCGCGGCGCGAGATCAGTTCGTCAACGGCGGCCGACGAGAACAGGTCGGAGAAATCGCTCGCGCCACGTGTGAGCAGCGGCTTCCGGGCCCAGACGTCGCGGGCGAACACGTCCGTGCCCATCCTGGTCAGACGCGTCTCCAGGACCCCGGCGTCCGGTGCGGCGCCGACGTCCTGGAGCGTGGTTCGGGACGTGCTCAAGAGCGGCTGCCGGACTGATCCGCCCCGCCGTCCGCACCTCCGTCGGCGCCGCCGTCGTGGACGCCCGGGGTGCCGGCAGCTCCGCCGTCGGCCGGGCCCTCGGCTCCGCCGTCCGCACCTCCGTCATGGACGCCCGGTGTCCCGGCCGCTCCGCCGTCGGCCGGACCTTCGGCCCCGCCGTCCGCGCCCCCGTCCGCACCGCCGTCGTGAACGCCCGGGGTGCCGGCGGCTCCGCCGTCCGCGGGCCCTTCGGCTCCGCCGTCCGCGCCCCCGTCGGCGCCGCCGTCGTGGACGCCGGGGGTGCCGGCCGCTCCGCCGTCCGCGGGGCCTTCCTGCTGGTTCGGGTCCTGTTCGGGGTTGGCCATCATTCCTCCTGTGGGTAAAAGGCTGAGAACCGGGCTCCGTGGGCGAAGCCCCTCATCACCGTATCGCCGCAGGGCGGAAGCAACGATTCGAGCGCCGGGAAGTCGGGGAATGTCGGGGGAATAGGGTGACGCGACCGGGATTCGCCGCCGACGGGGCCGGGGACAAGCCGACCAGGGGAAATGGTCCACGGAACGCGCTCGCCCAAGGCGCAACCGGCGGCGGGACGAGGCACTGGCGATGCCCGCGGAGAATGCCGTAGGGAAGCATCCGGGAAAACGCGGGAAAGTGCCGAGGCGAAGTGTGGCGGATTTCCGGCGGGCCCGCACATCACGATCGGCCATTTTCCCGCGCTGTCGATATTCGATGTACGCCGACGGGTCCGGCGGCACGATGGCCGGTATGACGACCAACCCGCCCCCAGCCACCGCCGCCCGCCGCAGCCTCGAAGCGCTCGCGCTCGGCGACGCGTTCGGGGAGCGGTGGTTCCCCCTCCTCCGTGAACGCCGTCAGGCGGAGAACGAGATCCGGCGACGGCGCCGTGCCCTTCGCCCCGTGGACGGCCGCCCGCCACCGGGCTACCTGGCGGCGGCGCTCCGGGCGACGGCCGAGGGGTTCAGTGGTGTGGACACCACCTGTGCCATCACCGGCGGGGTGGTCGGGGCGGCGACCGGGACGGCCGGGGCGCCGGGGGAAGGGCTCCGCAGGCGTGAGCCGTTGGGGTGAGGGGGAGCGGTCGGCGCCCGGCCGCCGGGGGAATTGTCCCGACCCGGTACCGATGTCCGTCGCGTCGAAATTCCGTTCGCAAACGTGTCGTACCGTGAGCGCATGACCACCCCGCCTCAGCCGCCGCAGGGCCCCTACGGGCCGCCCCAGCACCCGCAGCCGAACCCCTACGGCCCGCCGCCCGCCGCCGCTCCCGGGGTCCCGCCGCAGCAGCCGCCCTACGGCTACCCGCAGCAGCCTCCGGCCCCGCCCCAGCAGGGCGGCTGGGGCGCGCAGCCGGGGTGGGGGCAGCAGCCCGGCATACCGGGCGGAGGCGGCTGGCCGCCGCAGGGGCCGGGGGCGCAGCCGCCCCGGAAGAAGCGGACCGGGCTGATCGTCGGGATCGTGGTCGGTGCGGTGGCGCTGGCGGGCGGAATCGCCTTCGGGGTCTCCCAGCTGGTCGGGAAGACCGCCGACGCGGCGTTCCCGGAGGCCAGGTACAAGCTCGTCCTGGAACAGAAGCTGCTGGACGGCGAGTTCACCCTGGCCCAGGACCTGTCCTCGACCGAGGGCAAGAAGATCGAGAAGATGTACGACCCCACGGTCCGGGACGCGAAGGCCGTGGTCGGTCAGTACAGCTCGGCCAAGGGCGGGGCGCTGGTCATCTCCGGGATGTACGGGAAGTTCACCAGCCCGGAGGTGATGACCGGCAAGATGATGGACGGCGGGGCCGCCGGGGACGGTGCGACCGTCGTCGTACCGCCCAAGAAGTTCACTCCCGCCGGGTACGACATCACGCTGGAGTGCCAGGTGCTCCAGTCGGGCAAGAGCGGGGTCAAGGCCAACATTCCGATGTGCGCCTGGGGTGACGAGAACACGGGGGTGTCCGTGGGGATCATCCGCGCCGAGACCGCCCTCAAGGACGCCGCGTCGATCGACCTGGAGGCGGCCGCGGCCGAGACCGCCGAGATCCGCCAGGAGATCCGCCAGCCGATCGGCTGACCGGCGTCGGCCCGGGGCGTCGCGCGTAGGCCGGTACACAGCCCGCCCGCCCGCGAGACCCCGCGGGCCGGCGCACAGCCCACCGGCCGCGACCCAGGCCACCCGCCCCCAACACGCACCCACGGGTCACCGCACCCCAGCCGGCGCCGGGAAGCGGGTGCGCGAGGTGAACGCCCGTTCCGCCGGGCCGTGTTCACGCAGGTGCAGCAGCCGCTCCTCCGCGTCCGCGACCGCGTTCACCGAGTCCAGTCCGTCGACGAAGTCCCTCAACTCCGGTGAATCCAGCGGGAATCTGAGCCGGGCGATGTTCACCTGCGCCAACGCGTGTCCTGCGTCGTCCGTCTGGACCCCGATGGACGTCATGGCCGGACGGTAGGTAGGGAGTTCTCCACCGCGCGGGCCATTCCGAGCAGCGAGACGTCCGCCCCGCGCGCCGCGACCAGGTGGAGCCCCACCGGGCAGCCGTCCCCGGTGAACCCGGCGGGCAGGCTCGCCGCCGGGTGGCCACTCAGATTGAACGCCCAGGTCAGGGCGGTGGAGTAGACGTCGCCCGGGCCCTCGTGCCCGTGCGGCCGGTTCGGGGTGACCGGGGTCAGCAGCAGGGGCGCGGCGGCGAAGAGGTGATCCAGCCGCTCGTCGTTCGCCCGCCGGACCGCCACCGCTCCCGGGTCCCCGGGCGACCCGCCCCGTACCGCCTGCCAGGCCCCCGCCGGATCGAGGAGCACACACGCGGCGTCCAGCAGGCGTACGGTCCCCGCCGCGACCAGCCGGTCCACCGCACCCCGGACGACGGCCGCCACCTCCGGGTCCACGTCCGCGAACCCCAGGTTCTCGCTGTACACGGCAGCCAGGGGCAGGGAAGGGGCGGCGGGCTCCTCGTATCCGGGCAGCACATGGCGTACGTACCGCTCCGCGGCCGCCGCCGACCGGGCCAGCACCCCCGCTGACGCCAGCCCCGAGCGGTCCGGGGACGGAAGCAGCCCGTTCGTCGTCCTCAGCCCGAACACCCCGCACCACGCGGCCGGGATGCGGACCGACCCGGCCCCGTCGCTGCCCGTCGCCAGCTCCACCATCCCCGCCGCCACCGCGACCGCCGAGCCCGCCGAGGAACCGCCGGGCGTACGGTCCGCCCGCCACGGGTTGACCGTACGGCCGTGGGCGCCCTGGCCCCAGGTCTGCCAGTAGGTGCCGGGCCCGGGCACCGAGGTGGCGCCGACCGGGACCCCGCCCGCCGCGATCAGCCGGCGGGCCGCGTACGAGCGGATGCCGGAAGGTCCCTTCACGGCGAACGGCAGCCCGCGCAGGGGGAGTTCGAGCGCCACCCGCTCACGGGCGAGGGCCTCATCGGGCCAGACCTCGGTGAACGCGTTGAGCGCCGGGTCCAGTCGGGCGATCCGCTCCAGGGCCCGCGCCACGGTGGACGGTGACCTCGTCATGGGCCCACTCTCCCTCGAACCACCACGCGCCCGGCCCCTCACCCCTCCAGCGCCGCCTCCATCACCGCCCGGGCGATCGGGGCCGCGCTGCCACCGCCGCTGATGTCCGCCCGGTCCGCCGCCGCGTCCTCCACCACCACGGCCACCGCGACGGCCGGGCGGCCGGAGTCCGGAGCCTGGGCCCAGGAGATGAACCAGGCGTACGGGAGACCGGAGTTGTCCACGCCGTGCTGCGCGGTGCCGGTCTTGCCGCCGACCGTCACCCCGTCGATCGCCGCGTTCGACCCGGTGCCGTTCTCCACCACGTCGACCATCATCCGCTGGAGCTGCACCGCCGTGGAAGGGCTCATCGCACGCTGGTAGGAGCGCGGCCCCTCCTGCTGGACCGTGTCCCCGTCGGCGGCGGTCAACCGGTCCACCAGATACGGGTGGCGCAGGTCGCCGCCGTTGGCCACCGCCGCCGCCACCATCGCCATCTGGAGCGGGGTCGCGGTCGTGTTGAACTGGCCGATCGAGGAGAGCGCGAGCTGGTCCTCGCTCATGTCGGTGTCGAAGTTGCTCCGCGCCACCCCGGAGGGGATGCGCAGCCCGGTCTCGTTGAAGCCGAAGTGCCCGGCCGCCTCCACCATCCCTGCCAGCCCCACCCGCACTCCCAGATGGGCCATCACCGTGTTGCAGGAGACCCGGATCGCGTCGGCCAGCGAGGCCTTCTCGCAGCCGCGCGCCTCGTTGGGCAGAACGGTCCGCGTGTTCGGCAGCACATACGGCGACGGGGTGTCCGTGGCCGCGTCCGGGTCCTTCACCACCCGGGCGTCCAGCGCTGCCGCCGCCGTCACGATCTTGAAGGTGGAGCCCGGCGGATAGGTCTGCCGGATGGCCCGGTTGAGCATCGGCAGGCTCTTGGCCGCGTTGAGCCGGGTCCACGCGTCGGTGACCGCCGGACCGGTGCCGGAGAGCCGTTCGGGGTCGTACGAGGGGGTCGAGACCAGCGCCAGGATCTTTCCCGTCGACGGCTCCAGGGCGGCGACCGCCCCCCGCCGCCCGCTCAGCCCGGCGTACGCGGCGCGCTGCATCGACTCCTTGACCGTCGTGACGACGTTGCCGCCCGGCTGCCGGCCCCGGGTGAACTCGTTCCAGAAGGGGAGAGGGGCCAGCAGCGAGTCCGTCCCCGACAGGACGCCGTCCTCGGCGTTCTCCAGCAGCGTGGTGCCGTACGTCTGCGAGGCGTACCCGGTCACCGGCGCGTACAGCGGGCCGTGCAGATAGGTGCGCTCGAAGCTGAGCTGCTCGCCGGTCTCCTTGCTGCCGGTCACGGCCCGGTCACCGACCAGGATGTTGCCGCGCGGCTGGTCGTAACGGGCGATGGTGGTACGCCGGTTGGCCGGGTTGCCGTCCAGCTCGTCGGCCTCGAAGAGCTGGACGCGGGCCGCGTTGACGAGCAGCGCCACGAGCAGCAGCAGACAGAAGGCGGCGGCCCGCCGGATGTAGCGGATCACCGGTCCTCCTCCAGGGGGCCGGCGGGCTTCACGGACCCCACGGGCCCCCCGGGGTCCGCGGCGCTCGCGATGACCCCGGTCTCCACATGCCCGGGCTCCGGTCTGCGCGAGACGTGGCTGAGCCGGATCAGCAGGGCCACGATGATCCAGTTGGTGACGACGGACGAGCCGCCCTGCGCCAGGAACGGCATCGCCATCCCGGTCAGCGGGATCAGCCCCATCACCCCGCCCGCGATCACGAAGACCTGGAGCGCCAGGATCGAGGAGAGGCCGATCGCCAGCAGCCGGCCGAACGGGTCGCGCAGGGCGAGCCCGGCCCGGTAGCCGCGCGCCACCAGTAGCGCGTACAGCAGGAAGATGGCGGTCAGACCGCTCAGCCCCAGCTCCTCGCCCGCCGTGGCCAGGATGAAGTCGGACTTGGCGGCGAAGCCGATGAGGATGGAGTGGCCCGCCCCGAGCCCGGTCCCGAGCATGCCGCCCGCCGCGAACGCGAAGAGCGACTGGGCGAGTTGGCCAGGGCCCCGCCCGGCGTCGATCGAGGCGAACGGGGCCAGCCAGTCCTGTACCCGGCTGTGCACATGCGGCTCGAACGACCCGACGACGAACGCCCCGACGGCGGCCAGCAGCAGCCCGACGGCGATCCAGCCGGTCCGGCCGGTCGCCACGTACAGCATGATCACGAAGATCCCGAAGAAGAGCAGCGAGGTGCCGAGGTCCCGCTCCAGCACCAGCACCCCCACGCTGAGCAGCCAGATCGCCACGAGGGGGCCGAGCACCCGGCCGGTGGGCAGTTGCAGCTTCCAGAACGTGCGGCCGGTGTACGCGAGCGCGTTGCGGTTGGCGGCGAGATAGGCGGCGAAGAAGACCGCGAGCAGGATCTTGGCGAACTCGCCCGGCTGGAAGGAGAGTCCGCCGATCCGGATCCAGATCTTCGCCCCGTTCACCGCCGGGAAGAAGATCGGCACGATCATCAGGACGAGCGCGGTGGCGACCGAGAGGTACGCGTAGCGCTGGAGCACCCGGTGGTCGCGCAGCAGCACCACGACGACGGTGAACAGCGCCACCCCGAGCGTCGACCAGATCAGCTGGGTGGGGGCGGCCTGGTCGCGCGGGGTCTCCAGGTCGAGGCGGTAGATCAGCACGAGGCCGAGCCCGTTGAGCAGGACGGCGATCGGCAGCAGCAGCGGATCGGCGTACGGGGCCCGGAAGCGGACCGCGACATGGGCCAGCAGGGCGAGCGTGCCCAGCCCGGCGCCGTAACCGGCGACATCGGGGGGCACCGCCCCGTCGTGGGCGAGGCCGACGGCCGCGTAACCGTAGACGGAGATGAGGACGGCCCCGATGAGGAGCGAGAGCTCGACCCCACGCCGTCTGGGCAGGCGGAGCTCGGGCGGGGGAGCGTCCGCCGTCGTTGCGGTCATGGACCGCAACGTAGCAAGAGGTGCGGCGTATTTCCCTTATGTCATAGTGCCCGCCGCCATGTCACCGTGCCCGCAGCCCCTGCCGTGGCGCGCGTCCGCCCGGGGAGCCACCGGCTCCCCGGGCGGACAGGGCCTGCTGGGCGGGGCCGTCAGCAGAAGCGCGGCGCCGCGCCGATGTTCTCGATGTAGCGGGCCGAGCCCCACGCCCACGTGCCGTCGGTCAGCAGGTACCAGCGGTTGTTGCCGTCGACGTTGTCGCCCGTGGTCTTGCAGAAGATGTCGACCACCGTGCCGTACTTCACCGAGCCCACGACCCGGCTGCTGCGGGTCGGCCGGTCGCGGAGCAGCAGGTTCGGGCTGGCGATGACCCGGCCCTTGTAGGTCCGCTTGGGCGACTGGGGCTGGGCCTGGTTCTGCGCCTGCGCCTCCTGGCGGGCCTCGTGCTCGCGCTGGAGGGCCGAGGCGGAGAGCTCGTCGGAGGCCGGGGCCGAGGTGGCGGGCTGGTCCCGGTGGTCGACGGGGTGGGGGTCCGCCGCCAGAGCGGGAGCGGCGGCCGTGACCGCCACGAGGGCGCCGGTGGCGACGCAGAGACCGATCCGGCGGGACCGCGACGGGCGGGACAGGGGGGACATGCTGCCTCCAGGAAAAGGAAGGGGGGACCGTGGGGGCGAGATGATCTCGCCCTCGTCACGCTAGGTTGGGCACGGAGAGTCCGCAACGCGCACTGTGCGTGACATCAGCCCGGTCGGGTGGTCCCCGCGTCCCCGTCGCCCGTGTTCCCGGCGTCATCCCCGTCGTCGAGGCGTACGTACTCCGGCAGCGTCAGCCGGGCCTGCGCCCCGCCGTCCGGGGGATTCAGGAACTCCAGCCGCGCTCCGATCGCCGCCGCCTGGCCCACCGCGATGGTCAGCCCGAGTCCGTGGCCCTTGCCTGCGCCGTCCGTGCGGAACCGCTGCGGACCGCACTCCAGGAGGTACGCCGGAAAGCCCGCGCCATGGTCGCGTACGGAGACCACCGCGCCCGCCACCTCCAGGACCACCGGCCCGGCGCCGTGCCGGTGGGCGTTGGCCACCAGATTGCCGAGCACCCGCTCCAGCCGCCGCCGGTCCGTCTCCACCGGCGCCGGATCCGTCACCCGCACCTCGGTCTCCGTGCCGGAGGCCCGCACCACCCGCTCCACCACCGGGGCGAGGTCGTGCACGGCCAGGTCGACCTCTTCGGTGCGGGCGTCCAGCCGCGAGATCTCCAGCAGGTCCTCGGTCAGCGCGCGCATCGCCCGCACCCGGTCCCGCACCAGCTCCGCCGGACGGCCCGGCGGCAGCAGTTCGGCGGCGGCCGAGAGGCCGGTGAGCGGGGTGCGCAGCTCGTGCGCCACATCGGCGGTGAACCGCTGCTCCGTCTGGAGCTTGCGCTGGAGGCTGGAGGCCATGGTGTCCAGGGCGCCCGAGACGATCGCCACCTCGTCCTGGCCACGCGCGGGGCGCTTCGTACGGGGGTCGCCGACCCGGGCGTCGAGGTCGCCCGCGCTGATCCGGCGCGCCACCCGGGCCGTCTGGTGCAGCCTGCGGGTCACCCGGCCGACGGCGAAGAGGCCGACGACGAGCGTCGCGGCGATGGCCAGCAGTGAGGAGCCGATGATCGCCCGGTCCAGGCCCGCGATGGTGTTGGCGCTGTGGCCGTAGTCCGTCCAGGTGGCCAGCGCCCGCCCGTCCGCCGGGCCCGCCGCCCACATCGCGGGGCCGCCGCGCCCGTCCGGATCGCCCGGCCGGTGCGGGCCGTTCGCGACCACCGTGCCGCGCTCGCCGCCCGCCGCCAGGGCGCGCAGCGAGGCGGGCAGCCCCGGCGGGTCGATGCCGGAGCCCCTGGGCAGCGGCTCCCCGGCCTCGTACGCGTCGGTGACGGCCTCCAGCCGGTCCAGCGCCTTCTCGCGGGCGTGGGAGACGGTCTGCCGGGTGACGGCGGTGTGCACGAGGACGCCGAGCAGGGCGGCGAGGGTGCAGCACATGACGGTCAGGAAGACCGCGGACTTCCAGGTGAGGGTCGCGGTCCAGGCGGGGGCACGGAACCGGCGCCGCTTCATCGGCCGGCCGCCGGGGGGTCCGAGGGGGAGGTCGACGACGGGTCCGAGGGGGAGGTCGACGACGAGGCCGACGGGCCCGCGGTCCGGTCGCGGTCCGTTCCCTTGCGCCGCTCCGGGGCGCGCAGGATCTCGTCCCGGGTGGCCAGCATCGCCTGCTGCCGCTCGTCCCAGGACCACGCGGTCCGGTACTCGTACCCGGAGATCGCCGAAGGGGCCCGCAGGATCAGGTCCCGGCCCGCCAGCTCCACGCTGATCACGGCGTCCGAGGTGGACATGATCCGGGTCAGCCCGCCCCGGTCGCCCTGGTCGGCCCGGTACGCGCTCACGGCGAGCTGGCGCTTGGGCATGCGGATGCCGAGCACCAGTTCGTCCCTGCCGTCGCCGGTCAGATCGAAGTGGTACGGGGCCAGGACCGGGCAGTCGTCCGGTGCCGTCCGGCAGGCGCGGATCGCCCGGACCGTCGCGTCGGGCAGCTCGTCCAGCCCGCTGTCCCGGTCCGTCCTGGCCTTCAGCCCGGCCTGCACCACCGCGACCGGGTCCAGCCGGTGCACATCGCCGCCGGGCACATCGATCCCGGGAATCCGGGCCGTCTCGCCCTCCCCGTAGTCGTACGGGGCGGCCGACGCGGGCGGCAGACGGGGCCAGAGGCGGGCGGGCTCCACCGCCGAGGGGGCCTCGCCGGCGCTCTCCAGCCCGCCGGCCGCACCGCAGCCGGAGACCAGGGCGAGCACGGCCACGGTGGACGCGACGGCGGGGACGCGGACCGGGCGCACGACTGGCCCTTCTCTTGGAGGACAGGGGGCCTACACCCTAGGACGTGTCCGTACGCAATGCCCAATTCGTACCTTTACGGGCCCTGGGGTCGCTTACCCGCTTCACGGGCCCTGGGGCCGCTACCCGCTTGACCGGCCCGGAGCCGGGTATCTCCTGCCTCAGCGCTGGAACGGGCTCTGTCCCGGCTGCTGGAAGCCCGGCTGGTGCGGGGCCTGCCCGTGGCCGCCGTCCGGGCCCGCCCCGTGCTGGGCGAGCAGCTGGTCGGCCTGCTCCTTCGATATCTGCTGTTCCCCGCCGCAGAACGTGCACTGCGTGGCGTACTTCGTCGAGAACGGGAAGAGCGGGATGAAGAACAGGGTGAACTTCGTGACCCGCTTGCGCAGGGTGTGCGCCGCCGGATTGCCGCACCAGCCGCACACCATCGTCAGGATGGCCAGCTGGTACAGATAGCCCTTGGTACCGAAAATGATCATGCCGTGCTCCCTTTCCCCGTCCCCCGGAGTGCCTGTCGGCACAGCGCCAGGAGCCTCTCGTCCTCGTAGGTGTCGTGGCTGCCGTACCCGCCGTCCAGCGCGTTGTGACGGCGTACGGAGGAGAGTTCGGCGCGCAGCACCTGTGCCGTCGTCGACGCCGGGTCGACCGGTCCCGTCCGCGCCAGGCATTCTGCCACCCGGACGCGGACGTGGCGGTTCTTCGCCCAGGCGGCGAGCAGCACCTCGGTGCTCTCCTCCGGCCGCCCGGTCACCTCCCGGAGCGCGATCGCCGCGTCCACCCGCAGCCACAGCTCGTCATGGGCCAGCAACCCGCGCAGCCGGGGCGCCACCACCGCCGCCTGCGTCCCGAGCGCACCCAGCGCCGCCGCGGCGGCCCGCCGCTCGTGCACCTGGTCCGAGCCGAGCCCCCCGACCAGCACCGGCAGCACCGCCTCCCGGTCCCCGGCCACCGCCCACAGCGCCTCCGCAGCCTCGGTGGCCGTCCCCGGCCGACGCAGCATCGCCCGCAGCTCCGGCACGGCCTCCCGGGCGGCGGGCCCGAACGAGCCGAGCGCCCGCAGCGCCGCCGTACGCAGCCACTCGCCCCGGTACTCCGGGGCGCCGCGCAGCACCCGCAGCACCTCCGGCGTCGCCTCGCCCGCCCGCAGCCCGGTCAGCCCGGCCAGCAGCGGGCTCGCCCGGTCGTACGCCCCCTCGTCCAGCGCCACCCCGGCCAGCCTGCGCCGCAGCGCACCGGCCAGCGGGCGGGCGGCCGGCCCGAGATGGGTGACCGCGAAGCCCACGTCGTGCGGCACCTCGGGCAGCTCCAGGGCCGCAGCCAGGGCGGGCACCGCCCGGGCGTCGCCGAGCCGGGCCAGCGCCTTCACCGTGGAGCCGAGCCCCGGCGGACCACTGGCCCACTCCTTCACCCAGCCCCCGGGATCGGCCGCCAGCCGGGCCGCCAGCGCGTCGGCGGTCGGCGCGGCCAGCGAGAACAGCTCCTCCAGGACGTGCGAGGCGGCCTCGGCCAGCCGGGGCTCGGGGTCGGCGAGCTGGTCGCCGACGAGCGCCACCAGCTCCTCGTACGAGCCGCGCCACGCCCGTATCAGCCCGCCGCTCATCCGTACGGCGTCGATCCGCTGCCAGGGGTCGGGGCTGCGGAGCTGGTCGACGAGGAGAGCCGTGCGGTCTCCGACGCGGTCGTCCAGGCCGACGTGCAGGGTGCGCAGCAGATCGGCGGCCCAGGGGGTGCCGCGTCCGGCGTTCTCCTGGGCGGACAGGGCGCGTAGCTGGCCCACCAGGGTCGGTGCCGCGCCCTGGTCGGGCCGGTGCACGTCCGCACAGCCGACCGGGTCGCACTCCGGCTCCGCCTCGGCGTCGGCCTCCGGCTCCCCGACCGGGTCGTGCTCCGATGCCCCGCCCGGCGCCGAACGCAGCTCGCGCAGCAGCTCCGACACGACCGGCACCACATCGCGGGGCAGCGCGTCGGGCGAACAGCGCGCCAGCTGGGCCAGGGCGGCGAGCCGCAGCCCCGGCGCGTCCTCCCGGTCCACCAGCAGGCCCAGCCACTGGGCCACCCGCCCCGCCAGCGGACGGTGGCGCAGGGCGACCCGCCCGGCCGCCTCCACGAGAGCGAGCCGCACCTCCTCGTCGGGCTCCACCGGCAGCCGCTCCCGCAGCAGCTCCAGGACTCGCACGGGGTGCCGGTGGAGCGTGGCGAGCGCCAGCGGGGCCGCCAGCCGCACCCCGGGGTCCTCGTCGGCGATCAGCTCGAAGAACACCCCGGCCCCGGCCGTGACCGCGGCGGCCGCCATCGCGTAGTTCGCGGCGCCCTCGATCTCGTCCTCGTCGATCTCGTCCTCGTCGTCCTCGTCCAGATCGAAGCCGCCGATGCTGGTGAGCAGTTCGACCACGCTGCCCCGGTCCTGCACGTCCGGGTCCACGGCCAGCTCGAAGAGGAAGGGGATGCACGCCAGGGTGCAGGCGTAGACGTCCCCCTGGTGGTGCACGGCTCCGTACATGCCGTCGAGTGCGCTCTCCCGCTCCGCCGGATCGGCGGAGGCGAGCCCCCGGAGGAGCACCGGCACGTCGTCGGCGGGCCCGTAGGCATGCTCCATCGAAGCCCAGTCGACCTCATCGATCCCCGAGAACACGCCATCCCCTCCCCACGTCACGGCGGCGCCCGGAACCTCCACCCGCCTCCGGCACGCCTGTTCCCCACGCCCGCGGCGCGTCCCGGAAGAAAGCGCCTGCGCAGAGTGTGCACCACGGCTCCGACAATCCACCCGCCACTTGTGGCCTTTCCTCATGCCGTAACCAGGTCATGACCCTGTCATGACGGGGCGGCCGAAACGGAACCCGCGAGTTGGCCGTGAATCAAGGGGGACCAGCCGGAAGGAATCAGGGGGAAACCGTCGGAAGCGGTCGGGCCTGTTCCGGGTCGAGGAGGGGGCCGAGCAGGTCCCCGTACCGTTCCAGCCGCTCGGCCATGTTCTCCGCCCGGAACACCAGGCCCTCCGGCGACCGGCACCCCTCGATCTCCTCCCAGGTGACGGGCGCGGAGACGGTGGGCCCGGTCCTGGCCCGCAGGGTGTAGGGCGTGGCGGTGGTCTTTGACGCGGAGTTCTGGCTGAAGTCGACGAAGACCTTGCCCGGCCGCAGGGCGCGCTTCATCCGGTGCAGGGCCAGCTCCGGCAGGGCGCTCTCCGCCTCCACGGCGAGCTGTCTCGCGTACGCCGACACCTCGGCGGACGGGGTCGGCTCCACCGGGACGAGTAGATGCAGCCCCTTGGAGCCGGACGTCTTCCCGTACGCGGACAGTCCGTCGGCGGCCAGCCGCTCCCGCAGCCAGAGGGCCACCGAGCAGCAGTGCACGACGGTCGCGGGGGAGCCGGGGTCCAGGTCGAAGACCATCCGGTCGGCCATCTCCGGGGTGTCGGCCCGCCACTGCGGGGTGTGGAGCTCCACCACCAGGTTGGCCGCCCACATCAGCGAGGGCAGGTCCTGCACCACCACCTGGCGGGCGCCCGGCGCCTCGCTCCGCGGCACGGGGGTGGTGCGCACCCAGTCGGGCGTACCGGGCGGCGGATTCTTGGTGAAGAACAGCTGGCCCCCGGGCCCGTCCGGATAGCGCAGGAAGGAGACCGGGCGGTCGCGCAGATGGGGCAGGATCGCGCCCGCCGCCGTGGCCGCGTAGTAGTGCAGCACCTCGCCCTTGGTGGTCCCGGTGGCCGGATACAGCACCTTGTCGAGGTTGCTGAGCGAGAGGCGCCGCCCCTCCACCTCGGTGATCGGCGTCATACGATAAGAGTCACACGAAAACCCTCCTAAGTGTCCTTAAAGGTCAAAAGGGGTGAACGGTGAGGTCCATTTGGAACGGCGCGATCTCCTTCGGGCTGGTCAGCATCCCGATCAAGCTCGTCAACGCCACCGAGAACCACTCGGTCCACTTCCGGCAGATCCACCTCGCCGACGGTGGCCGGATCCGGTACCGCAAGGTCTGTGAGCTGGACGAGGAGGAGGTGTCCGGCGGCGAGATCGGCAAGGCCTACGAGGACGCCGACGGCACGATGATCCCGATCACCGACGAGGATCTCGCCCAGCTCCCGCTGCCCACGGCCAAGACCATCGAGATCGTCGCCTTCGTGCCCGCCGACGAGATCGACCCGCTCCAGATGGACGCGGCGTACTACCTCTCCGCCAACGGGGTCCCGGCCGCCAAGCCGTACACCCTGCTGCGCGAGGCCCTCAAGCGGAGCAACAAGGTGGCCGTCGCCAAGTTCGCCCTGCGCGGCCGCGAACGGCTCGGGATGCTCCGGGTCGTCGACGACGTGATCGCGATGCACGGCCTGCTCTGGCCCGACGAGATCCGCGCCCCCGAGGGCGTCGCCCCCGACAGCGACGTCACGGTCCGCGATGCCGAACTCGACCTGGCGGACGCCCTGATGGACACCCTCGGCGAGGTCGACATGGAGAGCCTCCACGACGACTATCGGGAGGCGGTGGAGGAGCTCATCGCGGCGAAGGCGTCCGGCGAGGCGGTGGAGCCCTCGGAGTCGAAGGAGGGCGGCGGGGGCAAGGTCATCGATCTGATCGCGGCCCTGGAGAGCAGTGTCCGCGCGGCGAAGAAGTCCCGAGGCGAGGGGGAGGCGGACGGGGAGTCCGCGGCCGAGGGGGACATGGCGGACGTCCACCCCATCAAGAAGACGCCGCCTGGGAGGACGGCGAAGAAGACGGCACAACCGAAGTCCACGGCGCGGAAGTCCACACCCAGCTCCACAGGCGGGAAGAAGCCGACGGCCTCCTCGGCGAAGAAGTCCGCGGCTTCCCCGGCGAGCAGGACGAAGCGGAAGAAGACGGCGTCCGAGCCGGCTTCCGCCACCAAGGAGTCGTCGTCCTCGGCGAAGAAGCAGACGTCGTCCGGCTCCCGGAGCACCACGAAGAAGAAGACGGCCGCACCCCGCAAGCGCGCCTCGGCCTGACCGGCCGCCTCCCGGTCCGCGTCCCGATCCCCGGCCCTGGCTGCCTCCTGTCGTACGGCACCCGTACGCTACGGCGCATGAGCGCAGAGGCCCCCTCGGGACGGGTGATCGACGGCCGCTTCACACTGGTGGAGCGGCTCGGCAGCGGTGGCATGGGCATGGTGTGGCGGGCCCACGACGAAGCGCTCCACCGCGACGTCGCCCTCAAGGAGGTCCGGCCCCCGGACCCGGCACTCGCGGAGTACGACCCGGAGGGCGCCCGCACCCTGCGCGCCCGGGTCCTGCGCGAGGCCCGCGCCCTGGCCCGCCTCGACCACCCCAACGTGGTCACCGTCCACCACATCGTCGACCCCGGCGAGGACGGCTACCCCTGGATCGTGATGGAGCTGGTGGCCGGCTCCTCCCTCCACGACCGGCTGGCCGAAGGGCCCATGGACCCCGCCGAGGCCGCCGGACTGGGGCGCGGCATCCTCTCCGCCCTGAACGCCGCCCACGCCTCCGGCATCCAGCACCGCGACGTGAAACCGGCCAACGTGCTGCTGCGCACCGACGGCCGCCCGGTCCTCACGGACTTCGGCATCGCCGCGATCCGCGAGTCGACGAGCCTCACGATGACGGGAGCCCTCATCGGCTCGCCCGACTACATAGCCCCCGAGCGCATCCGGGGCACCGAGGGCGACCCGTCCTCGGACCTCTGGTCGCTCGGCATGATGCTGTACGTCGCCGTCGAGGGCCACCACCCGCTGCGCAAGGCCACCACGCTCGCCACCCTGGCCGCCGTGCTCGACGAGGAGGTGCCCCCGCCGGTACGGGCCGGGGCGCTCACCCCCGTGCTGAAGGCGCTCCTGACCCGCGACATCCCGGCCCGCCCGGACGCGGAGACCCTGGACCGGATGCTGGCGGAGGCGGCGACGCGGCCGGCCACCCCCGTACCGCCCACCCCCGACCCCAGAAGCGCCTACGGATCACCGCCGTCGTCCCCCGCGCGGACGCCCCACCCTCCGACGGGTTTCGGCCGCCCGCAGGCGTTCCCGACCCCGGTGGACGCACCGCGCAGCCCGTACCCGGACAACCCGTACGCAAGCCCGGCGGCCTCCCCGGCCACGGTCCCGACCACCTCACCCGCGGGCAACGGCGACGAGGAGCGCAGACACCGCCTCCAGCGCCGGACCGGGGTCATCGGCACGGTCTCGGCCATCGTCGCGGCGGCGGTGCTGGTCGGTGTCCTCTGGGTCATCGACCCGTCGTTCCTCCGAGGCGGCGGGGACGACGGAGCGAAGGGCGGCACCACCCCCGGCACCACGACGAGCGCCCCGCCGGACGGCAGCAGCACCGCGCCACCCACCCCGGGGGGCCAACCGGTCGTCGACGGCGACGAGCCCGGGGCGGAGGCCCCCACCGACCTGCTCACCCCGGACGGGGCGCGGCAGGCCATCGCCGCGCTGAAGCCGCTGATGGGCGGGACGAAGGTCACCGACTTCACCCTCTACGACAAGCACGCCTCGGCGCAGGCGCCGTTGAAGTCCAACTCCCGCCTCTACGACCGCTTCACCTATCGGGACGGCCAGGCGAAGAACAACGACATGGGCGGCACGCTCATGTCCGGGGACAAGCCGGTCGACCTGGATTCGGTGAACTGGGACGCCCTGCCCGCCCTGCTGCGGACGGCCAGGAAGACCCTCAACATCCCCGAGCCCGAAAGCAGTTACGTGATCGTGGACCCGTCGTCGCCCTTCCACGGCGACCGCCCGGTGCTGCGCGTCTACGTCTCCGACAAGTACGGCGGCGCCTTCCTCACCGCCGAACTGGACGGCAAGGTCATCGAGAAGAACCCGCGCGAGAAGGGCTGACGGGGGAGCGCGGGCCGCGCAACGCCAAGGTGGCCGCACACGGGTCGGCGCCCTTCACCTCCGCGATCCGCCCGTCGATCGCCGGCCTCACCTGCCGCGCGGACGCGGACCGGGGGAACGCATACAACAGCTCACCGAACTCCGCCGAGCCCCCGCCCAGCCGGGAGACCCCGCAGCCACCCCGTCCGGATCGGCGGGCAGCGCCGCGAACAGCAGCACCCCGGTGGCCACCCAGCACCCGACGGCCCGCCCCCACCGCCCCGACAGGGCGTAACCGAGCCCGAGCCCGGTCGGATTGAGCAGCCCGGCCCCGACGGCCCGCAGCCCCGCACCGGGCGGCGGCCCGGCGGTCGGCGCATGGCAGGGCGGCACCCCCGCCCCGAACCCAGGGCTGCCCGCGCCCGGTACCGCCATCCTGTACCGGTCATCCGACTCCACAACGGCCCCCACCGCCGAGTCGCCGGAGACCGGCCCGGGGTTGCCTCGGTTCACGCGTCGGCGCACGGGCATTCTGCTGGGGCCGCAATTGGATCACTCGAACGGGTGGCCCTTGTTTGGTTCTTGTGCGACTGTGAGGTGTGCCATGATCCCGTTGTCAGATGATCGACACCCGGATGGTGGCCAACTCGGCCCTGAGCGAAGGAAGTTGTCAGGCGCATGTTCTACAAGCTCCTTCAGTGGATGTGGTGAAGCCGCCCGGCCCGGCGGACCGCGTCGTCGGCGGTTGACCCGCACCACGGCCGAACGGACCGGCACCCGGGTAAGGCTCAGGAGCCGGTCCTTCTCGTTCCCCCCAGCAACAGACGCCGCAAGCTCTCCGCCTCCGCCTCGGAGCCCAGGCTCCGGTACAGCTCCATCGCCCTCCTGCCGTACCCCCGGGCCGGTCCGTCCCGCCCCAGGCCCAGCGCCGTGCGCGTGAGCCCCGCCAGCGCGCGGGCGGCGGCGGGCCGGGAGCCGGTGCGTTCGGCCAGGTCGAGTGCCTGGCCGTAGGCCTCGAACGCCACCTCCCGGCGGTCCGCCGCATCGTGGACGTCGGCCAGGCCGAGCAGGGCCCGGGTGCGTTCATAGGCGCTGTCGATGCTCCGGGCGACCTCCTCCGCCAGGGTGAAGTGGAGCAGCGCCTCACCGCCGTCACCGCTCTCGGCGTACGCCGACCCCATGCTGATCAGCGCGTTCGCCTCACCCAGCGCGTCGCCCCGGCCGCGGTGGCTCTCCAGCGCCCGCCGGAAGCCGGCCAGCGCCCGCGGCGTGTCGCCCATGGCCTGGTGCACCGCCCCGAGGTTCATATCCAGAATCGCCAGCTCCTGTGCTCCGCTGTGCAGTTGGGCCAGCACCCGCGACCGCTCGAAGTGGTCGTGGGCGTGCTCCATGCGCCCCTGGAGGCGATGGATCTCGCCGATGTTGTTGAGTGCGCGGATCTGCCCCAGCAGATCCCCCGTCCCCTCGTACATATGGAGGGTGAGGCGCGCCCGGCCGAGCGCCTCGTCGTACCGGCCCTCGTGGTGGAGGGCCGCCCCCTCCACGTTGAGGCACTCCGCCTCGCCGTGCAGATCGCCCAGGTGCCGGTAGAGGGCCAGGGCCCGCGCCACCATGCGCAGCGACGGGCCGGTGTGGCCGGCGGCCAGGTGGGCGCGGCTCGCCTGCAACGAGGCGTCGGCGCACCCGGCCGGATCGTCCAGGTCCTGGAAGAGGGTCAGCGCCTCGCCCGCACAGCTCAGCGCCTCCCCGTGCCCCGTCTGGGCCAGCGCTCCCGCCGCCTCCACCAGGGTCTGCGCCAGCAGCACCGGGTCGCCCCGTGAGCGCAGCGCCGCCACGGCCGCGCCGTACAGCTCGTTGGTGACCGCCCAACTGCCCCAGATCCGGAGCGAAGGGGCGAGGGCGTGCGGGAAGAGTGCCGCGTGGTCCGGGTCGTCCGCGGCCGCCGTGCGCGCGGCTGCCAGCAGGTTGGCCCGCTCGGCTTCCAGCCAGGCCGCCGCCTCCTGCTCATCCCCGAACTCGGGTGCGTAAGGGGAGAGTTGTCCGGGATCCAGGGATCTGCGGCGCGGATGGGTGAGGCGGTGGGCCCGGTGCGCGGAGGTGACGTAGTGCCCGAGGAGCCTGCCGACAGCCTCCGCGCGTGCGCTCCCCGGCTCCTCGGCGGTGCACATGCGCAGCGCGAACGCCCGTGTGAGGTCGTGGAGTTGGTAGCGGCCGAGCACCGGCTCCGCCAGCAGATGGCAGTCCAGCAGCTCCTCGATGCTGCGCCGCACGCCCTCCGCGCCGCCCGGGCCGGTCCCCGTGCCGGAGAGGGCGGCCGCGGCCACCGCCGTGACGTCGGGGCCCGGGTGCAGCGCGAGCAGGCGCAGCAGCCGGCGTGTCCCCGGAGCCAGCTCGGCGTAGGAGAACCGGAACGCCGAGACGAACACCTCCTCGTCGAGCTCGCCCAACGGGTCGCCCGACTGCGCCAGCCGCTCCAGGAGGTGGCGCAGGTCCCAGATCTGCCGGTGCCGGAAGCGGCCCGCGAGCAGCGTCGTGGCCAGCGGATGGCGGCCGCAGGCGTCCACCAGCAGCGTCAGCGCCTCCGGATCACGGGAGGTGCGGGCGGTGCCCGCGATCCGGGTGAACAGGGCCGCCGCCTCCTGGGCGGGCAGTGCGTCCACGAGCAGGGAGGTGGCCCCGTCCAGCCCGGAGAGCCGGTTGCGGCTCGTCACGATGGCCAGGCACCCGGCCGAGCCGGGCAGCAGCGGGCGGACCTGGGCGGCGTCCCGTGCGTTGTCGAGGACCACCAGCACCCGGTGGCGCGCGGTCCACTCCCGCCACTTGGCGGCCCGCCCGTCGAGGGTCTCCGGCAACCGCCCGCCGGCTCCGGCCGCGTGCAGCAGGAGGGCCAGGGCCTCGGCCGGGTCGAAGGGCCGCCGCCCGCTGAACCCGTGCAGATCGACGTACAGCTGACCGCCCGGATACGCGTCGGCCAGCCGGTGCGCGGCATGCACCGCCAGCGCGGTCTTGCCGATGCCGGGCATCCCGTGGAGCACGGCGAGCGGCAGCGCGTACCCGTCACCGGCGAGCCCGTCGCGCAGCAGCCTCAGCTCCCGCGTACGGCCGGTGAAGTCCCTGCTGTCGCGGGGGAGGTTGTTGCGGCCGGAGCCGGTGGACGGGGGGTGCGCCGGGGGAGCGGGCGCCGGGGCGGGGGGCTTCGGCGCGTTACCGGGCGTGACGGTCACGGCGGAGGTCCGCGGCTGGGCCAGACCCCGGTCCTGTTCCAGGATCCGCTGGTGCAGCGCCCGCAGGTCGGGGCCCGGCTCCATGCCCAGCCCCTCGCGCAGCCGGGTGTGCGTCGTGCGGTAGAGCTCCAGCGCCTCGCTGTGCCTTCCGCTGCGGTGGAGCGCCAGCATCAGCGAGCCGACCACCCCTTCCGCCAGCGGGCTCTCCGCCGCCAGCTCCCGCAGCTCACCGATGAGATCGGCATGGCGCCCGAGCTCCAGCTCCAGCCGGATGCGCTCCTCCCGCACATGGCGGTACTCCTCGACCAGGCGGGCCCGTACCGAGGCGGCCCACTCACCGGAGCTCTCCGTCAGCGGCTCACCCCGCCACATGCTCTCGGCGGTCCGCAGCAGCCCGAGCGCCCAGTCCGTCCGGCCCTGCTCCGCCGACACGGCGGCCTCGGAACGGAACCGCTGGAAGCGGACCAGGTCGAGGTCGTTGAGGTCGTTCATCCGCAGCCGGTACAGCCGGGGCTGGAGGAGGTCCACCCGCACGAGGGGGCCCACGGCGTCGAACAGATACCTGCGCAGCTTGGAGACGTACGACTGGAGCGTGGCCGGCCCCTTGGGCGGCGGCTCGTCGCCCCAGACCCGCTCCATCAGCGTGTCCGCGGCGACCGGCTCTCCGCGCGCGTGTACCAGAACCGCGAGCACGCAGCGCTGTTTCACCGAACCGAGCATGTGCTGCTGGTCCCCGTGCCATAGTTCCAGGGGTCCCAGAGCAAGAAGGTCCATATCGCCCCCCGATGGGTGCGCCACTTCCTGCCGCCCGCGGCAGCGTCCGCACGTGCGTGCGGAACAGTCCACTGTTCCCTGAGCCATCCACCCGGACCAGAGCGCACGGGGGCGTGAGCGGGGCGCATGGAGCGGCGCGTTTCCCGCCGCAGTCGGAACGCAGGATTCCTGCAAGCCGCCCGTCCACGTCGGTGGGCAGATGCGCCCCGGGCCGCGATGAGCCGCGGCCCCCGCGGGCCTGCCAGTCCGCGGCGAGGGAAACGGGGACTGATCCGATGAGCCTGACCATGCCGGAAACACACCGGCCCCTTGTACCGGTGAGACTGGACGTCGACCGCTGGGCCACCCGGCGGACCCGCAGGAAGGTCCTCGCCGTGGTGCACACCGTCACCGCGGGGCAGCGGCTGCTCGAAGCCGTACGGCTGCTGGAGGGCGACGCCCGCGTGCAGGTGTTCTTCACCCAGGCCCCCGACGTGTTCAGCCACGGGGTCGACCACTTCCTCCAGCGGCTGGGCGGTCTCGTCCTGCCCTGGCACCAGGCGGTGCAGATGCCCTTCGACCTGGCGCTGGCGGCGGCCCACGGAGGGCTGCAGGAGCTGCACGCCCCGGTGATCGTGCTGCCGCACGGTGCCGGGCACAACAAACTGGTCCCCGCCGGTCAGCGCGGCCGCCGGGTCGCCGGACACGTGGTCTACGGCCTCAACCGGCAGTGGCTGATCCAGGACGGCCGGGTGGTGCCCGAATCCATCGTGCTCGCCCACCACGAGGAGCTGACCCGCCTGGGCCGCGAATGCCCCGAGGCCCTGCCCGCCGCCGAGGTGGTCGGCGACCCCTGCTTCGACCGGATCTCGGTGAGCATGCCGCAACGGGCCCTGTACCGCGCCGCTTTGGGGGTCGGTGCCCGGCAGCGACTGGTCCTGGCCTGCTCCACCTGGGGCCCGGGCTCCCTCCTCGGCCAGCGGTGGGAGCTGCTGGAACGGCTGGTCGACGAGCTGCCCCGGGAGGAGTACCGGGTCGCGCTCCTGCTCCACCCGCACGTCTGGAACGCCCACGGCGAATGGCAGATCCGCAGCTGGCTCGCCGGCCTCGGGCGCGCCGGTCTCCTGGTGGTAAGCCAGTACGCCGACTGGGTCGGGGCCCTGGTCGCCGCCGACCACATCGTGGGGGACCACGGATCCGTCTCGCTCTACGGCGCGATGACCGGCGTCCCGGTCCTCATGGGCGCCGTCCCGGAAGCCGGCCTGGACCCCGGCTCACCCGCCGCCGAACTGGCCTCCATCGCCCCGCACCTGCACCCCGACCGCCCCCTGGACCGCCAGCTCACCCGCGCCGCCGCGGCCTATCGCACGGAGCGGTACGAGCAGGTGGCGGCCCGGATCACCTCGGAGCCGGGGCGGTTCGCCCCCAGGATGCGCGCCCTGATCTACCGCAAGCTCCGCCTGCGCGCCCCCGCCGTGAGGCCGCGCACGGACCACGCGCCGCTGCCGGTGACGGTACGCCACGACGAACGGGGACCCGCCCGATGACCACGCCGACCGTACGCCTGACCGAGGACGTCCCCCAGCGCGGCGTCCGCCACACCGGGGCCACCCTGCTCCACCCGGACCGGGGGCTGCGGGTGACCGACGACCACCTGCGCGTACGCCTCTCGGCACCGCACCCGATGCCACTGCTGGCGGATGTGCTGGTGGCGGAGGTGGCGGTGGGCACCGCGCGGGCGGGACTGCCGATGGGACCCCAGCCCGTCGAGCTCCCCCTGGGAACGGCCTCGGTAGGGCTCCCTCCGGCCGAATTCAGGCCGTACGAGGACCCCGTCCGGTACGCCGCCCGGCTCGCCGACTGCCACCCCGGCGCCCTGGTGGTGGCCGTGTACCGGGACGACCGCTGCTGGCTGCGGCTCGGCGGCCGGGCCCGGCTGCTCGTCCGGGAACCGGCGTGGCCGGCGCACTCCTGGGCGGTCTGGGCCTCGGTCGCGCACGTCTGGCTGGTGGCGGGCCTGGACCCGGACGCGCTGGACCCGGCGGCCGTACGGGTCCTCGGAACCGTACGCGGCTACTCCCCGGCCTCGCCCCCGGCACCCCTGGACGGTCCGGGGGCGAGGCCGGGGGCCTCCGCCTCGGCCCGCTCCAAGGCGGTGGCCTCCGACTCGACCGGCTCCAAGGCGGCGAGCCGGGCCGACGCCTCCTCCGCGTCGGCGGACCGGGACCGGCCGACGGAGGAGTACAGGGACAGCGCCTCCCGGTAGAACTGCCGGGCCTGATGGGGCTGCCCGCGCCGCTCGGAGAGCTGGGCCAGACCTCCGAGCACGCGGGCCGCCTCGAACCCGGCGGCCTGGGCCCGCAACGCGGACAGCGCCGCCGACAGCTCCGCCTCCGCCCGGTCGAGTCTGCCGAGCCCCATGCAGGCCCGCCCGGTCAGGCCGGCGGCCCGTGCCGCGTTGTACGGGTCGCCGGCCGCCTCCAAGGTCAGGCGGGCGGCTTCGGCGTCGACGGCGGCGTCCCCGTACCGCCCCTGGGAGAAGGCGACATCGGCCAGGTTGAACCGGGCCAGCGCACCGGCCCGGAGATCGCCGCAGGCGGGCAGTTCACCGGCCGCGCGGGCGAACAGCTCGGCCGCGCGGTCCGGCTGCCCGAGCCGCTGGTGGGCCAGCCCCCGGTAGTTCAGCGTCCGCGCGTGCCCGAGAGCGTCCCCGCGCCGCTGGAAGGAGGCCGCGGCCCGCTCGAACATCGCCAGCGCCTCCGCATGGGCGCCGGTGGCGAGCCTCCCCAGGGCTCCGGAGGTCAGCATCCGGCAGACGGCCTCCTCGTTCCCCGCCTCCTCGGCGGCCGACAGCCCTTCCTGGTGCGCCTCGTGCCACTCCCGGTACAGCTTGCGGCGCGGGAACAGCGGCCACATCGCGTCGGTGAGCCGCCAGGCGAGCGCGGGGGCGCCCATGGGACGGGCGAGGCGGACCACCGCCATCAGGTTGGGCAGCTCCCGCTCCAGCCAGTCCAGCGCGGCCTCGGCCTCACGCTGCCCACCGACAGGACCGAAGTCCTCCTGCACCACGGCTTCCGGCTCGAACTCCCGCTCCAGCGAGGGCCGTCCGGGCTCGATGATCTCCTCGGCCCGGCCGGCGTTGGCGAGATAGTGGTGGCCGATACGCAGCAGCGCGGCGGTCCGCTCCTCACCGCTCTCGTCCTGCGCGGCCCGGGCGGCGGCGTGCAGCCGTACCAGATCGTGGAACCGGTAGCGCTCACCGCCCGAGGCCTCGGCGACATCGACGAGCAGATTGGCGTCGTACAGCGCGTCGAGAGCGTCGGCGGCCTCCTCGCCCAGGAGCGCCCGCGCCACCGCCCCGCCGAACTCCCGCCCCGGGTGGAGCCCCAGCAGCCGGTAGAGCCGGGCCGCGGCGGGCGGCAGCCCCTGGTACGAGAGGTCCAGCGCTGCCCGTACGTCGTGGTCGCCCTCTATGGCCAGCGCCTCCAGCCGCTCGTGCTCCTCGGACAGGGCCCGCACCATCGCGGTGATGCCCTGCCGGGGGCGCGCCGCCAGCCGCGCCCCGGCGATCCGCAC
This sequence comes from Streptomyces griseus subsp. griseus, assembly GCF_003610995.1. NCBI lineage: Bacteria > Bacillati > Actinomycetota > Actinomycetes > Kitasatosporales > Streptomycetaceae > Streptomyces > Streptomyces griseus. The sequence goes on from NZ_CP032543.1 coordinate 5,219,558, forward strand.
CGCGAGCGGCAGCCCCGCGCAGAGCAGCACCAGGGCCCGCGCCTCCTCGGGCTGGGCGGCGACCCGGCCGTCGGCGAGCGTCGAATCCAGCAGTTCGACGGCCGCCTCGGGGGAGAGGGGATCGAGATGGAGCACATGGCCCCCGTCGAGGCTCAGCCCCGGCATGCGCCGACGGCTGGTCACCGCCGTCACACACCGCCCGGCCGGCAGCAGGGGCCGCACCTGGGCAGCGGTCGCCGCGTCGTCCAGCAGCACCACCAGCTGCCGGTCGGCGGTCAACGACCGGTAGAGCGCGACGCGTTCACCCAGCGCCGGAGGTACCTGACCGCTCGGCACCCCCAGCGCCCGCAGGAACCGCCCCACCACCTCACCGGGGTCGGCGGGCCCGTCCGGCGCCTGGGCGCCCAGATCGGCGTACAGCTGACCGCCGGGGAACTCCCCCCGCAACATGTGCAGCCAGGCCAGGGCCACCGCGGTCTTCCCCACCCCACCGAGCCCGCTCACCGCCGCCAGCGTGGGATGCCCGTCCTCCGTGGCCCGGCACCGGTGCACCTCCAGGGCGCGGAGCTCCTCCGTGCGGTCGGTGATCCGGACCGAGGGCGGTAACTGCCAGGGCGGCGGCACCTCTTCCCGCACCGCGCCGCCCGACACATGGATGCCCCCCTGCACGCTCCCCGCCTGCACCACGAAGCCGTGCACCGTACCGCTCAGGTCGTTGTTGCTGTGCTCGTGCCCCCGCATGCGTCCCCCTCCGGACAGCCGAGTACCAGCTTCCGCAGACATCCTTTCCGTACAGACACTCGATCACCCGGGCCTGCGGGGGCCGACTGCGGCCGGTGGCTGAATGATCCACCGGACAGGGCTACTTAGGCATATGTCAGAGGCATGTGTCACTCCAACGGGTGACAGCCCGAGTCCCTTGAGGAGGCGATACCCGAAGGGGCTGAGGCCGCCGGTCGGTCCAGGTGGCATGCCCTCCGCCCGCGTCCGCTTCCGTACGCCGATCAAGGTCTGGACGTGTGGGCTGCGAACATCGTGGCCCTGAGGCCATGCCGCACCGGCACCGCTCACCGGCCGGGAGTCAGAGATCTTCCAGGCGACTACGGGGAACCGGCGGCTCGGTGGCGGCCGTCGGCGTCGAGAGGGCGTTCGCTGCCGCCTCGACGTCGACGGCGACTTGGATTCCGCGGAATTGTTCGAGGGTTTCGAGTTCCTGCTTCGTGAAGCCGTCCTCGCTCAGACGGACACCCAGGGCGAGCAGCTGCATGGTCTGCTGAATGCGAACGGCGTCAAGGGCGGCATCGCGATGCAGAGCCCGGTAGGCCCTGGCGGTGGGGCCACGCCAGCCGGTCTCGATGCTGTCGACGACCTCGTCCATGCGCTTGACCTGTGCGCCGAGATACTCCTGCATGTCATCCAGATCGTCGGCGAGCTTCTTCAACTCCGATGACGTGTAAGCGAGTTTCGGCTCGGTGTTCATGCCGCCCTCCTTCTTCTCGACTTGTTCAGTGATAGCGGTCAACGGTACGAGGTTGATTTCGGCCTCATCCACCGACAGATCGGCCCATCGTTGCCGGCTGTTGTTAAAGTGGGCAGCCAAGCGTAAGCACGCGGACAACCATCACCGATGGCTGGGCCCGGGATGCGAATGCCGTTCCGGATACCCCAGGTGGGCGAACGGTTGCCATGCCCCAAGACATAGGGTCAGCAGGCCACTTCGGATATCGGTCAGCCGGTGAGCCGCATCCTGGACATCTGAACCACGGGGGATCAGCGCCATGCCGGACGAAGACCGGATCACCGTCGATTTCGCGACCCTGCATCGTCTTTCGGGAGATCTGGAGGCCATCCTCCGCGCCCTGAACAAGAAGCTGGACACGTTGTACGAGCGCGCCACCCATGCCGTGCTGAGCTGGGACGGTGAGGCGCGCGAGGTATTCATCGACGAGCTGGACAAGTGGGGCCGCTCGGCCGACGACCTCAAGGCCACTCAGGCCTGGCTCCACGAGGTCGTGGTGAAAGGACACCTCAACTACGCGACTGCCAACAGGTCCGTACTCGAAGGCTGGGGCGGCGGCGCCTGATGGCAGGGCCCCCCGCTCCCGCCCAGCCGGCGGGTGGCAAGGGCACCATCGACGTCAAGCCGAGCGACCTCTGGTCGGTCTCCGCCCGCGTCGCCGTGCAGCAGGACTTCCTGGTAAGAGGTGCCAGGAAGCTTCTGGAGGAGCTGGGCAAATACCCCGACGCGGGAGGCGCAGGCACCGAGGCCCGGAAGTTCGCCCAGGCGTACAAGAGGATCGGTGAGCGCTGGCTGGATGTGTGGGGCCGGTCCGTGGTCAGCGTCGGCGGTGTGGCAGTCGGGTTCAACGAGACGGCCAACGCCTACACCAGAGCTGACGTCGCGGCCCACCCCAAGCCCGGCAGGACGGCCGAGCAGCGCCCCCGGCCCGCAGTCATCGACAAAGACCCCGACCTCGGCTCCATTCCCGACATCAAGTGGGGCGACGACGACGGCGGCGACGACATTCTGCGCGGTCTGATGGAGGGCCTGCCCGAAATCGTCCGGGAAGTCCTCCGCCCTCTGTGCAAGAACGTGTTCCGGGTCGGCCGAGTGGCGGACGTCTATCCGTATCCGGAGCAGCACTATCTCAACTCCCTGTGCCACAGCTGGATGAACGTCTCCATCACCGCGTCACTGGGCGCGGATCAACTCACTCAGGCGATCGGGGCCATCACCAACCACCAGCAGGCCGAATGGGAAGGCGCCATGCGGACCTTCTGCAGCGCCCTGTGGGGAGGTACGGCCTGGGGGCAGCAACGACACGGCTACCAGTGGGCGCAGACCGCCAACTCCGGCCGCGGTACGCCTCGCGTCCCCACAGGCAGCCAGCCCGTCCTGGCCGTACTGAAGGACACGGCCGACGACATAGCCACCGTCCTCCGTGAGTACGCGGAAGCCGCCGTCGACCTGAATCGCGACGTCAAGGACGAACTCGACCGCGCCATGTGGAAGGCCGCCAAGGAGGTCATCGAGGACCTGGCCAAGCCCAAGGACATCAAGAGCGCGGTCGGTGTCGCCACATCGCTCATCGGCGGTGGTGCGGGCCTCCTCCTGTCGTTCGACGTCAAGGCGGTACTGAACATCGACACGGCCAAGCTGAACGGGATCGTCGACAAGTACACCGGCATCCTGGGCCGACTGACCACGCGCATGGAAGCTCTGAAGGAGCCGCTGGACGAGGCCCACCGCAGCGCCCCCGCATTCGAGGCCGGCGTCGCTCGTGCCCATGGCTTCGGTACCCGGGCCCTGGAGGAGTTCACAAGCTCACAGGTCTGGCTGAAGACCGACTCGAACGGCAACTACCACCTCAACCTCGCCGCCAACGAGTACATGGCAGACGGTCATACCCTGGACAAGCACGTCGGCAAGACGGACGAACAGCTCGCGCAGCGCCTGCGTGACCAGCAATCGAGCGGTCCGACGCAGGCTTGGCCGCACGGCAAGCCCATGCCCAGCGGCTCCTCCGCCTTCCCGAACCACCGTCGCGCCGCGGAGCTGACCGAACACAACCTCAACCAGAACAAGGCGGCCATCGAGGCATGGATCAAGGGCCCGCCCCCGCCCGCCGACGGCGACGTCAAGCCGTTCCACTCGACGGCGCCCAACGGCGAGATCAGTGGCCGCAGCGTGAGCAAGCAGCCGGTGGATCCCAACGACGCGCTGTCCGGATACAAGCTGGGCGGAGTGAACGCCAAGGCCTACGACGTGCACGGCATCGACACGCGCATCCGTTACGACAGCGGCCGCAACCCGCCCTTCACCGTCATGACGTCGATGCCGTCCAAGCCTTAGCGACCCTGCCGAGAGAGGTTTCGCCCCCATGCCCGTCGACCAGAAGTCCTGGGAAGCCGCGGTACGCCACCTGTACGAGGACGCGTGCCCCTACGACGCGACAGGCGCGCGTCGCCATGAGGACTGGATCCTCGACGTCCTCGCACTGATGGCGAGGGTCCCGGACCCTCGCGGCTGGACGGGGCTCGATGACACGGCACAGCATCCGGAACGCGAGGCATCGCCCACGTACCCCTTCGTCGCCCACCCGCCGGAGTACGTCGCGAGACGTCTCCAGAAGATCGACGGGGGCAGTGCCGAGAATCTGCTCCTGGCCCTCACCGACGACGGGTGCACCCTGTCCAATCTGGCCCGCTTCACCGAGAGTCAGGGGGAGCTGCGGGAGATGGCACGCACGATCCTCGCGCGTTACGGGGAGGGCGCCAGCTATCACACCAACGTCAACAAGCCTGGCCACGTACGCGGCACACTCGACTTCACGACGTCGGACTGGGCGTACAGCCCCCTGAGCGTCTACTCGGAGGACTACGGCTTGATCGTCGTCTCGGACGCCGAGGTGGGCATGTTCTGGAACTTCTCCGACTACTGACCCGCCTGCTCGTCCGCGTTCGAGCGCAGCTCCTGAGCCGAATGTCTGAGAGGGTGCCCACATGCTGACCCGTTCCGCCACGTACCCCGACCGGGAGACCGCCCAGTGGGCCACCCAGCAGGTGGTGACCGCCAATGAGCAGGCCATCCATCGCTGGCTCGCCCAGGGCACCCGGTCCCGCCTCACTGTCGAGGCCGCCTGGCCGTCCCGCGAGGCGCCCGTGGGCCGGGTCCAGTTGGAGGCCGAGCTACTGGCCGGGCGCGGGCCCGTCGATGTCCGCGCGGCCCGGGTGGTGCTGCGTCGCGAGCCGTCGAGCCCGCACGGCTTCGTCGTCCACACGACTGTCCCGTTCTATCTGTAGAGGTCGCACGCACATGTCCATGAAGCCTCTTGAACACGACCGCCGCTACGGCGAGCTGGACCAGGTGATGCGCGCGTACCTGGGGCAGGCGGCCGACGACACCCCTGAGCGGCGCAGCCGCGCGCTGGACGCATACCTCCGTCATACCTGGCACACCCGCCCCTCGGCCATCGCGGAGGCGGAGCGCCAGCTGCGGGAGTACAGCCGCAACCCCCCGGGCCGCCTCCGGCTCGGCCTCGGCGAGTTCTACGCGATCCCGGATACCGGCATGCCCGAGTCGAAGATCGGCGACTGGCTGATGGTCCTGGCCGACCACCTCAAGAAGAGCATCGAGGAAGGCGAGGTCCCAAGGCCGTCCTCCCCGCAGACCCATGGGGAATGGCACATGCGCTTCCCCGAGACCGCGCAGTTGCTCGGCGGCTGGTTCTCCCAGGACATCGTCGACGAGTTCCCCGGCCACGAAGCCGCTGTCGCCGACTACGCCGCCACCACCGACCCCCAACTGGTCGCGCGTCTCGTGGGCGAACTCCACGAGCTGCTCGCCCTCCCCCTGGACGAGGCGGACTACGCACTGGCCGCTGCGGAGCTCGGCATGGAAGTGAGCCCGCCCGAACCCTTTTCCCACGGAGCCTGGTTCCAGGCACTGGCAACAACGCTGACCAGCACCTGAGGTGTCGGTGGCGTCACCCCCCCCGCCCAGGAGAGGCGGAGAAGCAAAAAGGCGCTGACCTGCATTTCTGCTGGTCAGCGCCTTGATCCGGAAGTGCCCCCGGCAGGATTCGAACCTGCGCACCCGGCTCCGGAGGCCGATGCTCTATCCCCTGAGCTACGGGGGCGTATCGCGGTGTTGCTCTGCGACGGGTGAAACACTACCAGCTCCCGACGGGTCCCCGTGAACAGGTATTCCGTGGCGTCAGCCTGTCCCCCGTCCGGGGCGGAAGTGGCCAAACGCCGGACGCGGTCGTGGGGGCCGACCTACTCTCGAAGGGTGTCAGGGGCGTACGGCCGCGTGCTTGTTGTCGACGACAACAAGGTCATCCGGCAGCTGATCAGGGTCAATCTCGAGCTGGAGGGCTTCGAGGTCGTGACCGCGGCCGACGGCGTCGAGTGCCTGGACCTGGTCCACCGGATCCGCCCCGATGTGATCACCCTCGATGTCGTGATGCCCCGCCTCGGCGGCCCGGAGACCGCGTCCGCGCTCCGCTCCGACCCCCGCACCCGCCGTGTGCCCATCGCCGTCATCAGCGCCTGCACGCCGTACGAGGTGGACGCGGGCGTCTCGGCCGGGGTCGACGCGTTCCTGGCGAAGCCGTTCGAGCCGAGTGAGCTGGTGCGGATGGTGCACCGGCTGGCGACGGGGAGGAGCGGCCCTCGGTCGACGGGTGGAGCGGTGCCGGACGGGCGGGGACCACCGCCGGCTGACCGGATGGCGAAACCGGGTCGCGGAGTGCCCCTCCTCCTCCCCTACGCTTGTCCCGTGACCCCCGCCGATCTCTCCAGGACCGTGCTGCACGCCGTGCGCCGCGCGGTCGACGAGAGCGCGTTGCACGCGCCCGTGCCCGCGCGCGTGCGGGTGGAGAGGACCCGGCCCGGCGGCAGCGGCGACTACGCCTGCGCCGTCGCGCTCCAGCTCGCCGGACCGGCCGGGCTGCCGGCCCTGGAGGTCGCGCGGATCCTGCGCGAACGGGTCGCCGCCGAGCCCGGCATCGGACGGGTCGAGATCACCGGGCCCGGGTTCCTGAGCTTCACCGTGGACACCCCGGCCGACAGCGACCGGGCCGTTCTCGACGCCGTACGGGAACAGGGGGTCGCGTACGGACACGGCGACGCGCTCCGGGGCGAGGAGATCCTGCTCGCCCACGCCCCCGAGGTGCGTGCGGCCGTCACCGCCGATGCCGTACGCCGGCTCCTCGCCGCCCAAGGGGCCCGCGTCCAGGTCGGCTGCGAGGAGGCGGGGGAGGCGGACACGGACGCGTGGCGGCGTCTCGGCGTGGCCCCTGACGCGGACTGGGCTGCACCCGATGCGTACGGCGCCGCCCCTGATGCGCACGGCGCCGCCGCTGACGCGTACAGGGCTGCCGCTGATGCGTACGGTGCCGCCCCTGACGCGTACAGGGCTGCCGCGCCGGACCCGCTCGGCGGGACCGTCCGCCCCGTTCCCGCCGGCGCCACCGCCGCCGAGCTGCTGGAGCGGCTCGGTGCGGATGCCGCCCGCTGGGGGCTGCTGCGGCCCGCCGCGCACGACCGCGCTCCGCTCGGCGACGATCTGCTCGTCCAGGGTGAGGCCAACCCGCTCTTCCGGGTCCGGTACGCCCATGCCAGGGCCCGCGCGCTCACCCGGAACGCCGCTGACCTCGGGTTCACCTCCGAGCCCGCGGCTCACGAGGAGCCCGCCGCCCGCGAAGACGCCGCGCCGTACGCCGCTCACGAGCAGGCCGGACCCTCCCCGTACACCGGCCCCGCCCGCCCCCTCCTCCACCTCCTCGCCGATCACCCCCGCGTCCTCCTCGCCGCGGCCCGTCACCGTGCGCCCGACCGGGTCGCCCGGCAGCTGGAAGCCGTCGCCCACGCGTTCTTCGACTTCCACGACGGTTGTCCGCCGCTGCCCTCGGGCGACGAGAAACCCTCGGCCGCCCACCGCTCCCGGCTGGCCCTCGCCGAAGCCGCCGGAACGGTGCTGGCAGGCGGCCTGTCCCTGCTCGGCATCAGTGCGCCCGCACACCTCTGACGAATCTGACGAATCCGAGAGACCTCACCATGAGCCGCTCCGCACACCCCGCCGGTCCCCGTCACGCCGACGTCCTGACCGAGGGGCACTACTCCGCCCCTGCCGCCGACCTCAACGTCCTCGACGAGAAGGTCTGGGCCCGTACCGTCACCCGCGACGCGGACGGCGCCCTCACCGTCGGCGGGATCGCCGTCGCCCGGCTCGCCGAGGAGTTCGGGACCCCCGCCTACTTCCTCGACGAGAGCGACTTCCGCGCCCGCTGCCGGGCCTGGGCCGACGCCTTCGGGCCGGACGCCGACGTCTTCTACGCCGGGAAGGCCTTCCTCTCCCGTGCCGTCGTGCGCTGGCTCAAGGAGGAGGGGCTGAATCTCGACGTGTGCTCCGGTGGTGAACTGACCACCGCCCTCGACGCCGGGATGCCCGCCGAGCGCATCGCCTTCCACGGCAACAACAAGACCGTCGCCGAGATCGAGAAGGCCGTCCAGGCCGGCGTCGGGCGGATCGTCCTCGACTCCTTCCAGGAGATCGTCCGCGTCGCCCACATCGCCCGCGGCCACGGCGTGCGCCAGCGCGTCCAGATCCGGGTCACCGTCGGCGTCGAGGCGCACACCCACGAGTTCATCGCCACCGCGCACGAGGACCAGAAGTTCGGCATCGCGCTCGCCGACGGGCAGGCCGCCGAGGCGGTACGCCGCGCCCTCGGCCTCGACAGCCTCGAACTCATCGGCATCCACTCGCACATCGGCTCGCAGATCTTCGACATGGCCGGCTTCGAGGTCTCCGCCCGGCGCGTGGTGCAGCTGCTCGCCGAGGTCCGTGACGAGCACGGCGTGGAGCTGCCCGAGATCGACCTCGGCGGCGGCCTCGGCATCGCGTACACCTCCGAGGACGACCCCCGTGAGCCGCACGAGATCGCCAAGGCGCTCAGCGACATCGTCACGCGCGAGTGCGAGGCCGCGAAGCTGCGTACGCCTCGCATCTCCGTGGAGCCGGGGCGCGCCATCGTCGGACCCACCGCGTTCACGCTGTACGAGGTCGGCACCATCAAGCCCCTCGAAGGGCTGCGGACGTATGTCAGCGTCGACGGCGGAATGTCGGACAATATTCGCACCGCGCTGTACGACGCCGAGTACAGCGTGGCGCTCGTCTCGCGCACGTCGGATGCCGAGCCGATGCTCGTCCGGGTCGTCGGCAAGCACTGCGAGAGCGGGGACATCGTGGTCAAGGACGCGTTCCTCCCCGCCGACCTGGCCCCCGGCGACCTGATCGCCGTCCCCGCCACCGGTGCGTACTGCCGCTCCATGGCGAGCAACTACAACCACGCCCTGCGCCCCCCGGTCGTCGCCGTCCGGGACGGCGAGGCCCGCGTCATCGTCCGGCGCGAGACGGAGGAAGATCTCCTGCGTCTCGATGTCGGCTGATGAAATAGTCATCTCAGGATCCGGACGGGGGTCAGAAACGCCCGTCCGGTGAGTGAGACTGGTCCACACATGAGCATGGATGAGAAACGAGGTCGGATGATGCGTACGCGTCCGCTGAAGGTGGCGCTGCTGGGCTGTGGTGTGGTCGGCTCAGAGGTGGCGCGCATCATGACGACGCACGCCGACGACCTCGCGGCGCGCATCGGCGCTCCCGTGGAGCTCGTCGGCGTCGCCGTCCGCCGGCCCTCGAAGGTGCGTGAGGGCATCGACCCCGCACTGATCACCACCGACGCGACCGCGCTCGTGCAGCGCGGCGACATCGACGTGGTCGTCGAGGTCATCGGGGGCATCGAGCCCGCCCGTACGCTCATCACCACCGCCTTCGAGAACGGCGCGAGCGTCGTCTCCGCCAACAAGGCGCTGCTCGCCGAGGACGGCGCGGCCCTGCACGCCGCCGCCGAGAAGTACGGCAGCGACCTGTACTACGAGGCCGCCGTCGCGGGGGCCATCCCGCTGGTACGGCCGCTGCGCGAGTCGCTCGCCGGTGACAAGGTCAACCGGGTGCTCGGCATCGTCAACGGCACGACCAACTTCATCCTCGACAAGATGGACACCAGCGGCGCCGGCTACTCCGAGGCACTCGACGAGGCCACCGCCCTCGGGTACGCCGAGGCCGACCCGACCGCCGACGTCGAGGGCTTCGACGCCGCCGCCAAGGCCGCGATCCTCGCCGGTATCGCCTTCCACACCCGGGTGAAGATCGGCGACGTCCACCGCGAGGGCATCACCGAGGTCACCGCCGCCGACATCGCCTCCGCCCGCCGGATGGGCTGCACGGTCAAGCTCCTCGCCATCTGCGAGCGCGCCGCCGACGGCCGGTCCGTCACCGCGCGCGTCCACCCCGCGATGATCCCGCTCAGCCACCCGCTGGCCTCCGTCCGCGAGGCGTACAACGCGGTCTTCGTCGAGGCCGAGGCCGCCGGGCAGCTGATGTTCTACGGTCCCGGCGCCGGCGGCTCCCCGACCGCCTCGGCCGTCCTCGGCGACCTCGTCGCGGTCTGCCGCAACAAACTGGGCGAGGCCACCGGACCCGGTGAGTCCGCCTACACGCGCCTGCCGGTCAGCCCCATGGGCGAGGTCGTCACGCGCTACCACATCAGCCTCGACGTGGCCGACAAGCCGGGTGTACTCGCCCAGGTGGCAACGGTCTTCGCCGAGCAGGGCGTGTCCATCGATACCGTCCGCCAGCAAGGACGCCCGGACGGAGGCGGCGAGGCCTCCCTCGTCGTCGTCACCCACCGCGCGCCCGACGCCGCCCTCTCCGGGACCGTCGAAGCGCTGCGCAAGCTCGACACCGTGCGCGGTGTCGCCAGCATCATGCGTGTTGAAGGGGAGTAAAGGACCCATGACCAGCAAGGGCACCCACCAGTGGCGCGGCATCATCGAGGAGTACCGGGACCGGCTTCCGGTCACGGCCACGACGCCGGTCGTCACCCTTCGTGAGGGCGGTACGCCGCTCGTTCCGGCGCAGGTCCTCTCCGAGCGCACGGGCTGCGAGGTGCACCTCAAGGTCGAGGGCGCCAACCCCACCGGTTCGTTCAAGGACCGCGGCATGACCATGGCCATCACCCGGGCCAAGGAGGAGGGCGCCAAGGCCGTCATCTGCGCCTCCACCGGCAACACCTCGGCCTCCGCCGCCGCGTACGCGGTGCGCGCGGGCATGGTCTGCGCCGTCCTCGTACCGCAGGGCAAGATCGCGCTCGGCAAGATGGGCCAGGCGCTCGTGCACGGCGCCAAGATCCTCCAGGTCGACGGCAACTTCGACGACTGCCTCACCCTGGCCCGCTCGCTCTCGGACAACTACCCGGTGGCGCTGGTCAATTCGGTCAACCCGGTCCGTATCGAGGGCCAGAAGACCGCCGCGTTCGAGATCGTCGACGCGCTCGGCGACGCCCCCGACATCCATGTCCTGCCGGTCGGCAACGCGGGCAACATCACCGCGTACTGGAAGGGGTACACCGAGTACGCCGGTGACGGCGTCTCCACGCACACCCCGCGCATGTGGGGCTTCCAGGCCTCCGGTTCCGCGCCCATCGTGCGCGGCGAGGTCGTCAAGGACCCGTCCACCATCGCCACCGCCATCCGGATCGGCAACCCGGCCTCCTGGGACTTCGCCCTGGCCGCGCGGGATGAATCGGGCGGTTTCATCGACGAGGTGACGGACCGGCAGATCCTGTCCGCCTACCGGCTGTTGGCCTCCCAGGAGGGCGTCTTCGTGGAGCCCGCGTCGGCCGCCTCGGTCGCCGGTCTGCTGAAGGCCGCCGAGGAGGGCAAGGTCGACCCCGGCCAGCGCATCGTCTGCACGGTCACCGGCAACGGCCTCAAGGACCCCGACTGGGCCGTCGCGGGCGCCCCGCAGCCGGTCACGGTCCCGGTCGACGCGGCCGCGGCAGCGCAGAAGCTCGGCCTCGTCTGACCGTCAAACGGCTTCTCCGGTCAACGCCGGGCCACCCGGTCAAGACGAGACAACCCAGCTCAACCGCCCTCTTTTCGGGGCGGAGAGCGCATAGGAGGCGGGCGACACGCATCGTGCGCCTCCTGTGCGCCCTATGTCGCGACGGAACCTTCCTTCGATAAGCTGTACCCCATCCGCCCGACATCCGCCCGACGGGTCTGCCGCGGCGCGATCGCCGTCCTGACGGCGCGTACGGGCCGGGCCACCGGCCCCACCCCCGTACACCCATCCCATATCCCCGCAGGCCCCACCGCCGCAGAGCCACCGCACCGCAATCCCCGCCGCCTTACAAGGAGTCGTCCAACCGATGGCCGGTCCCGCGTTCCGAGCCGCCGCCGTCAGGGTGCGCGTCCCCGCAACCAGCGCCAATCTGGGCCCGGGTTTCGACGCCCTCGGCCTCTCGCTGGGGCTGTACGACGACGTCGTCGTCCGGGTCGCCGACTCCGGGCTGCACATCGACATCGCAGGTGAGGGCAGTGAGACGCTGCCCCGCGACGAGAGCCACCTGCTCGTACGCTCCCTGCGCACCGCCTTCGACCTGCTCGGCGGACAGCCCCGCGGCCTGGAGATCGTCTGCGCCAACCGCATCCCGCACGGCCGCGGCCTCGGCTCCTCCTCCGCCGCCATCTGCGCCGGAATCGTCGCCGCCCGCGCCGTGACGACCGGCGGCGACGCCCGGCTCGACGACGAGGCCCTGCTGGAGCTGGCCACCGAGATCGAGGGCCACCCCGACAACGTCGCGGCCTGTCTGCTCGGCGGGTTCACCCTCGCGTGGATGGACGGCGGAGCGGCCCGGGCGATCCGGATGGACCCCGCGGAGTCCGTCGTTCCGGTGGTCTTCGTGCCCGGCCGGCCCGTGCTCACCGAGACGGCGCGCGGGCTGCTCCCGCGCTCCGTCCCGCACGTCGACGCGGCCCTCAACGCCGGTCGCGCCGCCCTGCTCGTCGAGGCGCTGACCAGGCGCCCCGAGCTGCTGCTCGCCGCCACCGAGGACCGCATCCACCAGGAGTACCGGGGCCCCGCGATGCCCGAGAGCGTCGAGTTGGTGCACCGGCTGCGCGCCGACGGCGTGCCCGCGGTGATCTCCGGCGCGGGCCCCACGGTGCTCGCGCTGGCGGAGGAGGGTTCCGCCGACAAGGTCGCCCGACTGGCGGGCGAGGGCTGGGCCGCGAACCGGCTGGCACTCGACGCCGCGGGCGCCACCGTGCTGCCGCTGGCCGCGTAACCGCATGTGATTACCGGTGGCCGAGAGGGGGAATGTTTGTTGGAGCCGGTAGTGTTAACCTCAAGTCTGCAACCGACGTCTTTGAGGCGCGTTGCTTCGTGTCCCCCTCCGGGACCGCCATTCTTCCGGGAGCCTCCCCAACTGCCTGAGCAGCCTGCCTGAGCAGTTTCGAGCACGCTCCGGAACCGGCACGACACCCCTCGCTCGTCCAGGAGTGGGCCGAGCAGGGGGATCTCGCGCCGGACCCCGCACGTTCATCTCTCCGCCGTACCCGGCGGACCACCGCCCCGGCAAGGTCCGCGATCCAGCAAGATCAAGAGACCGCAGTCGGACAGCACAACCGGTCGCCGAGCCAGAAGGCCGACGTCCGCTCCAGGGAAGGACCCTTCGTGAGCGACACCACCGATCTGATGGGCGTGACTGCCGACAAGAACGTCGACAGCGCCGCGCCCGCCGAAGGTGCTGCCACTGGCACCACCGCACGGCGCCGCCGCTCCGGCACCGGCCTCGAGGGCATGGTCCTGGCCGAGCTGCAGCAGGTCGCGTCCGGCCTCGGCATCAGGGGTACTGCGCGGATGCGCAAGAGCCAGCTGATCGAGGTCATCAAGGAGGCGCAGGCGGGCGGCGGATCCGCTGCCCCCAAGGCCTCCTCCAAGGCCGGCACCGGGGGCGACGCCCCGGCCGCCGAGGCGGCGGAGAGCAAGCCCAAGCGGCGTGCCACCTCCAAGGCGCGCACCGGGGACGAGGCCGCCGCCGAGAAGGCGGCCCAGCAGCAGATCGACATCCCCGGCCAGCCGGCCAGCGACGACCAGCCCACGGGCGAGCGCCGTCGCCGCCGGGCCACCGCGCAGGCGGGCAGCCCCGACACCAAGGCCGAGGCGAAGACCGAGGCCAAGGCGGAGCCGCAGGCCGAGCAGAAGACCGAGGACCGGGGCGAGCCCAAGGGCGACGCCAAGGCCGAGGCAGCCGCCGACACCGCCGAGGGCCGCCGTGGCGACCGCCAGGGCCGTGGTGACCGCGAGCGCGGTGACCGGGGCGAGCGCCGGGAGCGCCAGCGCGACCGCCGGGGCAAGGGCGACGACCAGGGCCAGCAGGGCGGCGGCGGGCAGCAGCGCCCGCAGCGCCAGGGCCAGGGGCAGAGCCAGGGCCAGCAGAACCGTGACAACGGTCCGCAGGACGACTTCGACGACGAGGCGGGCGGCCGCCGCGGCCGCCGTGGCCGCTACCGCGACCGCCGTGGCCGCCGTGGCCGCGACGACTTCGCCAGCGATGTGCAGGTGGCCGACGACGACGTCCTGATCCCCGTGGCGGGCATCCTGGACATCCTCGACAACTACGCGTTCATCCGGACCTCCGGCTACCTGCCGGGCCCGAACGACGTGTACGTCTCGCTCGCCCAGGTCCGCAAGAACGGCCTGCGCAAGGGCGACCACGTCACCGGTGCGGTGCGCCAGCCCAAGGACGGTGAGCGGCGCGAGAAGTTCAACGCGCTGGTCCGCCTCGACTCGGTCAACGGCATGGCTCCCGAGTCCGGCCGGGGCCGCCCCGAGTTCCAGAAGCTGACCCCGCTCTACCCGCAGGACCGGCTCCGCCTGGAGACCGACTCCAACATCCTGACGACGCGGATCATCGACCTGGTGGCCCCGATCGGCAAGGGCCAGCGCGGGCTCATCGTGGCCCCGCCGAAGACCGGCAAGACGATGATCCTCCAGGCCATCGCCAACGCCATCACGGTCAACAGCCCCGAGTGCCACCTGATGGTCGTCCTGGTCGACGAGCGTCCGGAAGAGGTCACCGACATGCAGCGGTCGGTGAAGGGCGAGGTCATCTCCTCGACCTTCGACCGCCCCGCCGAGGACCACACCACCGTCGCCGAGCTGGCCATCGAGCGCGCCAAGCGTCTCGTGGAGCTGGGTCACGACGTGGTCGTCCTGCTCGACTCGATCACCCGTCTGGGCCGCGCGTACAACCTCGCGGCGCCCGCCTCCGGCCGCATCCTCTCCGGTGGTGTCGACTCGACCGCGCTCTACCCGCCCAAGCGCTTCTTCGGCGCCGCGCGCAACATCGAGGACGGCGGCTCGCTGACCATCCTGGCCACCGCGCTCGTCGAGACCGGCTCGCGCATGGACGAGGTGATCTTCGAGGAGTTCAAGGGCACCGGCAACATGGAGCTCAAGCTCGACCGGAAGCTCTCGGACAAGCGCATCTTCCCGGCGGTGGACGTCGACGCGTCCTCCACCCGTAAGGAAGAGATCCTGCTCGGCACCGACGAGCTGGCGGTCGTCTGGAAGCTGCGCCGGGTGCTGCACGCGCTCGACCAGCAGCAGGCGATCGAGCTCCTCCTGGACCGGATGAAGAAGACCCAGTCCAACGCGGAGTTCCTGCTCCAGATCCAGAAGACGACGCCGGGCAGCGGAAACGGCAACGACTGACCTATCCACGGCAGTTGATGCCGAGGGCCCCAGCACCACGGTGCCGGGGGCCCTCGGCGTTCCCCGGACCGCCCCCGAGACCTTTGCCACACACCGGCCCGCCGGACGACGCCTCCGCCGGTGCGTGTACGGGGCAGGAAACCGCAGGTGAACGCGGAGGCGCGGCCTGTCCGCCGACCCCCTCGCGCCCTTCGCCGCTCACCCGGCACAGACAGGGCCCTGTGCAACCCTTCTTGCTGCTTCGCCGTCTGATCAAGAGATGACAAACCCTCCCGGAAGCGTCAGGGCCGGGGCGAGGAGCAGGCGGAGCGCAGTAACGAGGGAGACGCGTGAGCGAGCAGAAGAAGACCCCGGGGCGGATACGCGGCACCGGCACCCGCCGGAAGAAGCCCTCCCGCAGCCGCCGGGCGAAGCTGATCACGGCCTGGACGGTGGCGGGCGTGGTGGTCGTCGGCGGTGCCGGGCTCGGATACGCCTACGTCACCCTCGACGGCAACCTCTCCAGCGTCGACATCGACGCCAAGCTCGGCACCGACCGCCCCGACGACGTGGACGACGGCTCGCAGGACATCCTGGTGCTCGGCTCCGACTCGCGCTCCGGCGACAACGGCAAGTACGGCGCCGACGAGGGCGCCGCCCGCTCCGACACGGCGATGGTCGTGCACGTCGACAAGGGCCACAAGTCGGCCAGCGTCGTCTCCATACCGCGCGACACCCTGATCGAACGCCCCGCCTGCGCGAGCGACACGACGGACGAAACGGTCCCCGCCGCCCACCGGGCCATGTTCAACACGGCGTACGAGGTCGGCGGACCGGCCTGCGCGGTCAAGACCGTCGAATCGATGTCCGGTATCCGCATGGACCACTACATCGAGGTCGACTTCACCGGCTTCGAGAAGCTCATCGACGAGCTCGGCGGCGTCGAGATCACCACGAAGAGCGCGATCAACGACTCCAAGAGCCACCTCGACCTGGACCCGGGCACCCACACCCTGGACGGCGAGGAGTCCCTCGGCCTCGTCCGTACCCGCAAGAGCGTCGGCGACGGCAGTGACCTGGGCCGCATCCAGCTCCAGCAGGCGTTCATCAAGGCGCTGATCAAGCAGGCGAAGAGCGTCGGGGTGTTCTCCAGCCCCGCCAAGCTGTTCGGCCTCGCGGACGCCGCCACCAAGGCGCTCACCACCGACTCCGGCCTCGGCTCGGTCAAGAAGCTCACCGGCTTCGCGAACGGCCTCAAGGGGCTCGGCGCCGACCATGTGCACATGGTGACCCTGCCCGTGGAGTACGACCCGGCCGACCCCAACCGGGTCCTCCCGCAGGAGAAGGCCGGCCGGCAGGTCTGGGCCGCGCTGAAGCAGGACCGGCCCATCCCCGCCTCCGCCACCGAGAAATCGGCCGGGGACAAGGGCGACGCCGGAAAGCTGGTCGAGTAGCCACTCAGGGGGTCGTGGGAATACCTGCGGTCCGCCCCCGGTTTTGGGAGATACGGCCGGTCCTGGCAGACTGGTACGTCGGCCCCGGTTCACGGCCGCGCAATCCGCGCGGACGACCCGGAGCCCTCCCGAAACTAGGAGACACCTTGAAGCGCGACATCCACCCCGAGTACGTCGAGACGCAGGTCAGCTGCACCTGCGGTGCGTCGTTCACCACCCGGAGCACCATCGACGGCGGCAACATCCGCGCCGACGTCTGCTCCGAGTGCCACCCGTTCTACACGGGCAAGCAGAAGATCCTCGACACCGGCGGCCGCGTGGCCCGCTTCGAGGCCCGCTTCGGCAAGGCTGCCGGCTCCGCCAGCAAGTAGCGAGCCACTGCGCCGGTTCCTGGCGCCCTCTTCCCGGGGGCGTCGGAACCGGCGTTTTTTCCGGTCGGGTGTGCGGGGGAGCCCCCGCCGTACACCCCACCGGGCAGTACGCCCTCCAGCAGGCCCGCAGATTTCAGACCAACCAGGAGCCCCCGAATGTTCGAGGCGGTCGAGGAACTGATCGGTGAACACGCCGGTCTCGAGAAGAAGCTCGCCGACCCGGCGGTCCACGCCGACCAGGCCAACGCGCGGAAGCTGAACAAGCGCTACGCGGAGCTGACCCCGATCGTCTCCACGTACCGGGCCTGGAAGCAGACCGGCGAGGACATCGAGACCGCCCGCGAGTTCGCCGCGGACGACCCCGACTTCGCCGCCGAGGTCAAGGAGCTGGAGAAGGAGCGCGAAGAGCTCACCGAGAAGCTCCGCCTCCTCCTCGTCCCCCGCGACCCCAGCGACGACAAGGACGTGCTCCTGGAGATCAAGGCGGGCGCCGGCGGTGACGAGTCCGCCCTGTTCGCCGGTGACCTGCTGCGCATGTATCTGCGGTACGCCGAGCGCATCGGCTGGAAGACCGAGATCATCGACTCCACCGAGTCCGAGCTCGGCGGCTACAAGGACGTCCAGGTCGCCGTCAAGACCAAGGGCGGCAACGGGGCCACCGAGCCCGGCCAGGGCGTCTGGGCCCGGATGAAGTACGAGGGCGGGGTGCACCGGGTGCAGCGCGTGCCCTCCACCGAGTCCCAGGGCCGCATCCACACCTCCGCCGCGGGCGTGCTCGTCACCCCCGAGGCCGAGGAGGTCGACGTCGAGATCCACGCCAACGACCTCCGTATCGACGTCTACCGCTCCTCCGGCCCCGGCGGCCAGTCCGTCAACACGACCGACTCCGCCGTCCGCATCACGCACCTGCCGACCGGCGTCGTCGCCTCCTGCCAGAACGAGAAGAGCCAGCTCCAGAACAAGGAGCAGGCCATGCGCATCCTGCGCTCCCGGCTGCTGGCCGCCGCCCAGGAGGCCGCCGAGCAGGAGGCCTCCGACGTGCGCCGCAGCCAGGTCCGCACGGTCGACCGCTCCGAGAAGATCCGCACGTACAACTTCCCGGAAAACCGCATCTCGGACCACCGCGTCGGCTTCAAGGCGTACAACTTGGACCAGGTACTCGACGGAGAGCTCGACGCCGTCATCCAGGCGTGCGTCGACGCCGACTCCGCCGCCAAGCTCGCCAACGCGTAAGCGCACCGCCCGCCCCGCACACCCGTGAACCGTACGGAGAACCGCGATGAACCTGCTGCTCGCCGAGGTGGCCCAGGCCACCCAGCGGCTGGCCGACGCCGGTGTCCCCTCACCGCGATTCGACGCCGAGGAACTCGCGGCCTTCGTCCACGGCGTGAAGCGGGGCGAGCTGCACTCCGTGCCCGACACCGACTTCGACGCCCGCTACTGGGAGACCATCGCCCGTCGTGAGGCCCGCGAACCGCTCCAGCACATCACCGGCCGCGCCTTCTTCCGCTACCTGGAACTCCAGGTGGGACCCGGTGTCTTCGTGCCCCGCCCGGAGACCGAGTCGGTCGTCGGTTGGGCCATAGACGCCGTCCGCGCGATGGACGTCGTGGAGCCCGTCGTCGTCGACCTGTGCACCGGCTCGGGCGCCATCGCGCTCGCCATGGCGCAGGAGGTCCCGCGCTCGCGCGTCCACGCCGTCGAGCTCTCCGAGGACGCCCTCCGGTGGACCCGGAAGAACGCCGAGGGGTCCAGGGTCACCGTCCACAAGGGAGACGCCCTGAGCGCCCTCCCGGAGCTGGACGGACAGGTCGACCTGGTGATCTCCAACCCGCCGTACATCCCGCTCACCGAGTGGGAGTACGTCGCCCCCGAGGCCCGTGACCACGACCCGGAGATGGCCCTCTTCTCCGGCGAGGACGGCCTCGACACCATCCGCGGCATCGAACGCACCGCCCACCGTCTGCTCCGCCCCGGCGGCCTCGTCGTCATCGAGCACGCCGACACCCAGGGCGGCCAGGTGCCGTGGATCTTCACCGAGGAGCGGGGCTGGGCCGACGCGGCCGACCACCCCGACCTCAACAAGCGGCCCCGGTTCGCCACCGCCCGCAAGGCCATGCCGTGACCGGCCCCCGACGCCACACCCCGTACCCGTACACGCTTGAGGAGGCCGGCTGATGGCACGGCGATACGACTGCAACGACGCGACCGACCGGACCAGCGGGCTGCGCGAGGCCGCGTCCGCCGTCCGCCGCGGCGAACTGGTCGTGCTGCCCACCGACACCGTGTACGGGATCGGTGCGGACGCCTTCAGCGCCGAGGGCGTCGCCGACCTGCTGGACGCCAAGGGCCGGGGCCGTAACATGCCCACCCCCGTCCTCATCGGCTCCCCGAACACCCTGCACGGCCTGGTCACCGACTTCTCCGAGCAGGCCTGGGAGCTGGTCGACGCGTTCTGGCCCGGAGCCCTCACCCTGGTCGCCCGGCACCAGCCCTCGCTCCAGTGGGACCTCGGCGACACCCGGGGCACCGTCGCCATCCGGATGCCGCTGCACCCCGTCGCCATCGAGTTGCTGACCGAGGTCGGCCCGATGGCCGTCTCCAGCGCCAACCTCACCGGACACCCCTCTCCCGAGGACTGCGACGCCGCCCAGGGCATGCTCGGCGACTCCGTCTCGGTCTACCTCGACGGCGGCCCGACGCCCGGCATCGTGCCGTCCTCGATCGTCGACGTCACCGGCAGTGTCCCGGTCCTCCTGCGGGCCGGCGCGCTCTCCGTCGAGGAGCTGCGCAAGGTGGTCCCCGACCTCGAGGTGGCCAATTGACCGCCCCCGAGGGGCGTGGCATAGCGGGGCGGACCGACACCTTCCGCATCCTCCACGTCAGCACCGGCAACGTCTGCCGCTCGCCCATCACCGAGCGGCTGACCCGCCATGCCCTGACGCACCGCCTCGGCGACCCGCTCAGCGGCGGCCTGATCGTGGAGAGCGCGGGCACCTGGGGCCACGAGGGCGCCCCCATGGAGGCCAACGCCGAGGTGGTCCTCGCCGACTTCGGCGCGGACGCCAGCGGCTTCGTCGGCCGCGAGCTGCTGGACGAGCACGTCATCCGCGCCGACCTGGTCCTCACCGCCACCCGCGACCACCGCGCCCAGGTCATCTCCATGGGCCACTCCGCGGGCCTGCGGACCTTCACGCTCAAGGAGTTCACCCGGCTGGTGCGGGCGATAGACCCCGCCACCCTGCCCGACCCCCTCGACGAGGGCGTCGTCGAGCGCGCCCGCGCCCTGGTCCGCGCCGCCGCCGCACTGCGCGGCTGGCTGCTGGCCCCGACCGCCGAGGCGGACGAGGTCTACGACCCGTACGGGGCGCCCATCACCTTCTTCCGCTCCATCGGCGACGAGATCAACCAGGCGCTGGACCCGGTGGTCACGGCGCTCACCGGCGTACGCGCACCGCACTGACGGACGTTACGGACCCGCACTGACGGACGTACACGCGCTGTACGGAGCGCCGGTGCGCCGACCGGCGTACGGGGCGTTCCGACAGCGGGCACACCACCCCGGCCCGGCCTACATTGGAGTTGGCACCGGCACCCCTCGCCGGCGCACCCACCTTCAGGCCCGGAGCCCTCCCATGCCGGTCACCTCTCCCGCCGCACCCGCAGCCGCGCCGCCCGCGCCCGACGCCCTGCCCCAGGACTTCGGCGCGCTGTTCCGCCAGGACCCGGAGATCGCCGGGGTCCTGCTGGGGGAGCGGGACCGGCAGGCCGCCACCCTCCAGCTGATCGCCGCCGAGAACTTCACCTCGCCCGCGGTCCTGGCCGCCCTCGGCTCCCCGCTCGCCGACAAGTACGCCGAGGGGTACCCGGGCGCCCGCCACCACGGCGGCTGCGAACACGCGGACGCCGCCGAACGCATCGCCGTCCGCCGCGCCACCGCCCTCTTCGGCGCCGAACACGCCAACGTCCAGCCGCACTCCGGCTCCTCCGCCGTCCTCGCCGCCTACGCCGCGCTGCTGCGCCCGGGCGACACGGTGCTCGCGATGGGACTCCCGTACGGGGGACACCTCACCCACGGGGCGCCCGGCAACTTCTCCGGCCGCTGGTTCGACTTCGTCGGGTACGGCGTCGACCCGGAGAGCGGGCTCATCGACCACACCCGGCTCCGCGCCCTGGCCCGCGCCCGCCGCCCCAAGGCGATCGTCTGCGGCTCCATCTCCTACCCCCGCCACCCCGACTACGAGGCGTTCCGGGAGATCGCCGACGAGGTGGGCGCGTACCTGATCGCGGACGCCGCCCACCCGATGGGGCTGATCGCCGGGGGAGCGGCGCCGAGCCCGGTGCCGTACGCCGATGTCGTCTGCGCCACCACGCACAAGGTGCTGCGCGGACCGCGCGGCGGCATGATCCTGTGCGGCGCGGAGCTGGCGGAGCGGATCGACCGGGCGGTGTTCCCGTTCACGCAGGGCGGCGCGCAGATGCACACGGTGGCGGCGAAGGCGGTCGCGTTCGGGGAGGCGGAGACACCGGCGTACACGCTCTACGCGCACCAGGTGGTCGCGCACGCCCGGGTGCTGGCCGCGGGGCTGGAGGCCGAAGGCTTCGAGGTGACGACCGGCGGCACGGACACCCACATCATCGTCGCGGACCCGGCCCCGCTGGGCGTCGACGGCCGCACCGCCCGCGAACGGCTGTCGGCCGCCGGCATGGTCCTGGACACGTGTGCGCTGCCCTACGGGGAGGCCCGGGGCATCCGCCTGGGGACCGCCGCCGTCACCACGCAGGGCATGGGCGAGAGGGACATGGCGCGGATCGCGGCGCTGTTCGGGGCGGCCGTACGGGAGCCGGGCGATGTGAGCCCGGTCGCGGCGGAGGTCCGGGAGCTGGCCGCGCGCAATCCGCCGTACCCGCGGTAGCCGGCCGGACCGTTTCCGGAGTGGTGGGCTCCGGCGTATCCGGGGCAGACGAACCCTGTGCAACCATCACCCGTACCGTGGAGTCCTTGTTCCTGAGACTAGGGTGTGGGTTTTGGATGGCCGGCGAATTCTGTGGGGCAGCCCGTGCGTGATTACCTGCTGACGCTCTGTGTTACGGCCGCGGTGACCTATCTGCTGACCGGACCGGTGCGTAAGTTCGCCATCGCGGTCGGGGCGATGCCCGCGATCCGTGCGCGCGACGTCCACCGTGAGCCGACACCCCGGCTCGGTGGGATCGCCATGTTCGGCGGACTGTGTGCGGGCCTGATCGTCGCCGACCACCTGTACAACCTCCAGGGCGTCTTCGAACTCTCCAACGAGCCACGGGCGTTGCTCTCCGGCGCCGCCCTCATCTGGCTGATCGGCGTCCTCGACGACAAGTTCGAGATCGATGCCCTGATCAAGCTCGGCGGCCAGATGATCGCCGCCGCTGTCATGGTCATCCAGGGGCTCACGATCCTGTGGCTGCCGATCCCCGGCGTCGGCACGGTCGCCCTCACCCAGTGGCAGGGCACGCTGCTCACGGTGGCCCTGGTCGTCATCACGATCAACGCGGTCAACTTCGTCGACGGACTGGACGGGCTCGCGGCGGGCATGGTGTGCATCGCCTCGGCGGCGTTCTTCCTGTACGCCTACCGCCTCTGGTACGGGTACGGGATCGAGGCGGCCGCCCCCGCGACGCTGTTCGCGGCGATCCTGATGGGCATGTGCCTGGGCTTCCTGCCGCACAACATGCACCCGGCGCGGATCTTCATGGGCGACTCGGGATCGATGCTGATCGGCCTGGTGCTGGCGGCGGGCGCGATCTCGATCACCGGCCAGGTGGACCCGGACAACATGCAGATCTTCGGCAGTGAGCGCGGGGCCACCCACGCGATGCTCCCGGTCTTCATCCCGCTGGTGCTGCCGCTGACGATCATCGCGATCCCGGCCGCCGACCTGATCCTGGCCATTGTCCGGCGCACCTGGAACGGCCAGTCGCCGTTCGCCGCCGACCGGGGCCACCTGCACCACCGCCTGCTGGAGGTCGGCCACTCGCACAGCCGGGCCGTGCTGATCATGTACTTCTGGTCGGCCCTGATCGCCTTCGGCGCCGTCGGCTACTCGGTCCACTCGGCCTCGATGTGGATCGTCTTCGTGATCATCGCGGCGAGCGCGGTGGGCCTGGTCCTGCTGCTGATGCCGCGCTTCACCCCCCGGACCCCGCACTGGGCCAACCGCTTCGTCCCCCCGCGCTACCGCCACCGCGCCACGACGCGGCCCGCCTCTCCCGCGTCCGCGTACGAGGAGAAGCCGGCCCTCGCGACCTCCGGCGCCCAACAGGGCCCGGCAGACGCTCAGATGGGCGGGGAGAGCCCCGAACGGGCCCCTGTGGCGGTCGGGGTGTCCGGCGTCAACGGAGCGACCGCGATCGGCGCCCGTTCGCGTCTTCCTGAACGACGTTCCATCGACTCGTCGCGCTGACGATTCGGATTCCACGACGCATTACCAGACATTGTGCTGCCCTGTCGCGCACAGACGCGCGGAGTAACTCTCATGTGTGACAGTTGGCACACTTTCCAGGTAAAGACCTCATCAAATAGTTTGTGATACCGTTCACGAGACCCGGTGACGGAGCCGAAGGACCCTAGTGAGACGGTCTTTTGGCCTGGTAAACCGCCTCGCGGACCGGGCCTACGCTCGTCCATGACGACGCCCCATTCCTCCTCTCAGACCAGTGGAGCTGCCGCCATGCAGTCCGACATGCGCGAGGTACTGCGCATCGCCACCCCCACCGCCGCGGTGGGAGCCATCGCCACGCTTGTCGGCGGGCTCGCCGCCGGTGGCAAGGGGGCGATCGGCGCTGTCGTCGGCTGCGTGGTGGTCATCCTCTTCATGGCCCTCGGACAGCTGGCGCTGCAGTGGGTCGCCAAGTCGATGCCTGACCTGTTCCAGGGCATGGGGCTGCTCGTCTACTCGGTCCAACTCGTGCTCCTGCTCGGCCTCATCATGGCCATCAGGAACACGTCGCTCTTCGATCTCCAGGTCTTCGCCCTCACGCTGGTCGTCTCGGTGATCACATGGATCATCACGCAGACCGTGCGGCACGCCAGGAGCAAGACGCTGTACGTCGATCCCGACGCGGAGAGCCGGAAAGCCACGGGCGGGACCGAGGGGAAGCATGACCAGTAGGGCCGGGATAAAGCCCTGTTCGACATGCTGCTATCGTCCGGTCTCGGTTGCGGTACTGCGGGCGCGGACAACACGGCTGTCGCCTGATTCATCGCGAGGCTTCGGGCCCGGCCGCCGCCTCCTCACCGTAAGAACCAGTCCGGTGCCGACCTGCGGCTGCCAGCCGCTCCGATACAACGAGGTAGCCGTATCCATGCGCCATGCAGAAGGAGCTCCTGGTGACTGCTGACGCCCAGACGCTCGCCTTCGAGGTTGACTGCCACCTGTTCCAGGGCTCGTGCGGATTCCCAGCCCCGAGCGCGTGGTCGTTCATCTTCGACCCGATCTTCACCATCGGGCCGGTCGAGTTCAACAAGCCGATGCTGCTCGCGATCATCGGGACCTTCGCCATCCTGGCTCTGTTCTGGGCCGGCTTCTCCAAGCCCAAGGTCGTTCCGGGCAAGCTGCAGCTGGTCGCCGAAGCGCTGTACGACTTCGTCCACCGGGGCATCGCCAAGGAGATCATCGGTAAGAAGGGCGAGCCCTTCGTCCCGCTGCTGGTGTCGCTGTTCTTCTTCGTCTGGATGCTGAACCTCTGGGCGATCATCCCGATCGCACAGTTCCCGGTGAGCTCGCTCATCGCCTACCCGATCGGACTGGCCCTGCTGGTCTGGGCCGTCTACATGACGGTGACCTTCCGGAGCAACGGCTTCGTCGGCGGCATCCGCAACCTGTGCGTACCGAGCGGCCTGCCCAAGCCGATCTACGTGATCCTGACGCCGATCGAGTTCGTCTCGAACATCTTCGTGCGCCCCTTCACGCTGGCGGTCCGACTCTTCGCCAACATGTTCGCCGGCCACATCCTGATCCTGGTCTTCACGATCGCGACCTGGTACATGCTCGGCACCGTGCTCGGCACCGTCTACGCCACCGCGTCGTTCGCCGTGACCCTGGCCCTGACCGTCTTCGAGATGTTCATCCAGGCGCTCCAGGCCTACGTGTTCACCGTGCTGACCGCCACGTACTTGTCCCAGGCGCTCGAAGAAGCGCACTGAGGACACCCGGGCCACCACCCGGACACCCCCTAGAACGTCCGGTGGACGCAACCTCCACCGGCCACTCAAGAGAAGGAATCACAGATCCATGTCTGAGACTCTCGCAGCCGTTGTGGGCAACGTCGGCACCATCGGTTACGGCCTCGCGGCGATCGGCCCCGGCGTCGGCATCGGCATCATCTTCGGTAACGGTGTGCAGGCGATCGCCCGCCAGCCCGAGGCGGCCGGCCTGATCCGTCAGAACATGCTGCTCGGCTTCGCCGTCATCGAGGCTCTGGCCCTCATCGGCTTCGTCGCGCCCTTCATCTACCCGAAGTAGTCCAGGCGACCTGACGATACGTTTTCGACGAAAGGTCCACCATGTTGCACTTGGCAGCTGAGGAGCCGCAGTCACCGCTGCTGCCGGTCTTGCCCGAGATTGTCATCGGGCTGATCTGCTTCAGCATCGTCTTCTTCGTCTTCTACAAGAAGCTCCTCCCGGCCATCAACAAGGCCCTGGACGAGCGTCGCGAGGCGATCGAAGGTGGCATCGAGAAGGCCGAAGCGGCTCAGACCGAGGCTCAGAGCGTTCTTGAGCAGTACAAGGCTCAGCTCGCCGAGGCCCGTCACGAGGCCGCGCGTCTGCGCCAGGAGGCGCAGGAGCAGGGTGCCGTCATCATCCAGGAGATGAAGGCGGAAGGTCAGCGGCAGCGCGAAGAGATCATCGCCGCCGGCCACGCCCAGATCGAGGCCGACCGCAAGGCCGCTGCCTCGGCGCTGCGTCAGGACGTGGGCAAGCTCGCCACCGACCTGGCCGGCAAGCTCGTCGGTGAGTCCCTCCAGGACCACGCCCGGCAGAGCGGCACCGTCGACCGTTTCCTCGACGAGCTCGAGGCGAAGGCCGAGGCTGCCCGATGAACGGCGCGAGCCGCGAGGCACTGGCCGCCGGACGTGAGCGGCTGGACGCGCTGACCGACAACACGTCGGTCGACGCGGCGGCCCTCGCCGACGATCTGGCATCGGTCACCGCGCTGCTCCACCGCGAGGTTTCCCTGCGCCGGGTCCTCACGGACCCGGCCCAGAGCGGCGAGAGCAAGGCCGAGCTGGCCGCGCGCCTGCTCAGCGGCCAGATCAGCGGCGAAGCCGTCGACCTGGTCTCCGGGCTGGTCCGCTCCCGCTGGTCGCAGTCGCGTGACCTGGTGGACTCGGTCGAGGAGCTGGCGAACACCGCAGACCTCACCGCGGCCCAGCGCGCGGGCGGCCTCGACGACGTCGAGGACGAGCTGTTCCGGTTCGGCCGCATCGTCGGCTCCGACACGGAGCTGCGTTCCGCGCTCACCAGCCGTACGGCCACCACCGCCGCCAAGGGCGAGCTGCTGCGCAGCCTGCTCGGCGGAAAGGCACAGCCGGTGACCGAGCGGATCATCGTCCGCCTCGTGACCCAGCCGCGGGGACGTAGCCTGGAAGCAGGGATCGAATCCCTGTCCAAGCTCGCCGCGGAGCGCCGTGACCGTGCGGTCGCCGTCGTCACCTCGGCGGTGCCGCTCAGCGACCGGCAGAAGCAGCGTCTCGGCGCCGCCCTGGCGAAGCTGTACGGCCGCGAGATGCACCTGAACCTGGACGTGGACCCCGCGGTCCTCGGCGGGATCTCGGTGCGCGTCGGTGACGAGATCATCAACGGCACCGTCGCGGAGCGCCTCGAAGAGGCGACCCGCCGCATGGCCGGCTGACACAGCTCAGCGCAGAAGAACAAGCAAGACCAGCGGCCCGGTTGGGCCGTGCAGAAATTGCAGAAGATTCCTGGGGGTCGGCCCCCAGACCCCCTTAAGAAACTTCGGGCCCAACAAGGAGAGCAGGGAACCCAGATGGCGGAGCTCACGATCCGGCCGGAGGAGATCCGGGACGCACTGGAGAACTTTGTCCAGTCGTACCAGCCGGACGCGGCCTCGCGCGAGGAGGTCGGTACGGTCAGCGTTGCCGGCGACGGCATCGCGAAGGTGGAGGGCCTGCCCTCCGCCATGGCGAACGAGCTGCTGAAGTTCGAGGACGGCACCCTCGGTCTCGCCCTCAACCTCGAGGAGCGCGAGATCGGTGCGATCGTCCTCGGCGAGTTCAGCGGTATCGAGGAGGGCCAGCCGGTGCAGCGCACCGGTGAGGTGCTCTCCGTCGGCGTCGGCGAGGGCTACCTCGGCCGCGTCGTCGACCCGCTCGGGCAGCCGATCGACGGTCTCGGCGAGATCGAGACCGACAGCCGCCGCGCCCTCGAGCTGCAGGCCCCTGGCGTCATGGTCCGCAAGTCGGTGCACGAGCCGATGCAGACCGGCTACAAGGCCGTCGACGCCATGGTGCCGATCGGCCGCGGCCAGCGTCAGCTGATCATCGGCGACCGTCAGACGGGTAAGACCGCTCTGGCCGTCGACACGATCATCAACCAGCGCGACAACTGGCGCTCCGGCGACGTGAACAAGCAGGTGCGCTGCATCTACGTCGCCATCGGTCAGAAGGGCTCCACCATCGCCTCCGTGCGTGGTGCGCTCGAAGAGGCCGGCGCGCTGGAGTACACGACCATCGTCGCCGCCCCGGCGTCCGACCCGGCCGGCTTCAAGTACCTGGCGCCGTACACCGGTTCGGCCATCGGCCAGCACTGGATGTACCAGGGCAAGCACGTCCTGATCATCTTCGACGACCTCTCGAAGCAGGCCGACGCCTACCGCGCCGTCTCCCTGCTGCTGCGCCGCCCGCCGGGCCGTGAGGCCTACCCGGGTGACGTCTTCTACCTGCACTCGCGTCTGCTGGAGCGCTGCGCCAAGCTCTCCGACGAGATGGGTGCCGGTTCGATGACGGGCCTCCCGATCGTCGAGACCAAGGCGAACGACGTGTCGGCGTTCATCCCGACCAACGTCATCTCCATCACCGACGGCCAGTGCTTCCTGGAGTCCGACCTGTTCAACGCGGGTCAGCGTCCGGCGCTCAACGTCGGTATCTCGGTCTCCCGAGTCGGTGGCTCCGCCCAGCACAAGGCCATGAAGCAGGTCTCCGGCCGGCTCCGCGTGGACCTCGCCCAGTACCGCGAGCTGGAGGCGTTCGCCGCCTTCGGTTCCGACCTGGACGCGGCCTCGAAGGCCTCGCTGGAGCGCGGTAAGCGCATGGTCGAGCTGCTGAAGCAGCCCCAGTACACCCCGTTCCCGATGGAGGAGCAGGTCGTCTCCGTCTGGGCCGGCACCACGGGCAAGATGGACGACGTCCCGGTCGAGGACATCCGTCGCTTCGAGGCCGAGCTGCTGGAGTACCTGCGCCGTGAGCGCAAGGACCTCCTGACCAGCATCGCCGAGGGCGGCAAGATGTCCGACGACACGCTGCAGTCGATCGCCGACGCGATCGCCGCCTTCAAGCAGCAGTTCGAGACCTCGGACGGCAAGCTCCTGGGCGAGGGCTGATCGATGGGCGCTCAGCTTCGCGTTTACAAGCGCCGCATCCAAGCCGTCACCGCGACCAAGAAGATCACCAAGGCGATGGAGATGATCGCCGCCTCGCGCATCGTCAAGGCGCAGCGCAAGGTGGCGGCGTCGATGCCGTACGCGACCGAGCTCACCCGTGCGGTGACCGCGGTGGCGACCGGCTCCAACGCCAAGCACCCGCTCACCACCGAAGCCGAAGCGCCGACCCGCGCCGCGGTCCTGCTCGTCACGAGCGACCGCGGTCTGGCCGGCGGCTACTCCTCCAACGCCATCAAGGCGGCGGAGCGGCTCCGGGAGCGCCTTGCCGGTGAGGGCAAGGAGGTCGACACGTACATCGTCGGCCGCAAGGGTGTCGCGTACTACGGCTTCCGCGAGCGCAAGGTCGAGGAATTCTGGACGGGCTTCACCGACAACCCGGCGTACTCCGATGCCAAGCGCATCGCCGCCCCGTTGATCGAGGCCATCCAGAAGGAGACGGCCGAGGGCGGCGTCGACGAGCTGCACATCGTCTTCACGGAATTCGTGTCGATGATGACGCAGAACGCGATCGACGACCGGATGCTGCCGCT
The DNA here is from genome assembly GCF_003610995.1 of Streptomyces griseus subsp. griseus. Lineage (NCBI taxonomy): Bacteria > Bacillati > Actinomycetota > Actinomycetes > Kitasatosporales > Streptomycetaceae > Streptomyces > Streptomyces griseus. Next base: position 5,248,674 of record NZ_CP032543.1, read on the forward strand.
TTCGCTCGACGAGGTGGCGCAGGAGAGCACCCGCAAGGGCGAGATCCTTCCGCTGTTCGAGTTCGAGCCGTCGGCCGAGGACGTCCTCGACGCCCTTCTGCCGCGCTACGTCGAGAGCCGTATCTACAACGCACTGCTGCAGGCGGCCGCTTCCGAGCACGCCGCCCGCCGCCGCGCGATGAAGTCGGCCACCGACAACGCCGGGGACCTCATCAAGAGCCTCTCCCGGCTTGCCAACGCGGCCCGCCAGGCCGAAATCACCCAGGAAATCAGCGAGATCGTCGGCGGTGCCAGTGCTCTGGCCGACGCGACCGCGGGGAGTGACAAGTAAATGACGACGACTATTGACAGCGCCGTGACGGCCGCTGCCACGGGCCGCGTCGCCCGGGTCATCGGCCCGGTCGTCGACGTGGAGTTCCCCGTCGACGCGATGCCGGAGATCTACAACGCCCTGCACGTCGAGGTGGACGACCCGGCCGAGGCCGGCGCCCGCAAGACGCTGACCCTCGAAGTCGCCCAGCACCTGGGTGACGGCGTGGTCCGGGCGATCTCGATGCAGCCCACCGACGGCCTGGTCCGCCAGGCCCCGGTGACCGACACGGGCACGGGCATCACCGTCCCCGTCGGTGACATCACCAAGGGCAAGGTGTTCAACACCCTCGGTCAGATCCTGAACGAGCCGGAGGCCGAGGCGCAGATCACCGAGCGCTGGCCGATCCACCGCAAGGCCCCGGCCTTCGACCAGCTCGAGTCCAAGACCGAGATGTTCGAGACCGGCCTGAAGGTCGTCGACCTGCTGACCCCGTACGTCAAGGGCGGCAAGATCGGTCTCTTCGGTGGTGCGGGCGTCGGCAAGACGGTCCTCATCCAGGAAATGATCATGCGTGTGGCGAAGCTGCACGACGGTGTGTCGGTGTTCGCCGGTGTCGGCGAGCGCACCCGTGAGGGCAACGACCTCATCGACGAGATGACCGACTCGGGCGTTCTGGAGAAGACCGCGCTCGTCTTCGGCCAGATGGACGAGCCGCCGGGGACGCGTCTGCGCGTGGCCCTGTCCGCCCTGACCATGGCGGAGTACTTCCGCGATGTGCAGAAGCAGGACGTGCTGCTCTTCATCGACAACATCTTCCGCTTCACGCAGGCCGGTTCCGAGGTCTCCACGCTGCTCGGCCGTATGCCGTCCGCGGTGGGTTACCAGCCGACCCTGGCCGACGAGATGGGTGTGCTCCAGGAGCGCATCACCTCGACGCGTGGTCACTCGATCACCTCGATGCAGGCGATCTACGTCCCCGCGGACGACCTGACCGACCCGGCCCCGGCCACCACGTTCGCCCACCTCGACGCGACGACGGTTCTCTCCCGTCCGATCTCCGAGAAGGGCATCTACCCGGCCGTGGACCCGCTGGACTCGACGTCCCGCATCCTGGACCCGCGTTACATCACGCAGGAGCACTACGACACGGCCAGCCGCGTCAAGGGGATCCTGCAGAAGTACAAGGACCTCCAGGACATCATCGCGATCCTCGGTATCGACGAGCTGGGCGAGGAGGACAAGCTCGTCGTCCACCGTGCCCGTCGCGTCGAGCGCTTCCTGTCGCAGAACACCCACGCCGCCAAGCAGTTCACCGGCCTGGACGGTTCGGACGTCCCGCTCGACGAGTCGATCGCCGCGTTCAACGCGATCTGCGACGGGGACTACGACCACTTCCCCGAGCAGGCGTTCTTCATGTGCGGTGGCCTGGACGACCTCAAGGCGAAGGCCAAGGAGCTCGGCGTCTCCTGAGCCTCCGGCTCACCGAGGGGGGTGGGTCTGGTCCCACCCCCCTCACCACGCCCCGTAGAATTGAACCGACACCCGGCCGGACGGCCGGGTGGTGACCCGAGGAGCCCCCTTGGCTGCTGAGCTGCATGTCGAGCTGGTCGCCGCGGACCGCAGTGTCTGGTCCGGCGAGGCCACCCTGGTCGTCGCGCGCACCACGTCCGGCGACATCGGCATCATGCCCGGTCACCAGCCGCTTCTCGGTGTGCTGGAATCGGGCCCGGTGACGATCCGCACGAGCGAGGGCGGTACCGTCATCGCTGCTGTGCACGGTGGTTTCATCTCGTTCGCGGACAACAAGCTGTCGCTGCTGGCCGAGATCGTCGAGCTGGCGGACGAGATCGATGTCCAGCGCGCCGAACGTGCGCTGGAACGTGCGAAGTCGGAAACGGACGCCGCTGCCGAGCGGCGCGCCGAGATCCGTCTCCGTGCGGTGGCGGTGCTCTAGCACCCCACGGACAGGTGTTTTTACTCAGCCGCGGCCCGCGCTGGAGAAATCCAGCCGTGTCGCGGCTGAGGCGATGCGGGTGCAATTCAGTTCGAATCGGTTCGTTATCCGTTACTCGACGATGCGAGGAGGTCGGTGGAGATGGTCCTCGCGTTGTGGGTGGGCGTATCCGTCATCGTGCTGGTCCTGTTGGGGCTGTTCGTCTTCGGTCTGCGCCGGCGGCTGATCCAGCGGTCCGGAGGCACGTTCGACTGTTCCCTCCGCTGGGACGTCTCCGAGGAGCCGGACCCCTCCGGCAAAGGCTGGGTCTACGGGGTCGCCCGCTACAGCGGTGACCGCGTCGACTGGTTCCGTGTCTTCTCCTACGCTCCTCGCCCCCGCCGGGGCCTGGAGCGTTCTGCGATCGAGGTGATCGCCCGCCGGCTGCCGGAGGGCGAGGAGGAGCTGGCGCTCCTGTCCGACTCCGTCGTGCTCGGCTGTCTCCACCGGGGGACCCGCCTGGAGCTGGCGATGAGCGAGGACGCGCTGACCGGATTCCTCGCCTGGCTGGAGGCGGCGCCCCCCGGCCAGCGGGTCAACGTCGCCTAGGAGGCAGTCCCGCCGGAAGGGGGTCCCCCCGGACGAAGACCGGGGGAGGGCCGATGTGGCGTGACACCGTACGGAGGCAGCGAAGAGCCGGGGAGACGGGGGGCGGACCCGTCTCCCCGGCCGTTTTCCGGGGTGGTGCGTGCCGTTACGGCGTGGGGACTACTTGAGACCGTTGTTGATCGCGCTCACCAGTTCACCGTTGGTGGTGTCACCGGAGAACTCCCAGAAGAACGCGCCACCGAGGCCCTGGTTCTTCGCCCAGGTCATCTTGGAGCCGATGGTGGCCGGGGTGTCGTAGCTCCACCAGTTGGTGCCGCAGTGCGCGTAGGCCGTGCCGGCGATGGTGCCGGTGGCGGGGCAGGTGCTCTTGAGGACCTTGTAGTCCTCGATGCCCGCCTCGTATGTGCCCGGGGCCGCGCCGGTCGCCGTGCCGCCGGGGGCGGCCTGGGTGACGCCGGTCCAGCCGCGGCCGTAGAAGCCGATGCCGAGGAGCAGCTTCTTGGCCGGAACGCCCTTGGCCTTCAGCTTGGCGATGGCGTCGGCGGAGGTGAAGCCCTCCTGCGGGATGCCGGTGTACGGGGTCAGCGGCGAGTGCGGGGCCGTTGGGCCCTTGTTCGCCCAGGCGCCGAAGAAGTCGTACGTCATCACGTTGTACCAGTCGAAGGACTGTCCGGCACCGGCGTAGTCGGCGGCGTCGATCTTGCCCCCGCTGGAGCCGTCCGCGGTGATGGCGGCGGTGACCAGGTTCTTGGAGCCGAACTTGGCCCGCATCGCGGAGGCCATGTTCTTCAGCGCGGCCGGGCCGCTGGTGTCACAGGTCAGGCCACAGGCGTTGGGGTACTCCCAGTCGAGGTCGATGCCGTCGAAGACATCGGCCCAGCGGGGGTCCTTCACCAGGTCGTAGCAGGACTGCGCGAACGCGGTCGGGTTCTGGGCGGCCTGCGGGAAGCCACCGGACCAGGTCCAGCCACCGAAGGACCAGAGGACCTTGATGTGCGGGTACTTGGCCTTCAGCTTGCGCAGCTGGTTGAAGTTGCCGCGCAGGGGCTGGTCCCAGGTGTCCGCGACGCCGTCGACGGACTGGTCGGCGGTGTACGCCTTGTCGTAGTCGGCGTAGGAGTCACCGATGGTGCACTTGCCGCCCTGCACGTTGCCGAAGGCGTAGTTGATGTGGGTGATCTTCGCCGCGGAACCGGACGTCACCAGGTTCTTGACGTGGTAGTTGCGCCCGTAGACGCCCCAGTTGGTGAAGTAGCCCAGGTTGATCTTGTCACCGGGCGGGGGCTGCTCGCCGCCGCCACCGCCGGTGGTGCGCACCGAGACGGAGCCGGAGACCGGGCCGAGCTGGTCGATGGTGTCGCGGGCCTGGACGGCGTACGTGTAGTCGGTGCCGGCGGTCAGTCCGGTGTTGGTGTACGTGGTGCCGGTGACCGTGGCGATCTTGGCGCCGTCGCGCAGGACGTCGTAGTTCTTGATGCCCTTGTCGTCGGTGGCCGCGCTCCAGCTGAGCTTCACCGAGGTGTTGGTGACGTCGCTGGTGGTGGGCGTGCCGGGAGCGGAGGGCGGGTTGTCGCCGGGGACGGTGGAGCCGTCACAGGAGGCGCCGTTGAGCTTGCAGCCGGAGGGAGCGCCCGAGCCGGAGCCGTTGAAGCCGAAGCTGACGCTGGCGCCGGGGGCCACCGTCCCGTTCCAGCCGAGGTTCTTGGCGGTCCAGCGGTCGCCGGAGTTGGTGACGGTGGCGTCCCAGGCGGAGCTGACCCGGGTCCCGGTGGGGTAGTCCCACTCGATGGTCCAGGAGGAGAGCGCTGTGGTGCCGGTGTTCTTCACCGTCCACTGGCCCTCGAAGCCGCTGCCCCAGTCAGACTTCTTGGTGTACGTGGCGGTGGCCGACGTGGCAGCAGCGGCCGGGGTGGCGAGACCCACCATGGCGGCGAACGGGACGGCCAGTGCGGTGATTCCGGCGATGACCTTGGACCGGCCGCTGCGCAGCGGGATCCATCTGAATCGGGATCGGCGCGGGGGAGTATCAGTGCTCAACGGTGCTCCTCGGGTGAGGTCCAGCAAACGGGGGTGATTCGTGGACTGCAAACCCTGCGCCGCCCTGAGTACGGGTGCTCTCGTACTCACCGCAGTGTGTGATGGGTGACACTAGGAAGGTCTGGACCAATCGTCAAGAGGTCTGGACCAAAGTTCGAGGAGTGGGCCGTGGCCGGAACGGGCCCGGGATCAGACCCCCAACTCCTGTGCCAGCACGGCCGCCTGGACCCGGCTCCGCATCCCCAGCTTGGCCAGCAATCGGCTGACGTGCGTCTTCACCGTCGCCTCCGCCATCGAGAGCCGGACCGCGGTCTCCGCGTTCGACAGCCCCTCGCCGAGGCACCCCAGCACCTCCCGCTCCCGCCGGGTCAGCGCCTCCAGCACCGCCGGATCGGCCGCACCCGCCGCCCGTACGGTCCGCGCCCCCGCGAACTCCGCGATCAGCCGCCGCGTCACCGCCGGCGCGATCAGCCCCTCGCCGCGCGCCACCGTCCGTACGGCCTCCAGCAGATCGCGGGCATCGGTGTTCTTCAGCAGGAACCCCGAAGCCCCGGCCCGCAGCGCCCCGAAGACGTACTCGTCCAGGTCGAACGTGGTCAGGACCAGGACGTCCGCCAGCTCCTCCGCCACCACCTGCCGGGTGGCCGACACCCCGTCCAGCCGCGGCATCTGTACGTCCATCAGGACGAGATCCGGCCGGAGTTCGCGCGCCAGGCGCACCGCCTCCTCACCGTCCCCCGCCTCTCCGGCGACCTCGATGTCCGGCGCGCTGGAGAGGATCAGCACCAGCCCCGCCCGTACGGCCGCCTGGTCCTCGGCCACCAGTACCCGGATCGTCATGCCCGCATCTCCCTCTCCCGTACGGGCAGTTCGGCCCGAACCCGCCACAACTCCGCGCCGTCGGAACCGGCTTCGAACGTCCCGCCGAGCAGCGCCACCCGCTCCCGCATCCCCACCAGCCCGGCCCCCGAACCCGGCGCGGTAGGCCCGGGGCGGCTGCCGAGCACACTGGTCACCTGGACCGTCAGCACCTCGTCGGCGAGGTCCAGCCGCACCACCACCGGCCCCGGCGCCGCGTGCTTGAGCGCGTTGGTGAGGGACTCCTGCACGATCCGGTACGCGGCCAGCTCCACCGGTGTCGGAAGCGCGGCGGACCCCGCCCCCCGGTTGCCCTCGACCACGCAGACCAGCCCGCCCGGCGCCCCGTTGGTGTTCGCCTGCTCCACCAGCGCGTCCAGCGAGGCCAGCGTCGGGGCGGCGGCCGGGGCCCCGTCCTCACCGCCCTCGCGCAGCAGCCCGATCAGCCGCCGCATCTCCGCGAGCCCCTCCACGCTGTTCTCCCGGATCACCTTCAGCGCGCTCCGCGAGGTATCGGGGTCGTCGATGGACAGGGCCGCCGTGGAGTGGATCGCCACGGCGGAGAGGTGATTGGCCACCATGTCGTGCAGCTCCCTGGCCATCCTGGCCCGCTCGGCGACCACCGCCTGGACCCGGTCCATCTCGGCGAGCCGCGCGGTCTGGGCGGCGGCCAGCCGGGCTGCCTCGGCGGCGGTGCGGTGGTTGCGCACGCTGACCCCGGTGATCGCGGGGACGAAGGAGACCAGCCCGACGACCACACCGATCAGCAGCGCCTCGGGCCTGCGGAACCAGGCCAGGAAGCCGGTCGTGGACGCGACGGTGACCAGGAGCGTGGCCACCGGGAGACGGCGGGCGGCGGCCGGGGTCCCGTACAGCACGGCCGCGTACATGACGTCCGTGAACATCAGGACGGTCGCGAGGCTGCCCCGGGTGAACTGGTCCGCGACCAGCGCGAGCGCGGCCACGGTCAGCGCCGTCCGCGGGGCGCTGCGCCGCAGCAGCTCCGCCGCCGCCATCACGGTCAGCGGTACGAGCGTGATCCAGGGCGCGGAGAAGGGGCGGCCGCCCTGGGTGTGGAGGCCGAGCAGCCACAGGAGCAGCCCTCCGAGCAGCCCGGAGACGGCGAGGGCCACATCGTCGCGGTGGGGGCGGAGCGAGGTGAGCACCCCTCCATCCAACACGTCCCACCGTCGCCGGGCCTCCCTTCGCAGGCCGATGCGCGACTACATCGAAGGATGCAGTCCCGTTTCGTCACTGCCGACGACGCCCGACCGCCCGCCGGACGGGAGGCTGAAGGGAAACGGGAGGAGAGAAGCTGTGATCGCTCTGCTGGTCGTGGCCTGCGAGGTCGCATTCTGGGTACTGCTGGCCGCCGGGCTCGCCCTGCGCTACGTCGCGAGGAAGCCGAGGCTCGGCGCGGCCGTGCTGCTCTGCGAGCCGCTGCTGGAGGTGGTGCTGCTCGTGGTGACGGCGATCGACCTGAGGAACGGCGCCGAGCCCGACTGGAAGCACGGGCTGGCCGCCGTCTACATCGGCTTCACCGTGGGGCTCGGCCACTCCACCATCAAGTGGGTGGACGCGCGGGTCGCGCACCGCTGGTTCGGCGGCCCGCCGCCCGTGAAGCCGCCCAAGTACGGCAGGGCCCGCGCCGTCCACGAGTGGCGCGCCGCCGCCCGCTGGATCCTCGCCTCGGCGGTCGCCCTGGGCCTGCTCCAGGCGGCGATCTGGTACGTCGGCCCGGGCGGCGGGACCAGCTCGCTGCAGAGCTGGCAGCAGAAGATGGTCCTGGTGATCGGCATCAACCTGATCATCGCCGGAAGCTACACGCTCTTCCCGAAGCAGGCCCCGAAGGGCGAGGTGACCGAGCGGGAGCCGGCGGACCGCTAGGGCCAGGCGTCGCGCGGCGGCCGGCGGTCTGACGACAGGCCCTGGGTCCTAGCGCTCGCCGCCCGGCACCCACAGCACGTCCCCGACCTCCTTGTTGGCGATCCGCGCCAGGATGAACAGGAGGTCGGAGAGGCGGTTGAGATAGGTGGCGGTCAGCGCGTTCATCACCTCGCCGTGCACCTCCAGCGCCGCCCAGGTGGACCGCTCGGCGCGCCGGACCACGGTGCACGCCTGGTGGAGCAGGGCGGCCCCCGGCGTACCCCCGGGAAGGATGAAGCTGCGGAGCTTCTCCAGCTCCTCCAGGAACCGGTCGCAGTCCGCCTCCAGCTTGTCGATGTAGGACTGCTCCACGCGCAGCGGCGGATACTCCGGGCTCTCGACCACCGGCGTGGACAGGTCGGCCCCCACGTCGAAGAGGTCGTTCTGGACCCGTACGAGGACCTTCACCACGTCCTCGGAGAGCTGCCCCAGCGCCACGGCGGTCCCGATCACCGCGTTGGCCTCGTTGGCGTCCGCGTACGCCGCGATCCGCAGATCGGTCTTGGCGGTGCGGCTCATGTCGCCGAGGGCCGTGGTGCCCTGGTCGCCGGTCCGGGTGTAGATGCGCGTCAGATTGACCATGGGGCCAGCCTAGTTACGCTCCGGCCCCGCGGAAGACACGCGTGCCCACGGTCACAGCCACCACCTGGAGGGCGCGCTGCCGGAGGAGACCGGGGCAGGGCCCGGCGGCCGGCGGCGAGATGGTGGCGGGCCGCGCCACGGACGAGGTCCCGCGCGACACGCTCGTCCTTCTCGACGGCATGGCGGCCTCCCCGGTGAGAAGGTCCTCAACTACGCGCGGCGCGCCGCCGGGTGACACCGGGTGGTGTGATGTCCGTCATTCGAGACGTGACGCGCATCTCTTCACGGCCCCAGCGCCTCCGACGGGTACTAATCTCCGCCGGAGAGCAATGTGAACCGCCGTGAACAGATGCCGCAGAGGCGGACAGAGAACAAGGGGTGCGAACGTGGCCAGGAAGCTCGCCGTCATCGGAGCCGGACTCATGGGATCCGGGATCGCGCAGGTCTCCGCCCAGGCGGGCTGGGACGTCGTGCTGCGTGATGTCACCGACGCGGCGCTGACCCGCGGCCTCGACGGCATCAAGGCCTCGTACGACAAGTTCGTCTCCAAGGGCAAGCTGGAGGCGGCCGCCGCCGAGGCCGCCCTCGCCCGCATCACCACGACCACCGACCTCGACGCCGTCGCGGACGTGGACGTCGTCGTGGAGGCGGTCTTCGAGAAGCTGGAGGTCAAGCACGAGATCTTCCGCGCCCTGGACAAGGTCGTCGGCGAGAACACCGTGCTGGCCTCCAACACCTCCGCCATCCCGATCACGAAGATCGCCGCAGTGACGGAGCGTCCGGAGCGCGTCGTCGGCGTCCACTTCTTCTCGCCGGTCCCGATGATGCAGCTCTGCGAGCTGGTACGCGGCTACAAGACCAGCGACGAAACCCTCGCCACCGCCCGGGAGTTCGCCGAGTCGGTCGGCAAGACCTGCATCGTCGTCAACCGCGACGTGGCGGGCTTCGTCACCACCCGGCTCATCTCGGCCCTCGTCGTCGAGGCCGCGAAGCTGTACGAGTCGGGCGTCGCCACGGCCGAGGACATCGACACCGCCTGCAAGCTGGGGTTCGGCCACGCCATGGGGCCGCTCGCCACCGCCGATCTGACCGGCGTCGACATCCTCCTCCACGCCACCGGCAACATCTACACCGAATCGCAGGACGAGAAGTTCGCCGCTCCCGAGCTGATGCGCCGGATGGTCGACGCAGGTGACATCGGGCGCAAGAGCGGGCAGGGCTTCTACACGTACTGACCGCAGCCGCACCTCCGCCCCCTCGGCCCGCCGCCAGGGACGGGGAGTGTACCCGGCAGTGTCCGTTCCCCGGCGAACCGACGTCACTCCACCGAGTGAATTCGGTATCGGTTCGCTTACAGACGGCAACTTCCCTGCCGCTGCGGCAGTCAGTTGTGGAAGAGAAGAACCGAGAGACGACCTCGCCACGGAGCAACAGCAGGGGAGCGCATATGCATATCAGGGGCGACCACGCCGAGCTGGTCGTCGGGGGCCGCCTCGACGTCCGAAGCGCGGCGGACGCCCGTACGGTCCTCCACTCGGCCGTCGACGACGGAGCCGGCGATCTGGTGCTGGACCTGACCGAGCTGAGCTCCTGGGACGCCACCGGACTCGGCGTCATCATGGGAGCCCACCGCAGAGCGGGCCGGGCCGGACGCCGTCTCGTGCTGCGCGGCGTCCCGCCGCAGATGCAGCGCCTCCTGGTGGCCACCCGGCTGCACCGCATCCTGGCGATCGAGGGCGGGATCGCCGCCGAATCGCTGCCGCGCGTCTGAGTACGTAGCGACCGCCGGGGCAGAAGAGGCGCAATCCTCACCGGAATGTGACGTCCCGGACGGCATGGCACCCCGCCCGTGCGTGGATACTGTGCGAAGGTCTAGGGTTCGGCCGTCTGCCCCATGACACCCACCCGTGGCAGACACCGGACCGGAAGCGACAGCGGGGCGTGTGAGGCCGGAGGGACAAACCGAGCGCGACGCGTCTGGGGGACTTGTTGATGGACCCGACACACCAGGGGCCGGAAGAGTACGGGCAGAAGGCCGACGACTCCGACGGCCGCCGCCGGCCGTCCCGCGACGCCAACGCCGCCGACTTCGGCCAGCCGGCACCGCAGCAGGTCCGGATCGTCCAGCTCACGGTCGGCGACCTCCTGCTCACGGTCAACCCCGTCGACGGCAGCGAGGTCGAGGCCTGCCCGCCCGGGTACGAGCCCGACGCACCCGTCCGCCGCACCCTCTCCGAACGCGCCGCCCACGAGCGCGCCGGCGCACCGCCCGTCCCGGCGGGCCCGCCCGCCCCGCAGCTCCCCCTGCTGGAGCGTCAGGAGGAGCGCGAGCGGCTGGTCGGCCTGCTGGCCCGCGGCCGCAGCGTCCGTCTCACCGGCCAGGCCGGGTCCGGCCGCACCGCCCTCCTGGACGCCGTCGCCGCCGACTGCACGGACCTGGCCCCCGACGGCGTCGTCCGCCTCAACGGCCACCGGCGCACCGCCGCCGAACTGCTGTACGCCCTCTTCGACGCGACCCACCTCGCCCCGCTGCACCGCCCCGGCCCCGAGGAACTGCTCACCCTCGTCCGCTCCATCGGCGCCGTCGTCGTCATCGACGACCTGGAGATCGGCGGGGCCGCCCTCGACGGACTCCTGGAAGCCACCCCCGAGTGCGCCTTCCTCTTCGGCACCGCGCCCGGCCTCGCCGCCCCCGGCGCCGACGCCCACCTGGAGGAGGTCCTCCTCGCCGGCCTCGGCCGCTCCGCCTCGCTGGAGCTGCTGGAGAAGGTCGTGGAGCGCCCCCTCACCGAGGACGAGCGGAACTGGGCGGGCGACCTCTGGTTCGAGTCCGAGGGCCTCCCGCTCCGCTTCGTCCAGGCCGGATCGCTGCTGCGCCAGCGCGACCTGCTCAACACGGACCCCGCGGCCTTCGACGAGTACGACTACTTCGAGCCACGCCCGGACGACGCGCCCCCGGCCCCCGAACCACCCACCCCCGAGACCCTGGACGTGCCGCTGCCGAGCCTCGGCGAAGGGGCCGCGCCCGCCGTCCTGCTCGCCTCCCGGCTCAGCGAGGCGGCCCGCGAGACCCTGCGCTTCACCGTCGCGCTCGGCGGCGAGGTTCCCCACCAGGCCCATCTGCCGGCCCTCGTGGGCGACACCCACGCGGACGCCGCCCTCGGCGAACTCGCGGGCTGCGGACTGCTCTCCCCGGCCGGCCCCCGCTACCGGCTCGCCGCCGGTGTCCTCGCCCAGCTGGAGGCCGGCGGCTACGCGGAGAGCGCCGCCGCCCACGCCCGTACGGCCGCCCAGCACTACGCCTGGTGGGTCTCCCACCCCTCCGTCACCCCGCAGCGCGCCGTCGCCGAGGCCGACGCGATCGTCGCCGCGATGGGCCGCCTCGTCCCCGACGGCGAGGCGGGCCAGGCCAGCGCCGCCGTCCTGCTGGCCCGCAGCGCCGCTCCCGCGCTGGCGGCCGGGATGAGCTGGGGCGCCTGGGAGAAGGCGCTCAGGGCCGGCCAGGAGGCCGCCAGGATCGCCGGTGAGGTCGCCGAAGAGGCCTACTTCCACCATGAGTTGGGCATCCTCGCGCTCTGCTCCGGCAACCTCGACCGGGCCCGTGCGGAGCTGGAGACCTCGATCTCCATGCGCGGCGCGCTCGCCGACAAGTCCGGGGCGGTGGCCGGCCGCCGCGCCCTCGCCCTGGTCACGGACCGCTCCGGCCGCCTCGTCCCCCCGGTCCGGTCCCAGGCGGGCGACGACATCACCGCCGTACACCAGGACTTCCCCGGTACGCCGCCGGGCGGGTCGTCCCCGGCCCCGCCGCTCTTCGTCCGGCAGCCGGCCGAGGAGGCCCCGACCGTGGTGGCGCCGTACCAGGCCACCGCACCGAAGCCGGGCGGCGGGCGCGCGGTCCTGGGCGGTGCCCGGCGCAACCTGGCCGCCGCGGGCGCGGGCGCGCTGCTCATCGCCGTGCTCGGCACCGTCGTCACCCTCGGCCTCACCGCGGGCGACACCGAGGAGCCGGGCAGCCGCAACGTCACCACCGAGCAGTCGTCCCCCGAGGGCAGCCCCGAGGACGGGTTCCCCGCCGACGAGCCGGACGACGGCCCCGCGCCCGACGACGGCGCACCCGGCAACGAGGCGCCCGCCACCCCGGGCACCTCCGAAGCCGCCACCCCCAGCACCTCCGGCTCCCCCTCGCCGGGCCCCTCGTCGCCGGACGGAAGTTCGCCGGGTACGGGGGAGCCGTCGGGCACGCCGAGCAGCAGCACGTCGGGTGCGCCCACGCCGACGAAGACCTCACCCAGGCCCTCGCAGTCCACGAGCTCCGGCCCGAGCGTCACGCCCACCGAGTCGGAGCCGGAGCCGACTCCCACGGAGGCGCCCACGGAGTCCCCGGAGCCGCCGACCACCTCCTCCTCCGCCAGCGGCCCCGCCGAGTCGGCCAGTGCGAGTGCCACCGCCGAGGCCCCGGCGAGCGGCGACCCCACCGAGACGGCCGCCTGACACACGGAAGCCGGGTGCCCCGCACAGGGACACCCGGCTCCGGACGGCCGGTCAGAACAGGCGCAGCTTGTCGTCCTCGATGCCGCGCATCGCGTCGTAGTCGAGGACCACACAGCCGATGCCCCGGTCGGTCGCCAGCACCCGCGCCTGGGGCTTGATCTCCTGGGCTGCGAAGACGCCCCTCACCGGCGCGAGGTGCGGGTCGCGGTTGAGCAGCTCCAGATAGCGGGTCAGCTGCTCCACGCCGTCGATGTCGCCGCGCCGCTTCAGCTCCACGGCCACCGTCCGGCCGTCCGCGTCGCGGCAGAGGATGTCCACCGGGCCGATGGCGGTGGGGTACTCACGGCGGATCAGGGTGTGGCCCTCGCCGAGGATCTCGATCCGGTCGGCGAGCAGCTCCTGGAGGTGCGCCTCCACGCCGTCCTTGATGAGCCCGGGGTCGACGCCCAGCTCGTACGAGGAGTCGTGGAGGATTTCCTCCATCGTGATGATCAGTTTTTCGCCCGCCTTGTTCACCACGGTCCAGACGCCCGCCTCATCGCCGGCGCCCTCCTTCAGGGTGCACGGCGGGGACATCCAGTTGAGCGGTTTGTACGCCCGGTCGTCGGCGTGGATCGAGACGCTGCCGTCCGCCTTCACCAGGATCAGACGGGGGGCGGAGGGCAGGTGGGCTGTGAGCCGGCCCGCGTAGTCGACGGAGCAACGGGCGATGACGAGACGCATGGTCGGCAACGCTACTCGACGACGGGGCCCCGGCGCGATTTCCCCATCCGTAGACCCCTGTCACTCGCTCCTCACCACTGTGCGGCGGAGCGGGCTTGCCCCTCTTTGCGCCCCTTCGATCGTGGCCGGTTGTGTTCCCAATCTCCTGGTGCGGCCCCCACCGCGCGCTTACCGTGGATGCAGGAGGTCGCCGCCCGTGCACGCTGCGTCGTCGCCCTTCTTCCCTGCCCGTAAGGCCCCGGTCACCGTCCGGGGTCGCGAGAGGAGAACCCATGTCGCTCGACGTCTCACCGGCGCTGTTGGAACAGGCCGAGCGAGGCGAGGTCGACGAAGCCGACTTCGTCGACTGCGTCCGGACCTCCCTGCCTTTCGCGTGGGAGATGATCAGCTCTCTGGTGGCTCAGCTGAAGGTGGACGGCGGCCAGTTCGCCGACAACCAGACGCCGCCGCCGGACGAGCAGGCACGTGGTCAGCTGCTGCGTGCGCTCGCGAGTGATGCGATACGCGGCGCGCTCCAGCGGCACTTCGGAGTGCGTATCGCTTTCCAGAACTGCCACCGCGTCGCGGTGTTCCCGCTGGACGCCTCGGTCGACGACCGGCTGGCCAAGTTCACTTCGGTGAGGGGCCAGTTGCTCAACCAGTCGCCCGAACTACGGGACTGCTGAACGCTTCTGCTGCCGCTTCGGGCCGCGGGAGGTGCAACTGGCTCCGGGGCGGCAGCTCCCGTACCACCGCACCACGTTTCACGGCATAACGCATCACGCTCCACCGTGAGGTCGTTCCGCATGGACAGGCGCAGGTCAGGTGAGCAACGGCAGCACGTCCGCGCCCAGGCGCCGCACGTTCTCCTCGGTCGCCGCGAGCTCGCCCGACCCCTCCACCAGGAGCGCGAAGCGGGTGATCCCGGTCCGCTCGGCCGTGGCCGCGAGCCGGTCGGCGGCCAGCTGCGGCGGGCCCACCGGGTGCAGCCCGCAGAGCAACTCCGTGTACGCCACGGGGTCCCGCATCACCCGGTGCCGGTCGTCCACCGTGACATGGGCGTCCAGCCCCTGGCGCAGCCAGCCGGGCATCGTCTTCACCAGCGTCTCCGTGGCATCCCCCGGCCCGTCCGCGATCTGGGCCACCCCTGCGGACACATGTGCGGCCCCCTCGACCACCTCGGCCGGCTGACCGGCCTCCCTGGCCGCCGTACGCCACAGGGCGACCATCTCCGCCTTCTCCTCGTCCCCGCAGTGCATCCCCAGCAGCATCGGCAGCCCCCGGCCCGCCGCCAGCCGCACCGTCTTCGGCGAGGTGCACGCCACGATCACCTCGGGCCCCTGCGCCGAACCGTCCGCCAGCAGCTCGTCCGCGCGCGGCACCACCGCCACCTCGCGGAAGCCGAACCGCTCCCCGCGCCCCGCGACGCGCGGCTCCCGCAGCCAGTCGAGGAGCAGCTCCAGCGCCTCGGGGAAGCCGTTCTCGTACGCGTCGAGTCCGCCGCCGAAGACCTCCAGGTCCACCCACGGCCCGCCCCGGCCCACCCCGAGCGAGAACCGTCCGCCGCTGGTCAGATGGAGCAGCGCGGCCTGCTCGGCGAGGGCGACCGGGTGGTGGTTGGGCAGCACGCTGACGGCGGTGCCGACCCGGATCCGCCGGGTCCGGCCGAGCAGCAGCGCCGCCAGCGTGGTGGCGGAGGGGCATACCCCGTACGGCACGAAGTGGTGCTCGGCCAGCCACACCGAGTCGAGTCCACACTCCTCCGCCGCCTCGGCGGACCGGACGGCCCGGTGCAGGGCCTCGCCCGGCCCCTGACCAGGGAACTGGGCTGCCAGAACGAACGTTCCGATGCGCATCGCGTGTTGCCTCCTCGCGGCCGACGCGTGTCTCCCCCACTGGCAACAACGTCTGACACGTGCCAAAGGCACGGTCCGGCGCGAAGTTGTTGCGATTTTCCGCTAACTCACTCCGCTGCCCGGTCGTGCCGGACCGCGTCGCCCCACCCGGCACCTGCCCCCGGTGCCAGCCTCTAGGCTTGGAGGACAACGTGCCGAGCCGCCCCCGTGAGGTGTCCTGTGTCCCCGCGCCGCAACCGCCCCCGTGGCGGCGAAAGTCCCGACGAACACCCCGGTACGGCGCTGGGGCGGTACGGCGGGGGAGGGGCCACCGAGAGCTGGCAGGGCGAGGAGTGGTCGGTGCGCCCGGTGAGCGGCGCGAGCGCCCAGGGCAAGCGCTACCGCTGCCCCGGCTGCGACCAGGAGATCCCCTCCGGCGTCCCGCACCTCGTCGCCTGGCCCGAGTTCGGCGGCATCGAGGACCGCAGGCACTGGCACAAGGCCTGCTGGAACGCGAAGGACCGCCGCACCACGCGGGTGCAGCGGTCCCGTAACGCACCGCGCTACTGAGCGCCCTGCGTACGCCGCCTCAGACGTCGCGCCGGTCCAGCGCCAGGTAGGCGCCGCCCATGGCCACGGCCGCGATGCCCAGCATCAGCAGCACCGACTCCCAGCCGGACGGGCCGGAGTCGGTGACCCCCGTGCCGTAGAGCGCGCCCAGCTGGTTGGGGATCGAGTACTCGAAGAGGAAGCGCTGCAGGCCGCGCAGGCTGTCGGAGAACATGAACATCGCGAGGACCAGCGGCAGCAGCACCACACCGATCATGACGGTGATGGCGCCCGCCGAGTGCCGGATGATCGCACCGGCCGCCAGCGAGACCAGGCCCAGGGCCGCGGTGTAGAGCCCGACGCCGACGGTGGCGCGCAGCCACACCGAGCCGGAGTCGACGCCGCCGTCCAGGATCGCGGTCTGCGCCACGGCGACGAGCGTGGCCGTCACGGCGGTGATGGTGAACGCGAGCAGGAAGAAGACGATCGCCTTGGCCGTGAGCACCCGGGCCCGGCTCGGGCAGGCCGTCAGCGTCGTACGGATCATGCCGGTGCTGTACTCGGAGCCGATGGTCAGCACGCCGAGGGTGATCACACAGATCGATCCCAGCAGTACGCCGAAGAAGCCGAGGGCGACGACCGGTTCGCCGCCCAGGTCGGTGTCGGCGGCGGCGATCAGCAGCGCGGACATCAGCCCGATGGCCATCATCAGCACGATCATCACGCCCAGGGTCCACATCGTGGAGCGGACGGAACGGATCTTCGTCCACTCCGAGGCGATCGCGTCGCCGAGCGTGGCGCGGCGGATCGGGATGGGCGACTCGTAGTACCCCAGCAGGCCGTGCGGAGGCTCGGGCTGCGGCTGCTGGTGGGCCTGCGGGGCGGCCGGCGTCGTCATCGGGGGTCCTCGCTGGTCTGCTTCCCGTCCTGGGCGGCGGGGGAGGGGGCGGCCGGGTCCGGTGCGGCGGGCGCGGCGGCCGGGCCGGGGGCGGCGTACGGGTTCTGTCCGGGCGGCGGCGGGGCGTACCAGCTCTGCTGCGGGGCGTGCACCGGCTGGGGCTGCCCGGGGGCGGGCCCGGGCCCGTAACCGCCCTGAGCGTCCCCGTAGGGCCCGTAGAACCCCTCCGGCGGCTCCAGCAGCCCGGCCTTGGCGTCCTCCGTCGACCGGTAGTCCACGACACCCTGCGTCATCCGCATGTACGCCTCCTCCAGCGAGGCCCGGTGCGGCGACAGCTCCCAGAGCCGTACGTCGGCACCGTGGGCCAGGTCGCTGATCCTCGGCAGCGGGAGGCCGGTGACGCGCAGGGCGCCGTCCGGCTCGGACAGCACGCTGCCGCCCGCCTCGATGAGCGAGGACGTCAGCTTCTCCCGCTCCTCGGGGGAGTTCTCGGGGACCCGGACCCGGGCGAAGTCGGCGGAGTTGGCCGAGATGAAGTCGGTGACGCTCATGTCGGAGAGCAGCCGGCCGCGCCCGATCACGATGAGGTGATCGGCGGTGAGGGCCATCTCGCTCATGAGGTGGGACGAGACGAAGACCGTGCGGCCCTCGGCCGCCAGCGTCTTCATCAGGTTGCGGACCCAGTGGATGCCCTCGGGGTCCAGGCCGTTGACCGGCTCGTCGAAGAGCAGCACCTGCGGGTCGCCGAGCAGCGCGGCGGCGATCCCGAGCCGCTGCCCCATACCGAGGGAGAAGCCGCTGGATCGGCGCTTGGCGACGTCCTGGAGGCCGACGACGCCCAGCACCTCATCCACCCGCCGGGCCGGGATCCCGGCGAGCTGGGCCAGCGAGAGCAGGTGGGTGCGGGCGGTCCGCCCGCCGTGCACGGCCTTGGCGTCCAGCAGGGCGCCCACCTGGCGCGGCGCGTTGGGCAGGCTCCGGTAGGGGTGCCCGCCGATCGTGACGTGGCCCGCCGTCGGCCGGTCCAGACCGAGGATCATGCGCATGGTCGTGGACTTGCCCGACCCGTTGGGACCGAGGAAGCCGGTGACGGCCCCCGGCCGGACCTGGAAGGAAAGGTCGTCCACGGCCGTCTTCGCGCCGTAGCGCTTGGTCAGGCCGACTGCCTCGATCATTCTCCAGCCCCATCGACTCACTCTGTCGTTCGGGGCCGGACCGCCTGGCCGCACACCCCCGTAAGAGTTAGGAGGATAACCAGGCCTTGACGGTTCCGGCCAAGTTCGGCACAGGCTGCGAGCGGACCGTCACGGCGCCGGGGTCTGTCCGGCGGATCCTGGCCGGGATCCGCCGGACAGACCTCAGGCGTCCCGGTTCTTCAGGACCAGGTAGCCGCCGAGCACCGCCGCCACGACCCAGGCGACCATGATCGCCATCCCGGTCCACGGCCCGTAGGGCGACGAATCGCTGCCCATCGCGTCCGGGACCACCTGCATGATCTTCGAGCCCGCCTGGTCGGGGAAGTACCGGATGACGTCCTTGGCGTACGGCACCGCGGTCAGGATGTTGGAGATCAGCAGGAAGAACGGGATCAGGATGCCCATCGACAGCATGGAGCTGCGCAGGATCGCCGTGACGCCCATGGAGAAGATCGCGATCAGCCCCATGTAGAGGCCCGCGCCGACCACCGCGCGCAGGACGTTCTCCTCGCCGAGCGTGGTTCCCCGGTCGCCCAGCACGGCCTGGCTGAGGAAGAAGGAGACGAAGCTGGTGAGCAGGCCGACCAGGAGGGCCAGCACCCCGGCCACCGCGATCTTGCTGAAGAGGAGCGTCCCGCGCTGCGGCACGGCCGCCAGCGAGGTGCGGATCATGCCGGAGCTGTACTCCGTACCGACCACGAGGACCCCGAACACGATCATGGCCAGCTGGCCCAGGGCCGTCCCGGAGAAGCTGACCAGCGTCGGGTCGAAGGTGGCCTGCTCGGCCTTGGAGAGGTCGTCGAACGTGGAGTTCAGCAGGGCGCTGATGCCCGCGCTCATGGCGACCGTGACGGCGAACGCGCAGATGAGCGTCCAGGTGGTGGAGGAGACCGTACGGATCTTGGTCCACTCGGAGTTGAGGACTGCGGGTACCGAAGCCATCGTCGTCAGGCCCCCTTGTTCTCGGTGCCGTCGGTGCCGTCGGTGCCGTCGGTGCCTTCGGTGGGCTGCGGGGTGGTGGCGCCCGGCTGGTTCCAGCCCTCGCCCCAGCCCGCACCGGCCAGCGGCGGCGGGGGTTCGGCCCCGCTCGGCCCGGAGTGGGCGTGGTACTCCACGGAGCCCGCGGTCATCTGCATGAACGCCTCCTCCAGGGAGGCCCGCTGGGAGCTCAGCTCGTGCAGCACGACCTGGTGACGGGCCGCCAGCTCGCCCAGCTCCTCGGTGGTGGCGCCGTCGATCTCCAGGGTGCCGCCGTCCGCCTCCACGGCCGTGAAGCCCCCCTCGTGCAGGGCGTCCCGCAACCGCTCCTGCTGCGGCGAGCGCAGCCGTACGTAACTGCGCGAGTTCTCCTGGATGAAGTCGGCCATCGAGGTGTCGGCGAGCAGCTTCCCCTGGCCGATCACGATCAAGTGGTCCGCCGTCAGCGCCATTTCGCTCATCAGGTGCGAGGAGACGAAGATGGTCCGGCCCTCGGCGGCGAGCGCCTTCATCAGGTTGCGGATCCAGTGGATGCCCTCGGGGTCCAGCCCGTTGACCGGTTCGTCGAACATCAGGATCTCGGGGTCGCCCAGCAGCGCCGAGGCGATACCGAGGCGCTGGCCCATACCGAGCGAGAAGCCCTTGGACTTCTTCTTCGCGACCGCGCTCAGCCCGACGGTGTCCAGCACCTCGGCGACCCGGCTGCGCGGGATGCGGTTGCTCTGCGCCAGACAGAGCAGGTTGTTGTACGCGCTCCGGCCGCCGTTCATCGACTTGGCGTCGAGCAACGCCCCGATGTACTTCAGCGGTTCCTGCAACTCGTGGTAGGCCTTGCCGTCGATCCGCACCGTACCGCTGGTCGGGTTGTCCAGATCGAGCATCATGCGCATGGTCGTGGACTTCCCTGCCCCGTTGGGGCCCAGGAAGCCGGTCACCATGCCTGGTCTGACCTGGCACGTCAGTCGGTCGACGGCAACTTTGCTGCCATAGCGTTTGGTCAGTCCCTCAAGCTCGATCATGCGGACACGCTAGAACGGCCGCGCGCCCGGCGCCACCACAAAGGTGGAACCGGGCGCGCGGAAGGAACCGCTCCGGGGGTCAGCGGGTCTGCTGGGCCGGAACACCGCGCTGGGCGGGCTCGTCGTCCACCGGGGAGCCGGCGGCGGCCACCGCGGCACCGGTCAGCGTGGCCAGCATCTCGCGGACGTTGGTCAGCTGGGCGTTGATGGAGTCGCGGCGGTTGGTGAGCGCCGCCAGCTCGCGCTCGGACTCGCTGCGGATCCGGTCGGCCTTGGCGTTGGCGTCGGCCACGATGTCCTCGGCCTGGCGCTGCGCGGTCTCCACCGTCTGGCGGGCCCGGCGCTCGGCGTCGGTGCGGAGCTTCTCGGCCTCCAGGCGGAGCTGCTCGGCGCGGTGCTCGATCTCGGCGAGGCGCTTCTCGGCCTTGGCCTGACGGGACGCGAGGTCGCGCTCCGACTGCTCGCGCCGCTTGGCGAGGTTCGTCTCGAAGTCCGCGGCGGCCTGCGCGGCCTTGGCGCGGGTCTCCTCGAAGAGGGCGTCGGCCTCCTCGCGCTTCTGCTGGGCGTCCTTCTGGGCGTCGGAGCGCAGCGTGTTCGCCTCGCCCTGCGCCTTCTCGACGATGCGGACGCCCTCGTCCTCGGCCTTCGACTTACGCTCGGCGGCGAAGGACTCCGCGTCGTTGCGCACCTGCTGGGCGGCCGACTCGGCCAGCTCGCGGTGCTGCTCGGCGGCGCGACGGGCCTCCTCGCGCAGGTCCTTGGCCTCCTCCTCGGCGAGGCGGAGGATCTTCTCGACACGGGCACCGAGCCCGGCGTACGACGGCTCGGCCTCGTTCACCTGGGCTTGGGCGTTCTGCGTTTCGAGGTGCAGCTCCTCGATGCGCTTTTCCAGAGAGGTGATCCGGGCCAGGGCACTGTCACGGTCCGCGATCAGCTTGGCAATGCGGTCATCCACCTGACCGCGGTCGTAACCACGTCGCACGTGCTCGAAGCCGAAGGGGGAGGAAGGGTCACTCATGGGGTTCCTGTCGAATGAGACCGGTGAGGTGATAGAGGGAATCCTAGGGGCCATAGCGGCGTGTCAGCGTGCAGATACTGGTTTGATCTGGAGAACGACACCCCTTTTGAGTGGCTGACCCCCGGAGTGCTTGCCACTCGAAGGGTTGAATGTCCATGACGAAGCACGCGCCCCCGTACGCCTGCCGCCTCCGGACGTCTTCGGTTTTCTCCCCCGTACGTCTGCTGCTCGCCCCCCGTAGGTCTCCCGCGCTCTCCCCCGAAAGCCTCCGGACGTCCCCTGCGGATGACCGTCACCTCCCCGACGACTTGCCTCCCGACCGGGTGCCCGCCGCCGCGGGGGCCTTGGAGCCGGCCGCCGCTCCGTCCGCCGGCTTCCCGCCCCCGCCGGGAGTCTCGAAAGACTCCAACGCCTCCAGCACGTCCTGGACACGGGAGATCTCCGTATTGATGTCCTCGCGCCTGCGCACCAGGACATCCAGCTCGCGCTTGCCCTCGGCGACCGTCTTCTCCGCCTCGGCCGCCGCGTCGGCCCGCAGCTTCTCCGCCTCGCGGATCAGCCCGGCCTTCTTGGTCTCGGCCTCCTTCAGCAGCGACTCGGCCCGCTTCACCGCGGCGATGCGGACCTTGCTCGCCTCCGAATTGGCCTCCGCGATCAGCTCCTTGGCCTTCGCCTCGGCCTCGTCGCGCTGCTCGGTCGCCGCCTTCATCAGGTTGTCGACGCGCTCGCCGGCGGTCTTCATCTGCTCGGACGTCTCGCGGCGGGCCCGCTCGTGGAGCTCCTCGACCTCGCTCTCCAGCCGGGCCCGCAACTCCTGCGCCCGCTCCCGGATCTGGGTCGCGTCGCGCCGGGCGCCGACCAGCAGCTCGTCGGCGTCGGTGCGGGCGCGCTCCACCAGGGTGTTGCCCTCGACCGTGGCCTCCGAGGTGATCCGCCCGGCCTCCTTGCGGGCCGCGCCGACCATCGTGTCGGCCTGCGTCTCGGCCTCGGTGGCCGTACGCAGTGCCTCCTCGCGGGCCTTGTTGATGAGCTGGTCCGCCTGCTCCGCCGCGTCCGCCCGGCGCTTGGCCGCGGCCTCGCGCGCCTCGTCCAGCACCCGGTCCGCCTCGGCGCGGGCCTCCGAGCGCAGCTCCTCGGCCGCCGACTCCGTCTCCGTGCGCAGCCGTTCGGCCTCCTCGCGGGTGCGGGCGGCGTGCTCCTGCGCGGAGCCGAGCCGCTCGGCCGCCTCCGTACGCAGCCGCTCGGCCTCCTCGCCCGCCTCGGAGAGCATCCGGTCGGCCTGCTCGGTGGCCTCCTTGCGGCGCCGGTTGGCCTCCGTGGTGGCCTCCACCACGAGCTGCTCGGACGCCTGGGCGGCCTCGTTGCGGATGCGCTCGCTCTCGGTCGTCGACTCGCCGATGAGCCGGTCCGACTGGGCCGCCGCCTCCGAACGGATCCGGTTGGCGTCCTGCCGGGCCTCGGCACGGGCCTTCGACGCGTCCTGCTCCGCCGATGCGAGGGCGTCGGACGCCTCCGTACGCACCCGCTGGCTGTACTCCGAGGTGTCCGCCCGCAGCCGCTCCGACTCGGTGATCGCCTCGGAGACCGTCCGCTCGGCCAGCGCCTTGGCGGCCTCGGTCTCGCCGTGGGCCTCCTGCCGGAGCCGGGCCGCCTCCTCGTTGGCCTCCTGGCGCAGGCGCACGGCGTCCTCTGAGGCCCGCTCCCGCTCGGCGTGCGCGTCGGTGCGGACCCGGTCCGCCTCCGCCTGCGCCTCGGTACGGGTGCGCTCCGCGACGTGCTCCGCCGTCGACCGCAGCCCGGCGATCTCCTCCTCGGCCTGCTCCTGCAAGCCCGAGACGGAGTCCCGCACCTGCTGGGCGGTCTGCTCGGCCGCCGCGACCAGCTCGGTCGCCCGGGCGTCCGCCTCCTCGACCAGCCGCTGCGCCTCGGCCTGTGCCTCCTCCACCCGCTTACGGGCGGAGGCCAGCAGCTCCTCGCTCTGCTCGCGGGCCCGCTCGCGCTCCTGGCCCGCTTCCGTCCGGGCCGCGCCGAGAGTCTCCTCGGCCTCGCGGCGACGGCGTGAGGCCTCCTCCTGGGCGGCCTCCAGCGCCTCGGCCGCCTCGGCGCCGACCCGCTCGGCGGCCGCAGCCGCCTCCGCGCGCACCCGGTCGGCGGTCTCCTGCGCCTCGGTCTTCAGCCGCTCGGCCTCCGCGGCGGCCTCGCTCCGCAGCCGTACGGCGATGTTCTCGCCCTCGGCACGGGAGTGCGAGGCATCCGCCGCGGCCTCGTCACGGAGTCGCTCGGCCTCCGCCTCGGCCTGCTCGGTCAGCGTACGGACCCGCTCGGCGGCCTCGGCGCGCTGCCGCTCGGCCTCCTCGTTCGTCTCGCGGCGGATCCGCTCCGCATCCGTACGCGCCTCGCCCAGCGCTTCCTCGGCGGCGGCGAGCCGGGCCTCGGCCTCGGTGTGCAGCCGGTTCAGCTCGTCGGCGGCCTCGGCCTGCCGGGCGGCGACCGCGCGCTCGGTCTCCTCGCGCAGCACGGCGGCGGCCCGCTCGGCCTCGGCGGTGGTGGCCTCCGCCTGCTCCTCGGCCTCGGCCCGCAGCTTCTCGGCCTCGGCGCGGGTGCGCTCCAGCGTCTCCTCGGCCTGCTTGCGCAGGGCGGCCGCGCGCTCGGCGGCCTCGGCGCGGATGCGCTCGCTCTCGCCGGTGGCCTTGGTGCGCAGCTCGTCGGCGTCGGAGCGCGCCTCGGTCAGCAGCTCCTCCGCCTTGCGCGCGCCCTCCTCCAGCTGCTGGACCGCCTCGCGGCGGGCCTCGCCCCGGATGCGCTCGCCCTCGGCGACCGCCTCGGAGCGCAGCTGCTCGGCCTCGCCGCGGAGCCGGCGGGCCTCCTCCTGGAGCTCGACCGTCTTGGCCCGGTACTCCTTGGTGTCGTCCTTGGCCGCGCCCTTGAGCTCATCGGCCTGCTCGGCGGCCTCGCCGCGCAGCCGGTCCGCCTCGGCCTCCGCCTCGCGGCGGATCCGCTCGGCCTCCTCGCTCGCCGCCTTCGTGGTCGACCGCGCGTCCTCGGAGGCCTTGGTGAGGACCTCCTCAGCGCTGCGGGCGGCCTTGGCGAGCTGGGCGGCGGCGTCCTCGGCGGCCGCCGTACGGGCCTTCTCGGCGGCCTCGGCGACCAGCCGCTCGGCCTCGGCACGGGCGTCGGCGAGGGCCTGCTCCGCCTCCTCCTTGAGCGCCTCGGCGCTCTTGGTGGCCTCGCCGACCAGCCGGGCGATCTCCGACTTGGCCGTACGGGTGCGCTGCTCGTTCTGCGACTCGGAGGCGGCCAGCTTCTTGGCGGCCGCGTCCTTCGCCTCGGCGAGGACCTTCTCGGCCTCCAGCCGGGACTCCCGCAGCCGGGTCTCGGCCTCCTGGAGCCGCTGCTCGGCGGCCCGGTTCAGCTCGGCCGTCTGCTGGCGGGCCTGGGAGGTCTCCGCGGTGGTGCTGGAGCGCAGCTGCTCCGCGTGGCTGGTGGCCTCCTGGGCCTGCGCGGAGGCGGCACCCAGCATCCGCTCGGCGTCCTTGCGGGTGCGCAGCAGGATCGCCTCGGCCTCGGCCCGGGCCGCCTCGGCCTCGGCGCCGACGCGCTGGCGGGTCTCCTGCGCCAGCCGCTCGGTCTCGGCCCGGGCGGCGGCCAGCGCCTGCTCGGCCTCGGCGCGGGACTCGTCCAGCAGCCGGCGGGCCTGCGACTCGGTGCGGGCCCGCAGCTGTTCGGCCCAGGCGACGTTCTCGTTGACGTGCGACTCGACGGTCTGCCGGCGCTCGGCCAGCTCCTGGTCGAGCTGCTGCCTGCGCTGGACGGCCTCGTTGTGCAACTCCGCCTGGAGGCGCGCCTGGTGCTCGGCGTGCTCCTGGAGGATGCGCTGTGTCTGGGCCCGGGCCTCGCGCAGCTCGCGCTCGGCGTCGCTGCGCAGCTGCTCGGCCTGGATCTGCGCGTTCCGCAGCAGCTGCTCGGCCTGGTAGCCCATGTCCGCGCTGTCGTAGGCGGGACGGGTCGCCAGGCTGCGCCGCGCCTCGTGCAGCTTGGCGCGCAAGACCTCGACCTGGTAACCGAGGTCCTCGGCGTGCTGGACGGCCTTCTCCCGGTCGGTCCTCAGCCGGTCCATCTCGGCTTCGAACCGCGAGAGATGGTCGTCTTCAGCTCGGTGGCTCTCCTGGCTTTCGTAGCCCCGCACTGCGCGGTCCCATCCTTCCCCGAGCTCTCAACTCTTCGAGCAGGGGAGACCCCGACCCTGGTCGCAACTCTGCACACGAGGACGGCTCGCCGACGAGCTGTCCTCGGGGAATGGTGACAGACAAACGACGAGGACGCGGCACGGCCCCGACCCGGCCCCGGCCCGGAACCACCCACTCTACCGGGCCTGGTATCCGCCGGGTCAGTGCTCCGGGTTGCTCGTGACCAGTTCGGTGAGGACGCCGTGGCAGTCCTTGGGGTGCAGGAAGGTGATCCGGGACCCCATGGAACCCGTCCTGGGCTCGTCGTACAGCACCCGGACGCCCTTCTCGCGGATGTCCGCGGCCTCCCCGTCCACATCCGCCGTACCGAAGGCGATGTGGTGGACGCCCTCCCCATTCTTTGCCAGCCACTTGCCCACGGCGGAGTCCTCGCGGGTGGGTTCCAGGAGCTGGAGGTACGAAGCCCCGCCGTCCGAGGTCTCGTTGATCTTGAGCATGGCCTCCCGGACGCCCTGCTCCTCGTTGATCTCGCTGTGGAACACCTCGAATCCGTACGTGGCACGGTAGAACTCCACCGTCTTGTCCAGGTCGAAACAGGCGATCCCGATGTGGTCGATGCGCGTCAGCATGGATTCAGCATGGCGTCGCTCCACCGCTCCCGCCACGGTTACACAACGTGCGCGCCGTCACACCGGCTGCCGGATGACGGGCGCGGTACCGCTCAGTACATTCAGGTAAACCCTCGTTCACATCCGATCCCAAGGGGCCGTGCCCATGCCAGCAACGACCGGTACCACCACCTCAGTGATCGTCGCGGGCGCCCGGACGCCCATGGGCCGTCTCCTCGGCTCCCTGAAGAGCTTCTCCGCGGCCGACCTCGGCTCCACCGCGATCAAGGCGGCCCTGGACCGGGCAGGCATCGGCGGCGACCAGGTCCAGTACGTGATCATGGGCCAGGTGCTCCAGGCCGGCGCGGGCCAGATCCCGGCCCGCCAGGCCGCCGTCAAGGCCGGCATCCCGATGGACGTGCCCGCGCTCACCATCAACAAGGTGTGCCTCTCCGGACTCGACGCCATCGCGCTGGCCGACCAGCTCATCCGGGCCGGAGAGTTCGACGTGGTGGTCGCGGGCGGCCAGGAGTCCATGACCAACGCCCCGCACCTGCTCCCCAAGTCCCGCGAGGGCTACAAGTACGGCGCGATCGAGATGCTGGACTCGATGGCGTACGACGGTCTCACCGACGCGTACGAGAACATCCCCATGGGCGAGTCCACCGAGAAGCACAACGGCCGCCTCGGCCTGGACCGCGCCGCCCAGGACGAGATCGGCGCGCTCTCCCACCAGCGCGCCGCCGCCGCCCAGAAGAACGGCGTCTTCGAGGCCGAGATCGCCCCGGTCGAGATCCCGCAGCGCAAGGGCGAGCCGGTGATCTTCGCCAAGGACGAGGGCATCCGCCCCGAGACGACCGTCGAGTCCCTCGGCAAGCTGCGCCCCGCCTTCGCCAAGGACGGCACGATCACCGCGGGCACCTCCTCGCAGATCTCCGACGGGGCCGCCGCGGTCGTGGTCATGAGCAAGGCCAAGGCGCAGGAGCTGGGCCTGGAGTGGATCGCCGAGATCGGCGCCCACGGAAACGTCGCCGGCCCCGACAACTCCCTCCAGTCGCAGCCCTCCAACGCGATCCGGCACGCCCTGAAGAAGGACGGCCTGACCGTGGACGACCTCGACCTGATCGAGATCAACGAGGCGTTCGCCGCTGTCGCCGTCCAGTCCATGAAGGACCTCGGCGTCACCCCGGACAAGGTCAACGTCAACGGCGGCGCCATCGCGCTCGGCCACCCGATCGGCATGTCCGGCGCCCGGGTCGTGCTGCACCTGGCCCTGGAGCTGAAGCGGCGCGGCGGCGGCACGGGCGCGGCGGCACTGTGCGGTGGCGGCGGCCAGGGCGACGCGTTGATCATCAGGGTCCCGGGCAAGTAAGTACCCGTACGGGTTCAGGGCAGGGCGAGGCGAACGGAGCGGTGAACGTGGACGTGGACGTCCCCACGCTGGTCGAGCAGGCGCGAGCAGGCAGGCCGCGTGCGGTGGCCCGGCTGATCTCGCTGGTGGAGGGGGCGTCCCCGCAGCTGCGCGAGGTGATGGCGGCACTGGCACCGCTGGCGGGCCACGCCTACGTCGTCGGCCTGACGGGCTCGCCGGGGGTCGGCAAGTCCACCTCCACCTCGGCCCTGGTCTCCGCCTACCGCCGGGCGGGCAAGCGGGTCGGCGTCCTGGCCGTCGACCCGTCCTCCCCGTTCTCCGGCGGCGCCCTGCTGGGCGACCGGGTCCGGATGTCCGACCACGCCTCCGACCCCGGCGTCTACATCCGCTCCATGGCCACCCGGGGCCACCTCGGCGGCCTCGCCTGGTCGGCCCCGCAGGCGATCCGGGTCCTGGACGCGGCGGGCTGCGACGTGGTCCTGGTCGAGACGGTCGGCGTCGGCCAGTCCGAGGTGGAGATCGCCTCCCAGGCCGACACCTCCGTGGTCCTGCTGGCCCCCGGCATGGGGGACGGCATCCAGGCGGCCAAGGCCGGCATCCTGGAGATCGGCGACGTCTACGTGGTCAACAAGGCCGACCGCGACGGCGCCGACGCCACGGCCCGCGAACTGAACCACATGCTGGGCCTGGGCGAATCCCGCGCCCCCGGCGCCTGGCGCCCCCCGATCGTGAAGACGGTGGCGGCCCGCGGCGAGGGCACCGACGAGGTGGTCGAGGCCCTGGAGAAGCACCGCGCCTGGATGGAGGAGCACGGAGTCCTCGCCGAACGCCGAGCGGCCCGCGCGTCCCACGAGGTCGAGACGATCGCGGTCACGGCCCTCCGGGAACGCATCGCGGACCTGCGCGGCGACCGCCGCCTGCACGCCCTGGCGGAACGCATCGTGGCCGGGGACCTGGACCCGTACGCGGCGGCGGACGAGCTGGTGGCGGGGCTGACGGGGAGCCCCTGAGCACGCGTTGACGCCGGACGGCCCCGTACCGCCGCTGCGGTACGGGGCCGTCGTGTTGCGAGGGTTCCGAGCGGCGGGCGGCACGTCAGTCGTCGTCGCGGTCGTCGTTCCGGTCGTCCGCGTGGTCATCGCCGTCGTCGTCCCGGTCCACCGTGACCTTGCCGGTCTTGGCGTCGACGTGGAGTTCGTGCTGCCTGCCGTCCTTGCCGGCGATGTCGACGTCCCAGCGCAGGACGTCGCCCCGGCGGCCGTTGCCGTCGTCATCGTCGTCGTCCAGGTCGATCGACATGATGCTGCCCGGCGCGGTCTTCAGGGCCGCGTCCGCCGCCTGCTCCAGGGTGACCGTGGAGGAGCGGGGCGCGTTGCGGTCGCGGTCGTCGTTGTCGTCGTCCTCGCGGGACTTGAGGACCTTGCCGGTGGTGGCGTCCACCGTCACGTCGTGCCAGGTCCTGTCGGAGCCGTACACGTCCAGCTCCCAGACCGTGCGGCCGTCGTGGTCGTCATCGTCGTCGTCGAGCCCCGCCTCGGTGACCGTGCCGGGGACGCTCTTCAGGGCCGCCGCCACCGCCTGGTCGAAGGTGACGCGGGTGTCCTTCCCGCCGGTCGTCCGCGCGGTCTCCCCGGCGTCGTCCGAGCGGTCGTCGCGGTCGTCCGAGCGCTCCGTGCCCGCCGCCGGCTGCTGCACCGACGTGCCGGACCGGCGGTCGCCGTCGTCGTCCGCGAGGGCGACGGTGGCGGCGGCCGTGCCGCCGATGAGAACGGCGGCGGTGACGGCTGCGATGGTGACGTTGCGCTTCATGAGGTTCCTCCCCGAGAGCTGCTGTGCTGTTCGACGGGTTCCACAGTGCCGACCTGATGCTGAACGCAGCCTGAAGCCACCTGAAGGCGCCTTCAGGCGGAGTTTGCGAGGCTGTGCGCATGCGCCTGTTGATCGTGGAGGACGAGAAGCGTCTCGCGGTGTCCCTCGCCCGGGGACTCACCGCCGAGGGCTTCGCCGTGGATGTCGTGCACGACGGGCTCGAAGGGCTCCACCGGGCGGGCGAGGGCGGCTACGACCTGGTCATCCTCGACATCATGCTGCCCGGCATGAACGGCTACCGGGTCTGCGGTGCCCTGCGCGCCGCCGGGCACGAGGTGCCGATCCTCATGCTGACCGCCAAGGACGGCGAGTACGACGAGGCCGAGGGGCTCGACACCGGCGCGGACGACTACCTGACCAAGCCCTTCAGCTATGTCGTCCTCGTCGCCCGGGTGCGGGCTCTCCTGCGCCGCCGAGGGGCCGGGAGCGCCGCCCCCGTCCTGACCGTCGGCACCCTCCGCATCGACACCGCCGCCCGCCGCGTCCACCGGGGTGAGGACGAACACGCCCTCACCGCCAAGGAGTTCGCCGTCCTTGAGCAACTCGCCCTGCGCGCCGGGCAGGTGGTCAGCAAGGCGGAGATCCTGGAGCACGTCTGGGACTTCGCCTACGACGGCGACCCGAACATCGTGGAGGTCTACATCTCCACCCTGCGCCGCAAGTTGGGCTCCGCCTCCATCGTGACGGTGCGCGGCGCCGGCTACCGCCTGGAGGCGGGATGAGGTCCGTGCGGGCCCGGGCCGCCATCGGGGCCACCCTCGTCGTCGCCGTCGCCCTGGTCGCCGCCGGGCTCGCCGTCCTCCTCGTCCTGCGGGCCAACCTGATCGACCAGGCGGACCTCCAGGCGGAGGTGGCCGCCCGTGAGGTGGCCGGGCAGCTCGCCCTGGACACGCCGTACGAGGACCTCGACCTGGACGACGAGGAGGACCACCCGGTCCAGGTGACCGACGAGGAGGGGCGGGTGGTCTTCGTCTCCCAGGGGCTGCGCGCCATCTCCGGGACCGGGTCGGCGGGCGTCAGCCCCGTACCCTCGGCATCCGTCGGCGCCACCCCGTCGCCCGGGGACGACGACGGCGACGACGATGACGGCGACGACAACGGGCGGCCCGGGCGCGGTGAGGTCTCCTCCGACGACCCGGACTTCTCCGACGGCACCGCCACCGTGGACGGCCGGCAGGCCGACTACCGGTTCGCCGCCGTCGAGGCCACCACCCCCGCCGGGCTCACCCTGACCGTCCACGCGGGCGCCCCGCTCGCCGCCGAGCAGGAGGCGGTGGGCACCGTGCGCGGGGCCATGCTCACCGGGCTGCCGATCCTGCTCGCCGTCGTCGCCGGGGTGACCTGGCTGGTGACCCGGCGCGCGCTGCGGCCCGTCGAGGGCATCCGGCGCGAGATGGCCGCGATCACCGCCTCCGAGGACCTGGCCCGCCGCGTCCCGGAACCCGACTCACGCGACGAGATCGCCCGCCTCGCCCGTACGACCAACGAGACGCTCACCGTCCTGGAGGCGTCCGTGGAGCGGCAGCGGCGGTTCGTCGCGGACGCCTCGCACGAGCTGCGGTCCCCGATCGCCTCGCTCCGCACCCAGCTGGAGGTGGCCCACGCCCACCCGGAGCTGCTGGACCTCCCGGGCGCGGTCGCCGACACCGTACGCCTCCAGGTGCTGGCGGCGGATCTGCTGCTGCTGGCCCGGCTGGACGCGGGGGAGAAGCCCGGGGCCGCCCGCCTTGAGGTGGGGGCGCTGGTGCGCGAGGAGGTGTCCCAGCGGACCGGGGACCGGATCCCGGTGACGGTGGAGGTGGCCGAGGGCGCGGCGTACGAGGTGAACGGGTCGCGCGGGCAGCTGGTCCGGGTGGTCGGCAACCTGCTGGACAACGCCCAGCGCCACGCCGAGAACCGGATCACCGTCCAGGTCGCGGCGGAGGGGAGCGGGGTGCGCGTGGAGGTCCGTGACGACGGGGCGGGGGTGCCGGAGGACGAGCGGGAGCGGATCTTCGAGCGGTTCGTCCGGCTGGACGACGCCCGCAGCCGGGACGACGGCGGCGCGGGTCTCGGCCTCGCCATCGCCCGGGACGTGGCCGCGCGGCACGGCGGAACCCTCACGGTCCACCAGGCCCCGGAGGGCGGCGCGGCCTTCCGGCTCCGGCTGCCCCGCGCGGGCTGACCAGGGGCCTGGCCGGCCCGCGCGGCCTGGCCGGCGCCGTGGGGTCGCCGGTCAGGCCGTGTCCGTCACGGCTTCCCGCGCCGCCCCGGGCAGCCCGAAGGGGCGCCGGGAGGACCCGGCGCCCCTTCGGGGGCGTAACAACTTCCTACGGCTTCCCGCGCCGCCCCCGCAGGTGCTCCGCGATCGGCGTCAGCGCCGCGTGCAGCTCCGCCAGCGCCTCCGGCGAGAGCAGGTCCATGAAGTGGTTGCGCACCGACTCCACATGGTGCGGGGCGACCTTGCGCATGGTCTCGGCGCCCTGCTCGGTGAGGACCGCGTAGAGCCCTCGCCGGTCGGACTCGCAGTGGGTGCGGCGGACCAGGCCCGCCGTCTCCATCCGGGTGATCTGGTGCGAGAGCCGGCTCTTGGACTGCAGGGTCGCGGCGGCGAGATCGCTCATCCGCATCCGCTGCTCGTCCGACTCGGAGAGGTTGACCAGGATCTCGTAGTCGTTCATGGTCAGGCCGAACGGCTGGAGGTCTTTCTCCAGCTGGTGCGTCAGCAGCCTGCTGACGTCCAGGTGGGTGCGCCAGGCGCACTGCTCCGTGTCGCTCAGCCAGCGGGTGGCCGTCTCGGTCTCCATATATCGATTCTACCTAAGATGTTGAAAGCCGGACGAAATTAAAGGGTGTGATGACGGGCACCCCGGAGTCGCCGGAGTGCCGGCGGGGCGGCATGCAAGGACCGGCGGCTGGGCGCAGACGTTCGACGTCACACTCCGCAGCCTACCGCTCACAAGCCGAAGCGGCGCTGGAGGTCCCCCAGCTGGCCGGGCATGCGCGGTGCCGAGCCGCCGCCCGGAACGCCCGGTTCACTCGGCACCGCGCCCGTCGCCTGCTCCGCCATCAGCGCCTCGCTGGACTGCATCAGCACCGTGCCCGCCCCGACGAACTCGAACTGGTGCTCCTCGCCCGACGTGCCGCCGATGCCCGTCAGCGACCGGATTCCGCCCATCACGCCCGTCATGTACCCGTGGTCGTAGTGGTGGCACGGCGAGGGGCAGTCGGCCCAGCCCACCAGCGCCTGCGGGTCGACCCGCAGCGGCGGCTCCATGAAGACCACGGGCCCGTTCGAGGCGGCGACGAACTTCCCCGTACCGATCAGCGTCACGAACCCGGGCACGATCGACTGCTTCAGTGCGAGCGAGGGATCGAACGCCAGCAGGTTCCCCGAGCGGATCGTCAGATTGCCCTCGTCCAGGTCGAAGGAGTTGACGTCGAAGGCCCGGTCGGCCAGCAGCATCTTCCCGCTGCCCTCGGCCACCACCCAGTCGCTCGCGTGCAGCGGCGAGTGGAAGCTGGAGCGCACCAGCCGGTCGAACCGGCCGTGCCCGATGCCGTCGAAGTTGATCTGCCCGTAGTAGGCGATCATCTTCCCCTTCTGCAGGAACCACCGGCTCCCCTTGAGCTCCACACAGAAGGTGTACGCGTTGACGTTGTCGTCCGACGGCAGCGTCATCGGATCGAAGACCACAGGCGTGCTCACAGCTTCTCCTCCGATGCCTGGACGTACACCGCGCCGCTCCCGCTCAGCTCCAGCTGGAACGCCTCGCCGGAGCCGCGCCCCACCATGTCCCGCCAGCCGACGGCGGTGGAGAGCTTGTTGCGGACCTCGCCGTGGTGGGCGACGTACGCCTGCGGGTCGACATGGATGTCGCGGCCGGGGGTGATCGGCAGCTCGATCACCCCGCCGTGCGCCATCACCGCCACCGCGCCGTGCCCCTTGAGGGTGGTGGTGAACAGGCCCTGGCCGGTCACCTGGCCGCGGACCATGCCCATCACCCCGCCCTGCGAGCCCATGAACATCGTGCCCTGCTGGAGGGACCCGTCGAAGGCGAGGAGGCGGTCGGCCTCCACGTACAGGGTGTCGCCGGCCAGGTTGATCACCTGGATGTGGTGGCCGCCGTGGCCGAACAGCACCGTACCCGAGCCCTCGACCGTCATCAGCGGGGTCGCCTCGCCCGTGACCCGGCGGCCGATCATCGAGGCGAAGCCGCCCTGGCCGCCCTGGATGTTCGGGGTGAAGGAGACCTCGCCCCGGTAGGCCAGCATCGCGCCGCGCTGGCTGAACAGCGTCTGGCCCGGCGCCACCGTGGCCTCGATCATCTTGGAGTTGATCTCGCGGAACGGCATCAGACATCGCCTCCGAGGGTGTTGCGCTCGCTCGGCTGTACGTAGACCAGGCCGTCGCCCTCGAAACGCATCTGGAACGCCTCGCCCGAGCCCTCGCCCATCAGGGTCCGGAAGTTGACCCCGCTCTGGAGCTGCTGGCGCAGACTGCCCTGGTGGGCGATGTACGCGCCGGGGTCGACCATCAGCGGATACTGCGGGGTCACCCGCAGCACGACCGCCTCGCCGTCCGACATGATCGCCGCCTGCCCGGTGCCCTCCACCGTGGTGGTGAACAGCCCGTTGCCGCTCGCCCCGCCGCGCAGCCCGGTGAACGTGGTCCCCGTGCGCAGGCCGGAGCCGGTGGCCAGCAGGTTGCTCGCCTCCACGTACAGCTTGTCGCCGTGGAGCGTGACCAGGTTGATCTCGCTCGCCCGGTCGGCGAAGTAGCAGGTGCCCTGCCCGGAGACCTCCATCACGGCCATCTGTTCGCCGGTCAGCCGGCGGGTCACCATCCCGCGGAGCCCCTCACCGCCGCCCGTCATCTTCTTGAAGGTCATCCGGCCGTCGTACGCGACCATCGAGCCGTTCTTCGCCTTGACGGCATCGCCCGTCAGATCGACGGCGAGCGTCTTGCTGCCTTGGAGTCGGAACATCGCCACGCGATGAAGGTAGCCGCCGGCCGCGCGCTCCGGCCAGGTCCTGCGGAACCGTTACGCCCCTGATGCTCCCCTGATGCGCACCTGGACCGGTCCTGATGATGCGCGCCCTGACCGGCCCTGATATGCGGCGATACGCGCGGCCGCGGCGAGGGCCGCCCCCGGCGCCGGGGGCGGGGCGTCGCGATGCCACAATGGGGGCGGCTTGTGCTCGCGTTCACAAGCCCACGCGACCCTCCCACCGAAGGTGCCCCTGTGGACATCAAGACCGCTTCCGCCCTGCACCGGCTGCGCCTCATCTCGATTCCCGAGGCGCTGTCCTTCCCGGCGCTGATCCTCTTCGGCTCGGTCCTCAGCCGGGTCTCGGACATCGACTTCCTGATGATGCCGCTCGGCATGATCCACGGGGTGCTCTTCGTGATCTACGCCGTGTTCCTGCTCGACGTCTGGATGAAGGCCAAGTGGCCGCTCAAGCGCGTCGCCCTCTTCTTCGTCCTGTCGCTCATCCCCTTCGGCGGGCTCTATGGCGACAAGCGGCTCAAGCAGTACGAGGCCGACGGCGTCATCGCCGCCCGCGCCCGCCGCGAGGGCACGGTCAGCGCATGATCGTCGCCTTCTCCGTGTCGCCGCTCGGTGTCGGTGAGGACGTCGGGGAGTACGTCGCCGACGCCGTGCGGGTCGTCCGCGAGTCCGGGCTGCCCAACCGGACCGACGCCATGTTCACCTCCGTCGAGGGGGAGTGGGACGAGGTGATGGACGTCGTCAAGCGCGCCGTGGCCGCCGTCGAGGCCCGCGCGGGACGCGTCTCCCTGGTACTGAAGGCCGACATCCGGCCCGGTGTCACCGACGGGCTGACCTCGAAGGTCGAGACCGTGGAGCGCCACCTCGCCCCCTGACGTCCCGTCGGCCCTCCGCCGCCCCGCGTTCACCCGATAAGCCCCCGGCGCCACACGGCCGGGGGTTTTTCCGGTCCCGGATCGAAAACCCCTCACTCGGACCTGCCAAGTCGACACGCCGCTGCCTGTCCCTTTCTGTGGGGATATCAACCCGTTCGACAGTGGGAGGCACGGTGCGGTCGGAGGGCTACGACTACGACACCTACAGCCGGCTCGCGGGTCCGCTCACCGAGCCGGACCCCGAGGGATACCGAGTCAGGTACCGATCCCTGCTATCGAGCGAGAAGCACCGAATAAGGGCCGTCCTGCTGATGACGCTCGCCCCGGTGCTCACCGCCACCCTGATGCTCTACCTGGTCTGGCCCACGCACTGGACCGAGCGGGAGAACGGGGAGCGGTGGCTCGTCGTCGCCGACACTGTGATGCTGGTCTCGATCGGCCTGATCGGGCTCTTCATGCTGGTCAACGTGGTCTCCATCGCGCACGCCACGATGGTCGCCCGGGACCCCGTACCCGTGACGCCCGAGCCGGGCACCCGGGTCGCCTTCCTCACCACGTACGTCCCCGGCAAGGAACCGCTCTCCATGGTGCGCGCCACCCTGAAGGGCGCGGTGCGCCTCACGCACGCCGGTCCGCTGGACGTCTGGCTCCTCGACGAGGGGGACGACCCCGCCGCCCGGATGCTCTGCGCGGAGCTGGGGGTGCACCACTTCACCCGGCGCGGGGTGCCCGAGTGGAACCGTGAGAAGGGTGTCCACAAGGCGAGGACGAAGCACGGCAACTACAACGCCTGGATCGCCCTCCACGGCGACGACTACGACTTCTTCGCCTCCGTCGACACCGACCATGTGCCGATGCCCAACTTCCTGGAGCGGATGCTGGGCTACTTCCGCGATCCGGACGTCGCTTTCGTCGTCGGACCGCAGGTCTACGGGAACTACGACTCGGCCGTCACCAAGGCCGCCGAGTCGCAGCAGTTCCTCTTCCACGCGCTGATCCAGCGCGCGGGCAACCGCTACGGGGCCCCGATGTTCGTCGGCACCAACAACGTCGTCCGCGTCGCCGCCGTACGCCAGGTCGGCGGCCTCTACGACTCCATCACCGAGGACATGGCGACCGGCTTCGAGATCCACCGCCGCCGCAACCCCCGCACCGGCCGCTTCTGGCGCTCCGTCTACACCCCCGACGTGCTGGCCGTCGGCGAGGGGCCCGCCTCCTGGACGGACTTCTTCACCCAGCAGCTGCGCTGGTCGCGGGGGACGTACGAGACGTTGTTCAAGCAGTACGGCAAGGCGCTGTTCCGGGTGCCGCCGGGCCGGCTCCTCAGCTACACCCTGATGCTCGTCTACTACCCGATGACGGCGGTCAACTGGCTGCTCGGCGTGGTCAGCTGTGTCCTCTTCCTCTGGTTCGGGGCGTCCGGCACCCAGGTCGCCGCCTCCGTCTGGCTGATGCTCTACAGCGACGCGGCGGCCCTCCAGATCGGGCTCTACCTCTGGAACCGGCGCCACAACGTCTCCCCGCACGAGCCCGAGGGCTCCGGCGGCCTCGCCGGGATGGCCATGTCCGCGCTCTCCGCGCCGGTCTACCTCAAGTCGCTCGGCTCGGCGGTGCTGCGCACGGACGGCCGGTTCGTCGTCACGCCCAAGGGTGGCCAGGTGTCCCCGGACCGGCTGCTCACCTTCCGTATCCATCTCGGCTGGGCCGCGGTCCTGCTCTCCTCGCTCGCCGCCTCGGTCTACCTGGACCACACCCATGTCGCGATGCGGACCTGGGCGACGCTGGGCCTGGCGATAGCCCTGTCCCCGGTCGCGGTGTGGGCCTGGACCCAGTGGCAGGACCGGCGTACGCAGGCGGGCAGCGCCGTCCCCGCGCCCGCGCCCTCGCCCGCCCCGCCCCCGTACAGCAGGCGCTGCCCGGGCCGACGTATCTGACCACGACGACCACCACCACCGGTGCGAGTGCCGGTACCACCGCCACCACCACCGCAGGAGGGAACTGACCCATGGCCTACCGGCCTTCGAAGAAGATGCGGAAGACGCTCCTGGGCGGCGGCGCCGTGGTCGTGCTCGCGGGGCTCAACGCCCCGGCGGCGCTCTCCTTCGCGGAGGACCAGTACCACGCGTACAAGATCGCCCAGCCCGAGTACCAGGCGGAGTACGGCTCATGGCAGCGGGTCGACATCCCGAAGGAGTACCGCACCAACGCCATCCACGCGGCGCTCCTGCACACCGGGAAGGTGCTGATCGTCGCGGGCTCCGGCAACGACGAGAAGAACTTCGACGCGGGCACCTTCGACACCGTGCTGTGGGACCCGGCCGAGAACACCTTCCGGAAGATCCCCACCCCCGAGGACTTCTTCTGCGGCGGCCACGCCCAACTCCCCGACGGACGGCTGCTGATCGCCGGCGGCACCGCCCGCTACGAGGTCCTCGACGACAAGGTGAAGCGGGCCGGCGGCGGGATGCGGGTCAAGAACGAGAACCCGGACAAGCCGCTGAAGCTGAAGAAGGGCACGGTGTTCCGTTCCCCCTCCGGGGCCGAGTACGTCGCCAAGTTCGACGTCACCGTCCCCAAGGCGAAGCGCGAGTTCGAGGTCACGTACTTCAAGAGCGGCCAGATGAAGCCGTGGAAGACCAAGGTGACGGCGGCCGAGCAGCGGGTCTTCGTGGAGGCGGTGGACGACAGCGTCGAGGCGGTGGCGACCGACGCCGCCCAGTACGAGATCGTCGGGCTGAAGGGCAAGGAGGCCGACAACTCGTACGGGATCGCCGAGAAGATCACCATGGACAAGCAGGACTTCCAGGGGATCAGGGCCGCCTACGAGTTCGACCCGACGGCGGAGAAGTACATCAAGGTCGACCCGATGCGGGAGGCCCGCTGGTACCCGACGCTCGTCGGCCTGGAGGACGGCCGGGTGCTCGCCGTCTCCGGCCTCGACGACGTCGGCGCGATCCTCCCGGGCGACAACGAGATCTACGACCCGAAGACCAAGAAGTGGGCCAAGGGCCCCTTCCACTACTTCCCGACCTACCCGGCGCTCTTCCTCACCAAGGGCGGCAAGCTCTTCTACCCGGGGCCAACGCCGGTTACGGCCCGGCCGACAAGGGCCGTGAGCCGGGGATCTGGGACATCAGGAAGAACACCTTCACCAAGGTGCCCGGGCTGACCGACACCGACGAGCTGGAGACGGCGGCCTCGCTGCTGCTGCCGCCGGTGCAGGACCAGAAGGTGATGGTCCTCGGCGGGGGCGGCGTCGGCGAGTCCAAGAAGTCCACCGCCCGCACGGCCGTCATCGACCTCAAGCAGGCCAGCCCCTCCTTCACGGCCGGTCCTGATCTGCCGCAGGGCACCCGCTACCTGAACAGCGTGATCATGCCGGACGACACCGTCTTCACCAGCGGCGGTTCGGAGGACTACCGGGGCCGGGGCAACAGCAACATCCTCAAGGCGCAGTCCTACGACCCCAAGTCCAACACCTTCAAGGAGGCCGCCGAGCCGACGGTCGGCCGCAA
The DNA here is from genome assembly GCF_003610995.1 of Streptomyces griseus subsp. griseus. Classification (NCBI taxonomy): domain Bacteria; kingdom Bacillati; phylum Actinomycetota; class Actinomycetes; order Kitasatosporales; family Streptomycetaceae; genus Streptomyces; species Streptomyces griseus. The sequence goes on from NZ_CP032543.1 coordinate 5,287,035, forward strand.
CTACCACTCCGAGGCGCTGCTGCTGCCCGACGGCCGGGTCGCCACCTTCGGCTCCGACTCGCTCTACGGCGACAAGGACAACACCAAGCTCGGCAAGTTCGAGCAGCGCATGGAGGTCTACACCCCGCCCGCCCTCCACCGCGGCAAGGACAAGCGGCCGGTGATCGGGGATGGCCCCGAGGCGGTGGAGCGCGGGAAGACGGTCACCTTCAGGAGCGCCGACGCGGACCGGATCGCGACAGCCCGGCTGATGCGGCCGAGCGCGGTCACGCACACCACGGACGTGGAGCAGCGCTCCATCGCGCTGGACCTGAAGAAGGGGAAGGGCGAGGTGAGCGTGAGCGTGCCGGACGACGCCACGCTGGTGCCGCCCGGCTGGTACATGCTCTTCGTGACGGACACCGACGGGGTCCCGTCGGAGGCGAAATGGGTCAAGGCGTCCTGAACGCCGGGGCCTTCGCACGCGGCGGGCCGCGGGCGTTGTCACACCCTCCTGCGACCATGGTCGGCATGAGCGAGACAACGGAACCCGAGATGGATGCGGCCGGCCCGGCCACGCCGCAGGACTGGCGCGCGTTTCTGGAGGCGTACGGGCAGCGGTACCTGCTGAACCATGACGCCGCGGACGAGTTGCTGGACGAGGACCAGGCGGAGGCGCTGGACCGGGGCGAGCGGATAGCCGTCTGGCTGGGTGCGGAACCTGCTCGGGAAGATGCCTTGGCGGCAGCCGAGGAGCGGCTCGGGCTGCGGCTGCCGCCGGGGCTGAGGAGCTTCTTCCTGACGAGCGACGGATGGGAGCACCTGGACGGCTGGGTGGACGGTGTCCATCCGAGCGGTCGTGTCGGGTGGATGCGGGACGGCGAGGACGGCGCCGGTGTGATCGAGGTGTACGCCTCGATCGACGGCAACGAGGACGACGTGAGCCTCTTCCGCCGGTCCGTGGAGATCGCGAAGGGAGAGGACTACTGGCTGCTCGATCCCACCGACGTCGGACCGGACGGCGAGTGGGCCGCCTACGAGTTCACGCCGAAGTACGGCGACACGACGAGGTTCCCCAGCTTCGCGGCGCTGTTCCTCTCCTCGTTCGAGGACATGGATGAGGACGGGGACGAGGACGACGAGGACTGAGCCGGGGCGACGGCGCGCGCCGAGGTCACCGTCCCGCCCCGTGGCCGCCGGGCCGCCGACCGGCTCCGGCGGCCACGGGTCAGGGGCTGGCCGGGTCGACTCCGTAGCGCAGCGGCTCGCGTTCCACCCGGAGGTCGCGGCGGTAGACGTAGAGCGCGTCCGCCCGAGCGCCGTCCGACGGGCCGTCCAGCTCGCAGGGGTAGGTGACCTGGACCACGGCGGGCCGGCCGGTGACCCGTATCCGGGTGCCGTCCGCCGGGCCGCCGACCAGGACGGCGGCCTCGCCGGTGGTCCCGCCGCCGGTCTCTGGCGCCGCGTCAGACGGTCCTGGCGTCCGCGGCCGGTCCTCGTGCGTCGTGTCTGCCCTGGATTCGAATCCCATGACAACACTTTAAAGGTTGCGCAATCTTTGAAGTACGGTGCCGGGGGTCCGGAAGTGCGACACTTCTGGCGCCCCGGCACCGCGCGCTTCAGGACGTGGCGCGCTCGGCCAGCCCCAGCGCGTACTCCGGCCACCAGGTGCCCGCCTCCGGTCCGCCCCGGCAGGTGCCGTCCGACTCGCCGGGCCGCTTGATCCACAGGTAGGCGTCGAGGCGGTCGTCACGGGTGTCGGTGGTCGGGGGTGTGCCGAGCGCCCGGCCCGGCGGGTTGCACCAGGCCTCGGCGCGGTCGCCGGTGAGCGGGCCGCCGCCGTTGCGGCTGGTGTCGATCACGTAGTGCGCGTTCCCGACGGCGTCGGAGAGGAGGGCCCCGTACTCCTTCACGCTCGCGTTCGACTGGAAGTTGGAGACGTTCAGCGAGAAGCCGTCGGCCCGGTCGATCCCGGCCCGCCGCAGCGGTTCGGCGATCTTGGAAGGTTCCTTGATCCAGTCCGGGTTGCCCGCGTCCAGGTAGACCTTGGTCCGGGCGTTGGCCTTGAGGGTGTCCACGGCCTCGGAGAGCAGCTGGTAGCGCTCGGCGTGGTGCTGGGGCGGGGTGCAGCCGTCGGCGATGTGGGGGAGCGCGTCGGGCTCCAGGATCACGGTGGCCGGGGCGTCCCCGATGGCCTCGGCGAACTCCCCGAGCCAGGACCGGTAGGCGTCCGCGTCCTTGGCGCCGCCCGCGGAGTAGAGCCCGCAGTCGCGGTGGGGGATGTTGTACGCGACGAGCAGGACGCTCCTCTTGGTCTCGGCCGCGGCCCTCGCGGCGGCCACGATCTCGGGCCCGGGCGCGTCCCAGGCGGGCCAGAGCGCCACCGGCCGGTCGGCGATCCGCCGCAGTGCCTTCGCGTCGCCCTCCCGGCCCTGCCGGTCCCAGGCGCGCACCTGACGGGCCGCGTCGCTGTCCGGGTCGACCCAGTACGGGGAGGCCGCGCTCGGCGCCGGTTCGCCGCGTACGGGGTCGGCATCGGCGGCCGACGGGCTCGCGCCGCCCGGTGCGGAGCAGCCCGCCGTGAGGACGGCCGCGAGAGCGGCGGCGGCCAGGCCGGGGGGAACCTTCAAGGCCCGGAAGACTCGGTGGACGGTGCTGCGGCCGGACATCCAGCCCCCTCGGACGACGGTGGCTCACGGATACGGGATACGGATGCGTGTGACGGGACACGCGGTGACGCGATATGCGGTGACCGGGTATGCGTACGGGCGGCTTTCGGGGCGCCTGAGCGCACACAGGGAAACGCCAGCAATCGTGACATAGTGGTCACCGAGAGTGGTGCCGCCACACCATCCGTCACCGGGCACCGCTCAGGTGGACGCGGCCAGCGCGATCCCCAGCGCCGTCCGCTCGTACAGCACCTGGTGTCCGTACCGCCGCGACGTCAGCAGCCCCGCCCCGCGCAGCACCGACAGATGCGCCGATACGGAGGAGGGGGCGAGGCCGAGCCGGTGGGCCAGGGTGCTCGTCCCGGCCGGTTCGTCCAGCGTGCACAGCACATCCGCCCGGACCCGGCCCAGCAGCCTCGCCAGGGCGTCAGGGGTCCGCTCGCCGGCCGCGCTCCACAGCCCGCCGATCCCGCGCGCCGGGTAGATCAGCCCGGGCTGCCACGGCTCCTGGTGGCCGCCCACCACCTCGGGCCAGACGAAGACGCTCGGCATCAGCACCAGCCCCTGCCCGCCCAGCACCTGCTGGTGGTCGCCCCGGGTCCCCTTCACGGTGAGCGTCGCGCCGTTCCAGCTCAGCTGCTTGCTCACCTCACCGAGCAGCCCCGCGAGCCCGCTGTCCGCGAGCCGGCGGGAGTGGTGGGCGATGTCCGCCTCCAGGACCGCCCGCAGCCGGGGCCAGTACGGTTCGATCAGAGTCCGCCAGGCCCGCTCCAGCAGATCGGCGATCTCGCGCACGGCCCGCGCGGGATCGGCCAGCAGGCGCCGGCCCACCGCCGACTCCAGTGCGGCCGGCCGCTCGGAGAGGGCCAGCGCCATGTCCGCCCGGGCGACCTCGGGATCGACCGCCCGGACCACCGCGATCTCCTCCTCGAAGGTGGCCGGCGGGCCGGCCGGGGGCGGGCAGATGAAGTCCGGGTTGTGGCCGCCGTCCGGCATCAGCACCCACAGGGGCTCCAGATCGAGGGTGTCGGCCGCCGCGCGGATCTGCCGGAGCCAGGGCAGGTGGTAGCCGTGCCGGTAGGGGCGGGCCAGGGTGCGCACGGCCTCCTGGGTCTCGACCAGCGGGGAGAGCGCGAACCGGCAGCGCAGCAGGTCGCTCTCACCGAAGTGCAGCTGGAACGGCATACCGGCCCCCACTCGGATTGCGAAGATTCGTCCCCACCCGAAAGTCTAGGGTGCGCGGCTCTCCCGCCCCACGCTCCTGTCATGCCCCACGCACCTGCCACCACCCCGCCCGCCGGCTACCGCGCCGTCTTCGCCGTCACCGAGTTCCGGGCCGTCTTCGCCGCCCATCTGCTCTCGCTCCTCGGCGTCGTCGTCAGCGAACTCGCCCTCACCGTCCTCGTCTACGACCTCACCGGCTCCCCGCTGCTCAGCGCCCTGACGTTCGCGCTCGGGATGCTCCCGTACGTGATCGGCGGGACCCTGTTCGCCGGGGTCGCCGACCGCTACCCGGCCCGCCGCGTCCTCGTCGTCTGCGATCTCGTCTGCGCGGCCTGCGTCGCCGCGATGCTGGCGCCCGCCACCCCGGTCGCCGGACTCCTCGCCCTGCGCTGCCTGGTCGCCGCGATCGCGCCGGTCTTCACCGGGACCCGGATGGCCGCGCTCACCGACATCCTGGGCGAGGGCGACCTCTATGTCCTGGGCCGGTCCCTCCTGCGGATCGTCTCGCAGAGCGCGATGCTCATCGGCTTCGGCGCGGGCGGTGTGCTGCTCACCGTGCTCTCCCCGCGCGGCGCGATCACCGTCACCGTCGTCACCTTCCTCTGCTCGGCGGCCCTTCTCCGCTTCGGCACCCGCAACCGCCCGGCCCGCGCCCGGAGCGGCTCCACCCCCCTGCTCCGGGAGTCGCTCTCCGGGGCCCGCCTGGTGCTGGGCGACCGGCGGATCCGCGCGCTGCTCCTGCTGTTCTGGCTGCCCCCGATGTTCGTGGTCGCCCCGGAGGCGCTCGCCGCCCCGTACGTGGCCGAGACCGGCGCCGGCCCGGCCGCGCTCGGGCTGCTGCTCTGCGCGATGGCCGTCGGACATGTGGGGGCCGAGCTCTTCGTGGGGTCCGCGCTCCGTCCCCGTACCCGCTCCCGGATCGTGCTGCCGGTCGCCGCCGCGGGCCTGCTGCCGCTGGTGGTGTACGCGGTCCGGCCCGGGCTGCCGCTCGCCCTGGCCGCCCTCGCGCTGGCCGGGATGGGGGCGGCGTACGTCATCGGCCTCGACCAGTGGTTCGTGGACGCCGTACCGCCGGAGCTGCGCGGCCGGGCCATGACGCTGCTCACCGCCGGGCTGATGACGATCCAGGGCGCGGGGATGGCGCTGGCGGGGCTCGCGGCCGAGTTCCTCCCGGTGCACCACGTGGTCGCCGGAGCCGGAATCATCGGTACCGCCGTCGCGCTCCTCGTCGTCGCCGAGGTCCGCCGTACAGCCCCGGACAGATGTCCGATACCGAAAGGCGAGACGGGGCTGACCGGCATATGACCAGTCGGTAAGGTCGGTGCCGTGCCGAAGCCGCTCAGCCTTCCTTTCGATCCCATCGCCCGTGCCGAGGAACTCTGGCATCAGCGCTGGGGGCCCGTGCCCTCCATGGGGGCGATCACCTCGATCATGCGGGCGCAGCAGATCCTGCTCGCGGAGGTGGACGCGGTCGTCAAGCCGTACGGTCTGACCTTCGCGCGGTACGAGGCCTTGGTGCTGCTCACCTTCTCCAAGGCGGGCGAGCTGCCGATGTCCAAGATCGGCGAGCGGCTGATGGTGCACCCCACATCGGTCACCAACACCGTGGACCGGCTGGTGAAGTCCGGTCTGGTCAGCAAGCGCCCCAACCCCAACGACGGGCGCGGCACGCTCGCCTCCATCACCGACAAGGGCCGCGAGGTCGTCGAGTCGGCCACCGAGGAGCTGATGGCGATGGACTTCGGGCTCGGGGTGTACGACGCCGAGGAGTGCGCGGAGATCTTCGCGATGCTCCGGCCGCTGCGGGTGGCGGCGCAGGACTTCGACGAGGGGTGAGCAGGGCCGCCCTCCCGACGGCGGGCCCCCGCGAAGATCGCCCCGGCCGCCCGGTTACGCTCGTGTCCATGAAACAGAACGTGCTCACCCGCTACCGGGTGATGGCTTACGTCACCGCCGTCTGGCTGCTCGTCTTCACGGTGGCGATCATCGCGAAGTACGGGTTCGACAGCGGCGACACCATGGTGATCTCCCAGATCCACGGCGTGCTGTTCATCGTCTACGTCATCTTCGCCTTCGACCTCGGCTCCAAGGCGAAGTGGCCCTTCGGCAAGCTTCTGTGGGTGTTGGCGGCCGGCTGTATCCCCTTCGCCTCCTTCTTCGTGGAGCCGAAGGTCAGCCGGGAGGCCCAGGCGCTGATCGCCAAGCCCGCCGCGGAGCCCGCGAAAGCCTGACCGGCACGGCACCCCTACCGCCCCGCGCAGAAGCGCCGGGCGGTTTGCCATCGACATTTACTAGGACGTCCTAGTAAATTCGAACCATGGACGCTGACGCGATCGAGGAAGGCCGCCTCCGCTGGCAGGCCCGTTACGACAAGGCCCGCAAGCGTGACGCGGACTTCACCACGCTCTCCGGGGACCCGGTGGAGCCCGCGTACGGGCCCCGCCCCGGCGACACGTACGAGGGGTTCGAGCGGATCGGCTGGCCGGGGGAGTACCCCTTCACCCGGGGCCTGCACCCGACCGGCTACCGGGGCCGCACCTGGACCATCCGCCAGTTCGCCGGCTTCGGCAACGCCGAGCAGACCAACGAGCGCTACAAGATGATCCTCGCGGCCGGCGGCGGCGGACTCAGCGTCGCCTTCGACATGCCGACGCTGATGGGCCGCGACTCCGACGAGTCCCGCTCGCTCGGCGAGGTCGGCCACTGCGGGGTCGCCATCGACTCCGCCGCCGACATGGAGACCCTGTTCAAGGACATCCCCCTCGGCGACGTCACCACCTCGATGACGATCAGCGGTCCCGCCGTCCCCGTCTTCTGCATGTACCTGGTCGCCGCCGAGCGCCAGGGCGTCGACCCGGGGGTGCTCAACGGCACGCTCCAGACCGACATCTTCAAGGAGTACATCGCGCAGAAGGAGTGGCTCTTCCAGCCCGAGCCCCACCTGCGCCTCATCGGCGACCTGATGGAGCACTGCGCGCGCGACATCCCCGCCTACAAGCCGCTCTCCGTCTCCGGCTACCACATCCGCGAGGCCGGGGCGACGGCCGCGCAGGAGCTGGCGTACACGCTGGCCGACGGCTTCGGCTATGTGGAGCTCGGCCTCTCCCGGGGCCTGGACGTCGACACCTTCGCCCCCGGGCTCTCCTTCTTCTTCGACGCGCACCTCGACTTCTTCGAGGAGATCGCCAAGTTCCGCGCCGCCCGTCGCATCTGGGCCCGCTGGATGAAGGAGACGTACGGCGCCAGGACCGACAAGGCGCAGTGGCTCCGCTTCCACACCCAGACCGCCGGGGTCTCGCTCACCGCGCAGCAGCCGTACAACAACGTCGTCCGTACGGCCGTCGAGGCGCTCTCCGCCGTCCTCGGCGGCACGAACTCGCTGCACACCAACGCCCTCGACGAGACCCTCGCGCTCCCCTCCGAGCAGGCCGCCGAGATCGCGCTGCGCACCCAGCAGGTGCTGATGGAGGAGACCGGCGTCGCCAACGTGGCCGACCCGCTGGGCGGCTCCTGGTACGTGGAGCAGCTCACCGACCGGATCGAGGCCGAGGCCGAGAAGATCTTCGACCAGATCAGGGAGCGCGGCACCCGGGCCCACCCCGACGGGCAGCACCCCATCGGCCCGATGACCTCCGGCATCCTGCGCGGCATCGAGGACGGCTGGTTCACCGGCGAGATCGCCGAGTCCGCCTTCCAGTACCAGCGGGCCCTGGAGAAGGGCGACAAGCGGGTCGTCGGCGTCAACGTCCACCACGGCTCGGTCACCGGAGACCTGGAGATCCTCCGGGTCAGCCACGAGGTGGAGCGCGACCAGGTCAGCCAGCTCACCGCCCGCAAGGCGGCCCGGGACGGTGCGAAGGTGAGCGCCGCACTGGAGGCGATGCTGGCCGCCGCCCGTGACGGCTCGAACATGATCGCGCCGATGCTGGACGCGGTACGCGCCGAGGCCACGCTCGGCGAGATCTGCGAGGCGCTGCGCGAGGAGTGGGGGACGTACACGGAGCCGCCGGGGTTCTGAGGCCGTGGGCACCCCGGGTGCCGAGGCCCCGAGCCGGGGCTCGGCGGCTCGGCCGCTCGGGAGCCGACACCCTCCGGTGAGACGGTGAGACGGTGAGACGGTGAGACGGTGAGGCCGCGGGCCGCGTACGTACGCGGCCCGCGACCCTCTCAGGCGGCCCCCTCAGCCCGCCCCCTCAGCCGGGCAGCCCCCGGCAGTACAGGGCATCCGGCGTGCCCGCGCGGCCGATCGCCGTGGAAAAGGCGATCCCCGCCGCGTACTCGTCCGCCCGGCACTGCGCCTTGTAGAAGCCCGGCGCGTAGTCCCCGCCCTCGCCCGAGGCCGGTCGGCTGTCGCCCCGGTCGTCCCAGAGCGTGCGGCCGGGCCCCGCGAGCGCGATCCGGGCCGGGGAGCACAGAACGGCCGACACCCGGTTGCCGCGCACGCTGTAGCCCGTCATGAAGCGGCCTTCCGCGCACTGGTACTTGGTGAAGCCGCTCGCCCAGTCGGTGGTGACGCCCGCCTCCGATGTCACCTTGGTCAGCGCCCCCGGAGCGCCGAGGTCAGCGGCCCCGGCATCGGTGCACAGCCCGCCCTGGCCGCGCTGGCTGATCCCGATCAGGCGCTGGTCGTCCGGGCAGGTCAGCTTCCTGGCCCCGCTGTCCCAGTCCGCCGCCGCCCGCAGCGAGCGGTTGGCGTCGGTGTGGGTGGCCCTGAGCATCGACCAGCTCCGCACCGGTGCGACCGGGCCTTGGCGGCCGGCGGCCGAGGTCAGCGCACGCCACGCGGTGGAGCGCCAGTCGTCGGCGTCCAGGACGCCGCGCCGGGCGCCGGCCGCGTCGTAGCGGACCAGGCCCCACTGGTTGCCCCGGTCGTTCTCGTGGAAGCCGACGACGGGCCAGTAGGCGAAGTCGAGGTCGTTCTCGACGAGGAAGTCCACGGTGTCGGTGAACCAGGCGCGGTCCCTGGCGTCGGCATCCTTCGCCACGCCGAACTCGCTGATCCACACCGGTGCGGTGAAGTGCCGGTCGGGGGTGTTCGCCACATAGGCGGAGCTGCGCTGCATCTCGGCGAACAGCTCCGCCCGGCCCAGGTCGCGGTAGCGCGGGTCGCTGGTCTCGCCGATCCCGGTCGCTCCGCTGTGCCGGGGGCCGGTGTAGCCGTAGTAGTGGGCGGCGTACACCAGCTTGTGGGAGCGCACCAGGGTGTGCGAGAGCGTGGCGACCGGCTTGAGGTGGGGGCGGTCGCGCCAGAAGCCGTCCACCGGGATTCCGGCCCAGTTGATGCCCTCGATCATGATGAGCAGGTCCGGGTTGGCGTCCTTGAGGATGCGGTCACCCGCCTGCTGGGCGGCGGCGGCCCAGTCGTGCGCGTCGCCGAGCCCCCAGTTCGGGTCGTCCCACACGTCGCGGCGCACCTCGTTGCGCAGATCGGCGCCGACCACCCGGGGGTTGGAGCGGTAGCGCGCCGCCAGCAGCAGCCAGTCGTCCACCCACTTCTGTGTGCTCTGCCCGCTGTTCCACCGCTCGCTGCCGTCCACCCCGCAGCACCAACGGCTCTTCGTGCTGTGGTTGTTGAGGATCACCGCGAACCCTGCGTCCGTCAGCGCGCGGACCGCCCGGTCGAAGACCTCCAGCGGACGCAGCCCGTTCAGCTGGGGGTTGGCCGTCAGCCCGGAGACCGGCCGGGTGTCGCCGACCATCTCGTTGGAGAAGGGCAGGCGCACGCTGTTCAGCCCGAGCCGGCGGAAGTCCGCGACGATCTCGTCCATCGGCATCCGGTCGAGGCCCAGCGGTGCCCGGTGCCCCACCTCGCCCGCGTGGTTGTTCGCCGGGTCGTCCTCCGGTCCCGAGCCGTTCCAGGTGCCGCTGGAGCCGTGCCAGTTGCCGGACTTGAGCTTGAAGCGGCGGCCCTCCGCGTCGACGATGTAGCGGCCCCGGGTGCTGAGCGGGGGAGTCCAGGCGGGCAGCGGCGCGGGGTCGGCGGCCGCGGTGGCCGAGTGGGCGGCCGCCCGGCCGGTCTCCTCGGGGCGTGCGGCGGCTTGGGTGGGGGCCAGCAAAGCCCCGGTCAACAGGACGACGAGCAGGGCCGGTAGGCGCGTACGCACGGGCGACTCCTCTGGTCGGAAGGGGGTCGCCCCGACCTTAGAGCCCAAGTCGCCCTGGTTGAAGAGTCCTTGACAGTGAGGGGCGGGTCGGTCGGTCCGCACCGCCCCGGCGGGTCAGCCGGCCTGCGCCCCGGACAGCCCCAGCAGCAACAGCGTGGTGAACCCGCTCGCCCACGCGGCGTCCACCGGTTCCGCGCTCACCAGTGTGCGGTGCACCACGGCCCCGGCGATCACGTCGAAGATCAGGTCCGCGTTGCGGGCGGCGGCCGAGGCGTCGTCCTCGTACCGCAGCTCGCCGCGGGCCTGGGCGCGCTCCCGGCCCAGGAGCACCAGCCGCTTCTGCCGGTCCACGATGGCCGAGCGGATGCGGCGGCGCAACGAGTCGTCCCGGGTGGACTCGGCGACCACCGCCATCAGCGCAGTCCGGGCCTCCGGCCGCTCCAGCAGCGCGGCGAACTGGAGCACCACGCCCTGCACATCGGCGGCCAGGCTCCCCCGGTCGGGGAGCTCCAGCTCGTCGAAGAGGACCGCGACCGCGTCCACCACCAGTTCGTTCTTGCCCGCCCAGCGCCGGTAGAGGGTCGTCTTGGCGACTCCGGCCCGGGTCGCCACATCGCCCATGGTCAGCTTCGACCAGCCGAGATCGACGAGAGAGGCGCGCGTCGCCTCCAGGATCGCGGCATCGGCCGCGGTGGATCGCGGACGTCCCGTTCGGGTGGTTCTGGGGTCGGTGTCGCTCATGATGCGGCGACCATACCGGCCGGTAGGGAGGTACGGTCCGCCCCAGGTTCCGTGAGACAGATCACCGGGGTGGCCTGGTCCGGCGGACCGATGGGCAGTTACGCTACGGGTCGTAGCGTAAGGAAGGCGGCAGGCCCGCCCCCGTACGCCACGGAACGAACGAGCGACAGCCACCAGGGCCTTCACGGAGGCCCAGGCGCCGGGTGGGGACCCGGAGCCGCACGGACCGGCCGGATGGGGATCCGGAAGGTCCACCGGGTCTTATCGGGGCCCGTCTCTGTTCCACCGGGGTCTTTTCGGAGCCCCGCCGGGGTTCTTCAGGGCCCCCCGGGACCGTCACTGTCCGCCCGCCCGGCACACCGGCCGGTGCAGCGGACGGGCCCGGTTCCCGTATCGCTTTCCGGAACGGCGTGCTCAGGGGGGAGGATGTACGTATGCAGCCTAGGAACATGTCCATGAGCGGCGTCGTCGACCTCGCCGCTGTCAAGGCGGCCGGCGAGGCCAAGGCCAAGGCGGAGCAGGCCCGTGCACAGGCCGCCCGCACAGGGGGCACCGGCGCCGTGTCGCCCGCCACCCTGGTGATCGACGTCGATGAAGCGGGCTTCGAGCGCGATGTCCTCCAGCGCTCCGCCGAGGTCCCGGTCGTCATCGACTTCTGGGCCGAGTGGTGCGAGCCGTGCAAGCAGCTGGGCCCCCTGCTGGAGCGCCTGGCCGTCGAGTACAACGGCCGCTTCCTGCTGGCCAAGGTCGATGTCGACGCCAACCAGATGCTGATGCAGCAGTTCGGCATCCAGGGCATCCCGGCGGTCTTCGCCGTCGTCGCCGGGCAGGCCCTCCCGCTCTTCCAGGGCGCGGCCCCCGAGGCCCAGATCCGCGAGACGCTGGACCAGCTGATCCAGGTCGGCGAGGAGCGGTTCGGCCTCACCGGGATCGCCGTCGACCCGAACGCCTCACCGGACGCGGCCCCGGCCGAGGTGCCGGCCGGCCCGTACGACCACCTGCTGGAGGCCGCCGCCTCCGCCCTGGACGCCAATGACTTCGGCGGTGCCGTACAGGCGTACAAGAACGTGCTCGCCGACGACCCGGCCAACCCGGAGGCCAAGCTCGGCCTGGCCCAGGCGGAGTTGCTGGCCCGCGTCCAGACGATGGACCCGAACGCGGTCCGCAAGGACGCGGCGGACAACCCCGGCGATGTGACCGCCCAGGTCGCCGCGGCCGACCTGGATCTGGTCGGCGGCCATGTCGAGGACGCCTTCGGCCGGCTCGTCGAGGCGGTCCGGCGCAACACGGGCGACGAGCGGAACACCGCCCGGCTGCGCCTGCTGGAGCTCTTCGAGGTGATCGGCCCGGACGACCCGCGGGTCACCGCCGCCCGCACCGCGCTGGCGCGGGTGCTGTTCTGATCCGCTAGCCGATCGTCCCGCCCGCGAGCTGATTGTTCCGATGTGACAAGACGGCCGTGATCCCTCTCCGGGATCACGGCCGTTTTGCCGTCCGAACGTTAAGAGACGGCCTCGCTTTGCCAAAACTTGACAATGGGATGTGCTGTTACTGGCAGTAAGTCGGTGAGGTCGCTCTGTCCCGTTTCCGGTTCGTTTCATGCCATCTCGATGTCCCTTTCGTGCCACCCTGTGTGGCCGCGTGATGTCGCCCGGTCGCGCCAGGGTTATCAGGTCGTTACTGGCAAGTAACGAACCCCCTTGTGCGGCGGCTCCGAATGCACCACGATCGGCCACGCTCGGTCCCATACCTTCAGCCCGGTCTCCAGCCGGCGCGAAAGGGCCTGTTGGGTCCCCACCGAGTGGGCCGGCGGCAGTGGTGCCGGCCGTGGACAGGGGGGTTCCCGCCAGGCGGCGGGGCCTGTCCGACCGGCTGCACACACCGTGCAGCCAGTGGTTTGTCGCTCGGGGGTGAACGCCGGTGCAGCGGGTGCGGTACATGCCTCCGTCTGCGGGCGCTCTCCTTCCCGAGGACGTAGCACTTCTCCCATCCCAGGCCGGGGCTCATACCCGGTCGGAGATGTACGTCCGAGAAGAAGGAGCAAGTTATGAGTTCCCAAGTTCGCGGTGGGACGAGATGGAAGCGTTTCGCTCTGGTCATGGTGCCGAGCGTCGTCGCGACCGCGGCGGTGGGTGTCGGTCTCGCACAGGGTGCGCTGGCCGCGTCCTTCGCCGTGTCCGGCCAGAGCTTCAAGGTCAGCACCGACAAGCTGGTGGGCGAGAACTTCGTCCAGTACGGCAGCGTCGCCGTCGGCAAGGACCTTGAGGGCAACGACGCCGCGCACCCGGTCGCGGTGTCGGGCTTCAGCGATGCCACGATCACCAACATGTGCCAGTCGGTGGTCACGCCCAAGGTGCCTTTCGGTATCGGCAACGTCAGCCTGCAGCTGAAGGCCGGCACCAACCCGGCCAACCCGGTCCGGGCGACCAACCTGTACCTGGACGTCGCGCAGCTGGACGCCGACGCCTACTTCGAGAGCATCGACATCGGTGTCGCCGCCGGTTCCGTCGGTGCGCCCGGCATCCAGCCCGGAACCGAGAAGGGTGTCAACCCCAACGGCTTCGCGCAGCGGGCCAAGAAGGCCACCCTGACCGACGTGAAGCAGACGGCGTGGGCGACCACCGCCGGCACCTTCAAGCTCAGCAACCTGAGCCTGAAGCTGCACAAGGGCGTCAAGGAGTGCTTCTAAGCACTCGCCCGGGTGGCCGGGACGTCCCGGCGGGGTTTTCCGGCCACCCACCCTTTCTCTTCTCACAGCAGTACCGGTTCCAGGGAGCTGTTTTCCATGAGCCCCGAGTCCACAGGGCAGAACGAGCACAACCTCACCGTCTACCGGCGGGGATTCCGTACCTGGCGGGGTAACCGGCCGTTCTGGGCGGGTCTGTTCACCATGCTGGGCGGTGCGCCCATCGCCTACTTCCCGTACGCCGATCTCCACCTCGGCAATATGACGCTGGCGATGTCCACCACGGCCGGCGCCGGATCCCTCATCATCGGGGTCCTGCTCATCACGCTGGGCCTGACGATGTGGTTCCACTCCATCGTCCGGGTCTTCGCCGGGGTCGCGGCCATCCTCCTCGCGCTGATCTCCATACCGGTCGCCAACATCGGCGGCTTCGTGATCGGATTCCTGCTCGCGCTCATCGGCGGAGCCCTGTCCATTTCCTGGGCGCCGGGCGAGCCGCAGGCGGCCGAAGAGGCCCCGCAGGACGCTCCCTTGTCGCTGGACAAGCGGGAGACGGAGAGCGAGTACGCGGCCGAGGGCGCCCTGTACGGCGCGGCCGTACCGCAACAGCCGGCGGGTGACCACGACACGGCCTCCGGCTACGACGGGGGGACACACCGTGCGGGGTGACGAGAAACAGCGGCCGGACGCGTACCCCGGCGACGACCTCCGCGAGCGCAAGGGCCCCCGTCACGCGGCCCCCAAGAAGTCGCTGCTGACCAAGTTGCACATGCCGAGCGGCAAGAAGGCGTTCGCGCTCGCCGCGATGCCGACCGCCGTCTTCGTCGGCATGGGCCTCACGCCCAAGCTCGCCATGGCCGACGGCAACGCCGACATCCCCTTCGCCCCGGGCCCGTGCGTCACCCGGTCCGACGAGCCGGGCGAGCCGGAGTCCGAGTCCCCGAAGGCCACCCCGACCCCGTCGGCGACGCCCACGGACGAGCCGGGCCAGGACGACAGCCCCACCCCGAAGCCCACGGAGAGCGGCACGGCCACCGAGGACCCGGCGGCCGACGAGAAGCCGGACGCGGCCGAGCAGCCCGACGCGGCGAAGAAGCCCGCCGAGGAGCCGAGCCCCACCCCGACGCCCACCAAGTCGAAGAACCCCCTCGACCCGCTGGGCCTGGGCGACGCGCTCAAGGACCTCTTCGACCCGGACAAGGGCAAGGACAAGGCCGAGGAGAAGCCCGAGGGGACGGCGAGCCCGTCCCCGAGCCCCACGGCCGAGTCCCCGAAGCCGGCGGACAAGCCGAAGGCCCCGGAGAAGGAAGCGCCGAGGAGCCCCTCGAAGGATCCGGCCGAGGACGCCTCCGACAGGACGGCCGACGCCATCCGCGAGGCCGCCGCGAAGGCGGGCAAGGACGTCGAGGAGCTCGACGACGACGTCAAGGGACTCGACCCCAAGAAGGACGAGGACATCCCGGAAGGCGCGAAGCCGCGCTTCCCCTGCCCCGAGCCCGACCCCAAGGCCCTCGCCGCGGCGTCCCTGGAGCCCGGCATCCCGCTGCTCCCGGCCGACCCGTGGATCCTGGAGTCCTCGCTGCTCACGCTCAACGGCCTGGACTACAAGGGCATCGTCGAGGTGAAGAAGGCGGACGGCTCCATCAAGAAGGTCCTGAAGTTCACCGCCGGCTCCATCGACATCAAGGACCTCCACCAGCTGACCGTCGGCCCGGCGGGCACCACGGGCCACGTGAAGTCGCGTCCGGGCTCCACGTCGACCATCCGCAACGGCACGGTGACGATGTACACGGAGGAGCTGAAGGGCAACCTCTTCGGCCTCATCCCGATCACCTTCAGCCCGCAGACCCCGCCGCCCCTGAACGTGCCCTTCGCCTTCTTCACCAAGGTCAAGGTCGTCCAGGCCGGCCAGTTCGGCGGCTCACTCAGGATCCCGGGCCTCAACAACTACCTGGAGGGCGGCAAGGGCTAGCCGCCACCACCCGATCCCGTCCGGGAGCCGCACGGAGCCGTGGGCCGTGCCCCTGATGCCAGGGGTACGGCCCACGGTCGCGAAGGCGAACGGCCGGGCTCCGCAGCGGAATGACCGGCCGTTGACGCTGCCTCACGCGTCGGCGGACTCTTCGCACTCATGGAAGACGTACTGGTCGATGTCCACATCGGCACGTGCGAGGGCGAGACGGGCGACCAGCGGGGCACTGAGGACAATGCCTCCACGAAGATGATTTGCGAAGGGGGCCCCGGAACTCTCCGGGGCCCCCTTCGCATGCATCAATGCCTACCGGGCTCAGCCCTGCTCGCCGCCCAGGTGGTGCACCCGGACCATGTTCGTGGTGCCGGGGATGCCGGGGGGCGAACCGGCCGTGATGACCATCGTGTCGCCCTGGTTGTAGCGGTTCAGCTTCAGCAGCTCCGCGTCGACCAGGTCGACCATCGCGTCGGTGTTGTCCGCGTGCGGGACCACGTGCGACTCGACGCCCCAGCTCAGGGCGAGCTGGTTGCGGGTGGACTCGTCCGTGGTGAAGGCCAGGATCGGCTGGGCCACGCGGTAGCGGGAGAGGCGGCGGGCGGTGTCGCCGGACTGGGTGAAGGCGACCAGCGCCTTGCCGTCCAGGAAGTCCGCGATCTCGCAGGCCGCACGGGCCACCGAGCCGCCCTGCGTACGGGGCTTCTTGCCCGGGACCAGCGGCTGGAGGCCCTTGGAGAGCAGCTCCTCCTCGGCGGCGCAGACGATCTTCGACATCGTCTTGACCGTCTCGATCGGGTACGCGCCCACCGACGACTCGGCCGACAGCATGACCGCGTCCGCGCCGTCCAGGATCGCGTTGGCGACGTCGGACGCCTCGGCGCGGGTCGGCCGGGAGTTGGTGATCATCGACTCCATCATCTGGGTCGCCACGATCACCGGCTTGGCGTTGCGGCGGCACAGCTCGATGAGGCGCTTCTGCACCATCGGGACCTTCTCCAGCGGATACTCCACCGCCAGGTCGCCACGGGCCACCATCACACCGTCGAACGCCATGACGACGCCCTCCATGTGCTCGACCGCCTGCGGCTTCTCCACCTTGGCGATGACGGGGACCCGGCGGCCCTCCTCGTCCATCACCTTGTGCACGTCCTTGACGTCGTCGGCGTCCCGGACGAAGGAGAGGGCGACCAGGTCGCAGCCCATCCGCAGCGCGAAGCGCAGGTCCTCGACGTCCTTCTCGGACAGGGCCGGGACGTTCACCGCCGCGCCGGGCAGGTTGATGCCCTTGTGGTCGGAGATGACACCGCCCTCGATGACGATGGTCTTGACCCGGGGGCCGACGACCTCGATGACCTTCAGCTCGACGTTGCCGTCGTTGATCAGGATCGGGTCGCCCTTGGTGACGTCGCCGGGCAGACCCTTGTAGGTCGTGCCGCAGATCGACTTGTCGCCGGCGACGTCCTCGGAGGTGATGGTGAACTCGTCCCCGCGGACGAGCTCCACCGGGCCCTCGGCGAACTTGGCCAGCCGGATCTTCGGGCCCTGGAGGTCGGCGAGCACGCCCACCGCGCGGCCGGTCTCGGCGGCCGCCTTGCGGACGCGGTCGTAACGGCCCTGGTGTTCCTCGTGGGAGCCGTGACTGAAGTTGAAACGGGCCACGCTCATGCCGGCCTCGATCAGAGCGACGAGCTGCTCATGGGAGTCGACGGCGGGACCGAGGGTGCAGACGATTTTGGAACGGCGCATGAGGCGGATCCTATCGGTTTGTTTCGATGCGGAATATTCCGTCTGGTGGAAGATACAAAGGGGCGCGGAGGCGCTCAGTTGTCGACCTCTCCAAGGCCCCCGGACCGGGACGAACCGGGCCCCTCGACGAGTGCGAACGTCTGGTCGGCGATCTCCAGCTCCTCGTCCGTCGGCACCACGGCGACCGCCACCCGTGCGTACTCCGGCGAGATCAGCCGCGGCTCACCGGACCGTACGGCGTTGAGCCCGGCGTCGACCGCGAGACCGAACTCCTCCAGACCCGCGATGGCAGCCTCCCGCACCGGGGCCGAGTTCTCCCCGACCCCCGCCGTGAACGCCACCGCGTCCACCCGGCCGAGCACCGCCGCGTACGCGCCGATGTACTTCTTCAGCCGGTGGATGTAGATGTCGAAGGCGAGCGCGGCCCGCTCGTCGCCCTCCTCGATCCGGCGGCGGATCTCCCGCATGTCGTTGTCACCGCAGAGCCCGGCCAGCCCGCTCCGCTTGTTGAGCAGGACGTCGATCTCGTCCGTCGACATGCCCGCCACCCGCTTGAGGTGGAAGGTGACGGCCGGATCGATGTCCCCGGAGCGCGTACCCATCACGAGCCCCTCCAAGGGGGTCAGCCCCATGGAGGTCTCCACGCACCGCCCGCCCGCGACCGCCGAGGCGGAGGCCCCGTTGCCCAGGTGCAGCACGATGACGTTGACGTCCTCCGGTGCCTTGCCCAGCAGCTTCGCGGTCCTCCGGGAGACGTACGCGTGAGACGTGCCGTGGAAGCCGTAGCGGCGGATGCGGTGCGCGTCGGCGGTCTCCACGTCGATCGCGTACCGGGCGGCCGCCTCGGGGATCGTCGTGTGGAACGCCGTGTCGAAGACCGCGACCTGCGGCAGGTCCGGGCGCAGCGCCCGCGCCGTACGGATGCCCGTGATGTTGGCCGGGTTGTGCAGCGGGGCGACCGGGACGAGGCGTTCGATCTCCTTCAGCACCTCGTCGGTGATCACGGTCGGCGCGGAGAACTTCAGCCCGCCGTGCACCACCCGGTGGCCGATCGCGGCGAGTTCGGGGGAGTCCAGGCCGAGCCCGTCCGCCGTCAGCTCCTCGGCCGCCGCCTTGAGCGCCGCGTCGTGGTCCACGATCCGGCCCGTACGCTCCCGTGGCTCGGCGCCGCCGCCGGCCAGCGGGGTGTGCACCAGGCGCGAGGTCTCCTCGCCGATCCGCTCCACCAGACCGGAGGCGAGCCGCGAGCGGTCGCGCATGTCGAGGAGCTGGTACTTCACCGAGGAGGAGCCGGAGTTGAGGACGAGGACGCGGTGCGGTTCCACAGGGGCTGCCGTGCTTTCGTGGTCGGGAACGGGAGAAGTCGTCATGCGGGGCGCTCCTCGCCCTGCGCCTGGATCGCCGTGATGGCCACCGTGTTGACGATGTCCTGGACGAGCGCGCCCCGGGAGAGGTCGTTGACGGGCTTGCGCAGCCCCTGGAGCACCGGGCCGACCGCCACCGCGCCCGCCGAGCGCTGCACGGCCTTGTAGGTGTTGTTGCCGGTGTTGAGGTCCGGGAAGATCAGCACGGTGGCCTGTCCGGCCACCTCCGACCCCGGCAGCTTCGTCGCCGCGACGGTCGGCTCGACCGCCGCGTCGTACTGGATCGGCCCCTCCACCCGCAGCTCGGGCCGCTCGGCCCGCACCCGCTCGGTCGCCTCGCGCACCTTGTCGACGTCCGCGCCGGAGCCGGAGGTGCCGGTGGAGTACGACAGCATCGCGATCCGTGGCTCGACGCCGAAGCGGGCCGCCGTCACCGCCGACTGCACCGCGATGTCGGCGAGCTGCTCGGCGTTCGGGTCCGGGTTGACCGCGCAGTCGCCGTAGACGAGGACCTTGTCGGCCAGGCACATGAAGAAGACGGACGAGACGATCGAGGCGTCCGGCTTCGTCTTGATGATCTCGAAGGCCGGGCGGATGGTCGCGGCCGTGGAGTGGACCGAGCCCGACACCATCCCGTCGGCCAGACCCTCCTGGACCATCAGCGTGCCGAAGTAGTTCACGTCCGACACCACGTCGTACGCCAGCTCCACCGTCACCCCGCGGTGCGCGCGCAGCTGCGCGTACCGCTCGGCGAACGCCTGGCGCAGTTCGGACGTGTGCGGGTCGACGATCTGGGTCTCGGCGAGGTCGATGCCGAGGTCGGCGGCCTTCTTGCGGATGGTGTCCACATCGCCGAGGAGGGTGAGGTCGCAGACGTCGCGGCGCAGCAGCACGTCCGCCGCGCGCAGCACCCGCTCCTCGGTGCCCTCCGGCAGGACCACGCGCTTGCGGTCGGAGCGGGCCTGCTCCAGCAGCTCGTGCTCGAACATCATCGGCGTGACCCGGCCGCTGCGGGCCACCGAGATCCGCTCCAGCAGGGCGCCGGTGTCGACATGGCGCTCGAAGAGGCCGAGCGCTGTCTCCGCCTTACGGGGCGTCGCCGCGTTCAACTTCCCTTCCAGCGTGAAGAGTTCGGCCGCCGTGGGGAAAGAGCCGCCGGCCACCGAGACGACCGGGGTGCCCGGCGCCAACCGGGCGGCCAGGGTGAGAATCTCCTCGCCGGGGCGCTCGTTCAGGGTCAGCAGGATGCCCGCGATGGGCGGGGTCCCGGCGCTGTGCGCGGCCAGCGAACCGACCACCAGGTCGGACCGGTCCCCGGGCGTCACCACCATGCAGCCGGGCGTCAGCGCGTTCAGCAGGTTCGGCAGCATCGCCCCGCCGAAGACGAAGTCCAGCGCGTCCCGAGCCAGCCCCGCGTCGTCACCCAGCAGCACCGTGCCGTCCAGGGCGGCGGTGACCTGCGCGACCGTCGGGGCGGAGAGCGCCGGATCGTCCGGCAGCACGGAGACGGGCACCGGCAGCCGGGCCGCCAGCCGTTCGGCTATCACCGCGCGGTCCTCGGGGGCGACCCGGTTCACCACCATCGCCAGTACATCGCAGCCCAGGCCCGCGTAGGCGCGGTAGGCGTTACGGGTCTCGGCGCGGACGGACTCCGCGGTCTGGCCCTTGCCGCCGACGACCGCGATCACCGAGGCGCCGAACTCGTTGGCCAGCCGCGCGTTGAGCGCCAGCTCGTCGGGGAGCTGGGTGGCGGCGAAGTCGCTGCCGAGGACGAGGACCACCTCGTACTCCCGGGCCACCTGGTGGAAGCGGTCCACCAGCAGCGAGACCAGCTCGTCGGTCCCCTTCTCCGCCTGCACGGCGGAGGCCTCGTGGTAGTCCAGGCCGTAGACGGAGGCGGGGGTCTGGGAGAGCCGGTAGCGGGCCCGCAGCAGCTCGTAGAGCCGGTCGGGTCCGTCGTGGACCAGTGGACGGAAGACCCCGACCCGGTCCACCTGACGCGTCAGTAGCTCCATGACACCCAGTTCGACGACCTGCCGGCCGTCCCCCCGCTCGATCCCGGTCACGTACACGCTGCGCGCCACGCGTGCTCTCCCGTCGTTGTGCGGTGCCGCTCCCCGCGGTCCGTCCGGGACGTGGGGGGTCTCCCCGCGCTGTCCCCGGCGCTCCGAGGGGTGCGGCCATTGGCCTGCATTGCCTCTTGACGATACCTGCGCGGGCCGCTAGGCCGCCCGCCGGAGGTTCCGCCTCCGGTATCCCTCCTACCCGCTCCCGACTTCTCCGCCCTACCCGGCCGAAAGCGCGGTCCGCGGGCCCGGCGTGGGACAATCGAGCTGGTTCAGGGCACGGAGGCCGCCTCGGTCGGCTTCCGGAAAGCGCGACTAACGAGCAGGAGACACACCTCGATGCGCATCGGAATTCTCACCGCGGGCGGCGACTGCCCCGGCCTGAACGCAGTGATCCGGTCGGTCGTCCACCGGGCCGTCGTGGGCCACGGCGACGAGGTCATCGGCTTCGAGGACGGCTTCAAGGGGCTGTTGGACGGCCACTACCGCCCCCTCGACCTCAACGCGGTCAGCGGCATCCTCGCCCGGGGCGGCACCATCCTCGGCTCGGCCCGCCTGGAGCGCGACCGGCTGCGCGAGGCCGCCGAGAACTGCGAGGAGCTGGCCCGCCGTTACGACATCGACGCGCTCATCCCGATCGGCGGCGAGGGCACGCTGACCGCGGCCCGGATGCTCTCCGACGCGGGCATGCCGGTCGTCGGAGTCCCGAAGACCATCGACAACGACATCTCCGCCACCGACCGGACCTTCGGCTTCGACACCGCCGTCGGCGTCGCGACCGAGGCCATAGACCGTCTCAAGACGACCGCCGAATCCCACCAGCGGGTGATGGTCGTGGAGGTCATGGGCCGCCACGCGGGCTGGATCGCGCTGGAGTCCGGGATGGCCGGCGGCGCCCACGGCATCTGCCTCCCCGAGCGTCCCTTCGAGGTCGGCGACCTGGTCAAGATGGTCGAGGAGCGGTTCGCGCGCGGCAAGAAGTTCGCCGTCATCTGCGTCGCCGAGGGCGCGCACCCGGCCGAGGGCTCCATGCCGTACGCCAAGGGCGCCATCGACCAGTACGGCCACGAGCGCTTCCAGGGCATCGGCAACCGGCTCGCCGTCGAGCTGGAGACCCGGCTCGGCAAGGAGGCCCGGCCGGTCATTCTCGGCCATGTGCAGCGCGGCGGCACGCCCACCGCGTACGACCGGGTCCTGGCCACCCGCTTCGGCTGGAACGCGGTGGAGGCCGTGCACCGCGGCGACTTCGGCCGGATGACCGCCCTGCGCGGCAACGACATCGCCATGGTGCCCCTCGCGGACGCGGTCACGCAGCTGAAGACGGTCCCGCTGGAGCGGATGTACGAGGCGGAGTCGGTCTTCTAGCCGCCTGCGGGCTCCTCATGCTCCGGGACTCAGGCCCCGGCCGTCCGCCAGAACTGGTCCACCAACCGGGCCAGGAACGCCCGCCCCGCGTCGCCCGTCGTCGCGGACCGTTCCTGGCCCGTGCTGCTCCAGCTCAGGGTGGAGACCATCAGGGCCTGGTAGTCGGCGTGCAGCTGCTCCAGCACGTCCTGGATCCGGGCCCGCTCCAGCGGGACGATCTTCGCCACCGGACGGACGTACGCCTGCCAGCGCGTGGTGACCGCGCTCGTCAGCAGCTCCGCCAGCTCCTCGTCGCGCCCCGTCGCCGTGAGGAACTGGGCCGGTGACAGGCCGAGCGCCCGGCACAGCGCGGCGGACTGCCGCTCGTTGCCCTTCCAGCGCCCCGTCTCCTCCATCCGCAGGTACGAGGCCCCGGTCATCCCGAGCTGCCGCGCCAGGTCGTCCACCGAGAGCTCCCGGCTCAGCCGGTGCTCGCGCAGGGTGGCGGCGGCGGCCAGCAGTTCGCCGGGGGCGCACCAGAGGACCCCGGCGAGGGCGGTCAGTTCGCGTTCACCGGGGGTCGCGAGACCGCGCTCCCAGGCGACGACCGTCTCGGCGGGTATCCGGAGCCCGTACTGCGCGGCGAGACCGTAGGCGACATGTCCGGGAGCCATCCCCAGTGCCTCACGGAGTCGGCGCGCGGCGGGGGCGTTGAAGGGCGGGGTGGGGTGCACGGCCCCACCGTAGGAGTCCATTTCGCCGCTGGCTACGGTCCGTCCCGCACGGAACACGCTTCGTAGGAACCTCCTAGCGCGAACCGGGCGGGCGGTACGCAATCAAGCGCCCCACCAGCGCTTTCCTCACCGCCGGTACCACCGCCCTTCCACCTCCGTGCGCCCTTGCGGCAAACGCTTGCCGTATGCAGGGCCGACCGGGGGTCAGCGGCCGCCGGCCAGCCAGCGGTAGTGGAGTTCAGGTCGGCCGACCTGCCCATAATGTGGACGCCGTGCGGCGCTCCCCACGGTGACCAGGTGCTCCAGATAGCGGCGCGCGGTGATCCGGGAGATCCCGAGCCGCTCCCCGGCGGCCGCGGCCGTCACCCCCTCCTCCGACTCCCGCAGGACCCGGGTCACCGCCTCCAGGGTCGGCCCGCTGAGGCCCTTGGGCAGCGCGGCCGGCTCGGTGACCCGCAGCGCGCCCAGCGCCCGGTCCACCTCCTCCTGTCCGCTCGCCTCGCCCGCCGCGCCCCGGAACTCCGCGTACCGCACCAGCCGGTCCCGCAGCGTGGGGTACGTGAACGGCTTCAGCACGTACTGCACGACCCCCAGCGACACCCCCTCCCGCACCACCGCGAGGTCCCGCGCCGAGGTCACCGCGATCACGTCCGCCCCGTGCCCGGCGGCCCGCAGCGAGCGCAGCAGCCCGAGCCCGTGGCCGTCGGGCAGGTAGAGGTCCAGCAGGAGCAGGTCGACCGGGGTGCGCTCCAGCACCCGTACCGCCTCCGCCCGGGTGTGGGCCACGGCGGCCACGGTGAAGCCGGCGACCCGCTCCACGTACATCTGGTGCGCGTCGGCGGCCACCGGATCGTCCTCCACCACCAGGACCCGGATCACGCGGTCACCTCCTTCGCCCGGCCGCCGGAAGCCGTACGGTCCCGAGCGGCAGCCGCACCGTGAAACGCGCCCCGCCCTCCGGCGCCCGGTCCAGCTCCACCGACCCGCCGTTGCGGTGGGCCGCCTGCCGCACCAGCGCGAGGCCGAGCCCGCGCCCCGCCCCGTGCGTCGACCAGCCGCGCCGGAACACCTCGTCCGCCTCCTCGGGCCCGATGCCCGGCCCGGTGTCCGAGACCCGCAGCAGCAGCTCCCGCTCGTCGGCGAGGGCGGTCACGGTGACCCGGGCCCGCCCGGCGCCCTGCGGAGCCGTACGGTGCGGCACGGCCCCTGCGGAGCCGCCCTGCGGAGCCGTTCGCTGCGCGGGCACCGCTGCCGCCGCGTCGCCCTCCGACGCCGCGTCCACCGCGTTGTCGATCAGATTGCCGAGGATCGTCACCAGATCCCGCTGGGCCAGCGAGGCGGGCAGCGCCCCGTCGTCGATCAGGCTGTCCTCCGCCAGCTCCAGCTCCACCCCGCGCTCGTTCGCCTGGGCCGCCTTGCCCAGCAGCAGCGCGGCCAGCACCGGCTCCTCGACCGCGCCCACCACCCGGTCGGTCAGCACCTGGGCCAGCTCCAGCTCCGCCGTCGCGAACTCCACCGCCTCCTCCACCCGGCCCAACTCGATCAGCGACACCACCGTGTGCAGCCGGTTCGCCGCCTCGTGCGCCTGCGAGCGCAACGCCTGCGTGAAGCCGCGCTCGGAGTCCAGCTCCCCGGTCAGCGCCTGGAGTTCGGTGTGGTCCCGCAGGGTCACCACCGTGCCGCGCCGCTCCCCGCCCACCACCGGACGGGTGTTGACCACGACCACCCGGTCCGCCGTCAGATGCAGCTCGTCCACCCGCGCCTCGGACGCCAGCAGCGCCCCGGTCAGCGGTGCGGGCAGGGCCAGCTCGTCCACGGTCCGGCCGAGCGCCTCGGTCTCCGGGGCGATCCCCAGCAGCTCCCGCCCCGCGTCGTTGATCAGCGCGATCCGGCGCTGCCCGTCCAGCATGAGCAGCCCCTCGCGCACCGCGTGCAACGTGGCCTGGTGGTAGTCGTGCAGCCGGCTCAGCTCGGCCGCGTTCATCCCGTGGGTGTGGCGCCGCAGCCGGGCGTTGATCACGTACGTGCCGATCCCGCCCAGCGCCAGCGCCCCGCCCGCCGCCAGCGCCAGGGCGCCCAGCTGCTCGCGTACCTGCGAGGAGACCCGGTCCACCGTGATGCCCGCGCTGACCAGGCCGATGATCTCCTCGCCGTCGCGGACCGGGGTGACCACCCTGATCGAGGGGCCGAGCGTGCCGGTGTAGGTCTCGGTGAAGGTCGCCCCGGCGAGCGCCTCCTCGGTGTGGCCGAGGAACGTCTCGCCGATCAGCGACGCGTCGGGGTGCGTCCACCGCCGCCGCTCGGTGTCCATGATCGTGACGAAGGCGATCCCGGTGTCCCGGCGCACCTGCTCCGCGTACGGCTGGAGTACGGCGGAGGGATCCGGGGTACGGATGGCCTCCCGTACGGAGGGGGAATCGGCCACCGCCACGGCCGCCGCCCGCACCTGCCGGGTCGCCGTCTGCTCCGCCTGCGCGGAGCCGGAGACGTACGCGAAGACCGCGCACCCCGCCACCACGGCGGCGATCAGCACGACCTGCATGGCGAAGAGCTGCCCGGCCAGGCTGCGGGGGCGGGTACGGGGGAGGCGCATGCTCACAGTCTGCCTCGCGTGAGCGCGCTCTCCCAGTGGCTCGAAAGCGCCCGTGAACGATATGAACGCAAGGGTGACCGGGGTCACAGGGCGGTGGATAGTCACCGGAGCCCCCAGGGACGGGGGCGCACCCCCCTGACCGAGCCGAGGAGCCCCACCATGGCCGTGGCAGCCAAACAGCGGGACCGTACCCACTACCTGTACATCGCCGTGATCGCCGCCGTGGCGCTCGGCATCCTGGTGGGCTTCGTCGCCCCCGGGGTGGCCGTGGAGCTCAAGCCCATCGGCGCCGGCTTCGTGAACCTGATCAAGATGATGATCTCGCCGATCATCTTCTGCACGATCGTGCTGGGCGTCGGCTCGGTCCGCAAGGCGGCCAAGGTCGGCGCCGTGGGCGGCCTGGCGCTCGGCTACTTCCTGGTCATGTCGACCGTGGCCCTCGCCATCGGCCTGCTGGTCGGCAACTTCCTGGAGCCCGGCTCCACCCTGCACATCACCGAGGCGGCCCGCGCGGCCGGTGAGAAGCAGGCGTCCGGCGCCAGCGAGTCCACCGTCGACTTCCTGCTCGGCATCATCCCGACCACCATCGTCTCCGCCTTCACGGCGGGCGAGGTGCTCCAGACGCTGCTGGTCGCGCTGCTCGCGGGCTTCGCGCTCCAGGCGATGGGCTCGGCGGGCGAGCCGATCATCCGCGGCATCACCCACATCCAGCGGCTCGTCTTCCGCATCCTCGCCATGATCATGTGGGCCGCCCCGGTCGGCGCGTTCGGCGCGATCGCGGCGGTGGTCGGCGAGACCGGACTCGACGCCCTGAAGTCCCTGGCCATCATCATGATCGGCTTCTACGTCACCTGCGGTCTCTTCGTCTTCGTGGTGCTCGGCGCGATCCTGCGCCTGGTCGCCGGGGTCAACCTGCTCTCCCTGCTGAAGTACCTGGGCCGCGAGTTCCTGCTGATCCTCTCGACCTCGTCCTCCGAGTCGGCCCTGCCCCGGCTGATCGCCAAGATGGAGCACCTGGGCGTCAGCAAGCCCGTCGTCGGCATCACCGTGCCGACCGGCTACTCCTTCAACCTCGACGGCACCGCGATCTACCTCACGATGTCCTCGCTCTTCATCGCCAACGCGATGGGCTCCCCGCTGAGCGCGGGCGAGCAGATCTCGCTCCTCATCTTCATGGTCATCGCCTCGAAGGGCGCGGCGGGCGTGACCGGCGCAGGGCTCGCCACCCTCGCGGGCGGCCTCCAGTCGCACCGCCCCGAACTCGTCGACGGCGTCGGCCTGATCGTCGGCATCGACCGCTTCATGAGCGAGGCCCGCGCCCTGACCAACTTCGCGGGCAACGCGGTCGCCACGGTCCTGGTCGGCCACTGGACCAAGGAGATCGACAAGGAGCGCGTCGGCCAGGTCCTCGCCGGACAGATCCCGTTCGACGAGCGCACGCTGGTCGACGACCACGCCCCCGCTCGGGACTCCGCCGACTCCGGTGACGTACCCGAGCAGCGCGAGACGGCGACGGAGCCCGCCAAGGTCTGACCGGCCCTTTCCAGCCACTGCGACACCCCCCACGCAAGGACACCCGTATCCCCCGGTACGGGTGTCCTTGTTGTCGTCCGCGTACGGCCATGCGCGTGCCCCGCACAACCATTCGCTGCCGGGACATGTCTTCCGGGTGAGCAACTGCACTGCCCTGCCGGGCAGTCGACCGTCATCCGACCGAGGGATTCTCATGGGGAACGTCGTTTCCGGCCGCCGTACGCTGCTGAGCGGAACCGCAGCGCTGGCGGCCGTCGCCCTGATCGCGCTGGGCTCCGGGCCGGCCCTGGCCGACGGGACAGAGCCCGATCTGGGGGTCGGCGGACTCGCCCCCGTCACCGGTGTCGCACCGGGCGACGGGTTCGGGCTGCCGGTGAGCGTGCTCAACAAGGGGACGGACACCGTGCCCAGGGTCTACCTGGCCTACAGCTTCTCGCCAGGCGTGGAGACCGCCGAAACCTACTCCAACTGCGTGTACTTCAGGGTCAGTTCCTACGACGAACAGCCGGAGCGGAACCACGCCGTCTGCACGGTCGACCAGCCCCTGAAGCCTGGCGTGCTGTACGGGACGGACCAGCCGCTCGGCCTCAGGGCGGGGGCGAGCGCGCTGCGCGACAACGCGGGGTACGGGGTCTCGGCGGACGAGCCGGCGCCCGACGAAGGCGGCGAGAGCGAGCACGTACCGGGTACGGGCGCGCCCCTGAAGCTGGTCGAGCGCGGAGAGGCCACGGAGACGGACCGCGCCGCCCACGCCCGGACCTCGGTGCGTACGGATGTCACGGCGGACAGCACCGCCGACTTCGCCCTGACCGGCGCCGAGCTGAAGGGCACGGTGGGTGACAAGGTCACCGCCCGGGTGAAGTTCACCAACAAGGGCCCCGCCTGGGTCCAGGGCGAGCTGGACACCAGCGTCACCACCGTCGACGTACGCATCCCGGCCGGTACGTCGGTGGTCAAGGCCAACGGCTTCTGCTCGAAGGTCACCAGGACGCACTACGCGTGCGGCACCAGCCAGTCGTGGGTCCGGCCCACGGGCGGCGAGACCTACCCCTTCGTGCTCCGGATCGACAAGGCTGTCGGCCGCACCACGGGCAAGGTCTCCTTCGACGGCCAGGCCCGCCCCTTC
The DNA here is from genome assembly GCF_003610995.1 of Streptomyces griseus subsp. griseus. Taxonomy (NCBI): domain Bacteria; kingdom Bacillati; phylum Actinomycetota; class Actinomycetes; order Kitasatosporales; family Streptomycetaceae; genus Streptomyces; species Streptomyces griseus. Next base: position 5,314,913 of record NZ_CP032543.1, read on the forward strand.
GACAGGAACGCGGCCAACGACACCGCGGAGATCGTGGTCGAGACCGGCGAGGCGAGCTCCACCGGCGGTTCCGGCTCCACCGGCGGCCCGGACTCCGGCGGCTCCGACGGCGGTGCGTCCTCCACGGGCGGCTCCACCGCCGGTTCCTCCGGCGCCACGACCAGCGGCGACACGGGCACCACCGGCTCCGCCACCACCTCGGGCGGCGGCGCCACGGCCGGCGGCGCCACCCCGCGGACGGGCGGCAGCCTGGCGGCGACCGGCTCCGACTCCACCCTCCCGATGGCGGTCCTCGCGGGCGCGGCGCTCCTCGCGGGCGGCGGTCTGTTCTCCGCGACGCGCCGCCGCACGGCGACCCGCAACGGCTGACCCCGCCTCAAAAGGGAAGGGGCCCGTCCCGTGCCGGCCATGACACGGGACGGGCCCCTTCTCCGCCTACGGCTCAGGCGTTCAGGCCGGCCGGAACCACACCGTCGCCAGCGGCGGCAGCGTCAGCGAGATGCTGGACGGGCGGCCGTGTGCGGGCACCGTCTCCGCCTTCAGCGGCTCCTCGTTCCGTACGTCGCTGCCGCCGTACCGGTCCGCGTCCGTGTTGAGGACCTCCACCCACCCCTCCGTCCCGGTCTCCGGCACCCCGAGGCGGTAGTCGTGGCGGACCACCGGGGAGAAGTGCGAGACCGCGAGCAGCGGCGAGCCGTCCGCGTCGTAGCGCAGGAAGGCGAAGACGTTGTCCTCGGCCGCCCCGCCGTCCACCCAGCTGAACCCCTCCGGCACGGTGTCGCGCTGCCACAGGGCGGGCACCGCCCCGTACACCGCGTTCAGGTCGCCCACCAGGTTCCGCACCCCGCGGTGGTCGTCGGACGCCCCGTACGTCGGGTCCAGCAGCCACCAGTCCGGTCCGTGGCTCTCGGACCACTCCGCGCCCTGGGCGAACTCCTGACCCATGAAGAGGAGTTGCTTGCCGGGGTGGGCCCACATGAAGCCCAGGTAGGCGCGGTGGTTGGCGCGCTGCTGCCACCAGTCGCCGGGCATCTTCGCCACCAGCGCGTGCTTGCCGTGCACCACCTCGTCGTGCGAGATCGGCAGCACGTAGTTCTCGCTGTAGGCGTACACCATCGAGAACGTCATCTCGTTGTGGTGGTGCTTGCGGTGCACCGGCTCCTTCGCCATGTACAGCAGCGAGTCGTGCATCCAGCCCATGTTCCACTTGAGCCCGAAGCCCAGGCCGCCGCTGTCGGTGGGCCGGGTGACACCGTCCCAGGCGGTCGACTCCTCGGCGATGGTGACGACGCCGGGGTTGCGCCGGTAGACGGTCGCGTTCATCTCTTGGAGGAAGCCGACCGCGTCCCAGTTCTCGCGCCCGCCCTGGTCGTTGGGCGACCACTGGCCGTCCTCGCGGGAGTAGTCGAGGTAGAGCATCGAGGCGACGGCGTCGACCCGCAGCCCGTCGATGTGGAACTCCTCGCACCAGTACGTCGCGTTGGCGACCAGGAAGTTACGGACCTCGGTACGTCCGTAGTCGAACTCCAGCGTCCCCCAGTCCGGGTGCGCCGCCCGCTGCGGGTCGGCGTGCTCGTACAGCGGCCGCCCGTCGAACTCGGCCAACGCCCATTCGTCGCGCGGGAAATGGGCCGGAACCCAGTCCATGATCACGCCGATGCCCGCCCGGTGCAGGGCGTCCACCAGATACCGGAAGTCGTCCGGGGTGCCCATGCGGGAGGTCGGCGCGTAGAAGCCGGTGACCTGGTACCCCCAGGAGCCGCCGAAGGGGTGCTCGGAGACCGGCATCAGCTCCACATGCGTGAAGCCGAGGTCCTTGACGTACGCCGGTAGCTGGTCCGCGAGTTGACGGTAGGTCAGCCCCGGCCGCCAGGAGGCGAGATGGAGCTCGTACACCGAGAACGGCGCCTCGTGGACCGGGCGGTCGCCCCGGTGGGCCATCCAGTCGGCGTCCCGCCACTCGTGGTGCGAGGCGGTGACGATGGAGGCGGTCGCGGGCGGCACCTCGGTACGGCGGGCCATCGGGTCGGCCCGGACCGTGTGCGAACCGTCCGGGCGGCAGATGTCGTACTTGTAGAGCGCGCCCTCGCCGACCCCGGGCAGGAACAGCTCCCACACCCCGGTCGACCCGAGCGAACGCATCGGCAGGGCCGTGCCGTCCCAGTAGGAGAAGTCACCGGTCACCCGCACTCCGCGCGCGTTCGGCGCCCAGACGGTGAACCGGGTCCCGGCCACCCCCTGGTGGACCATCGGCTCCGATCCGAGCGCCCGCCACAGCTCCTCGTGGCGGCCCTCCCCGATCAGATGGAGGTCGAGGTCGCCGAGCGAGGGCCAGAAGCGGTACGGGTCGTCCACCTCGATGGTGTTGTCGTCGTACGCGACCTGGAGCCGGTAGACGGGGACCTCCTTCACCGGCAGCACACCGGAGAAGAACCCGTCACCGTCGTCGTGCAGTTCGGCCCGCACGCCCTCGGCCAGCACCGTGACCGACCGGGCGAACGGGCGCAGCGCCCGCACCAGCACACCGCCCGGGATCGGACGGGCGCCGAGCACGTCGTGCGGGGCGTGGTGGTCACCGGCCAGCAGCCGGCCCCGGTCCGCCCCGTCCAGGGCCGGCGCCGGGCGCGCGCCCGAGCCGTCGCCGCCCTGCCGGGGGCGCGGCGGGACGGCGTCCGCCCGCTTGGGCCGGGTGCGCTTGGCGGAGGCGGCCTTGGTGGCCGTGGTCGTCGTGGCGGCCTCGGCTCCGACGGTCTCCACGGAGGCGGGCGCGGGTGCCGGAGCGGGCTCCGGTGCCGTCTCCACCCGCGCGGCTTCGACAGGAGCGTTGGCCTCGGCGGCTGCGGTCTTGCGGGATCCCTTGCGGGACGGCTTGCGGGCGGTCACGGGGACTGCCTCCTCGGGAGGTTCGGAGGGCGGAGGGGAGAAGAGGGAGAGGGGGAGGGGCTCAGGCCGCGGCGGACTGGGCCAGTCGCTGGATGGCGGCCATCGGGACCGGTAGCCAGTCGGGGCGGTGCCGGGCCTCGTACACCACCTCGTACACCGCCTTGTCGGTCTCATGGGCGCGCAGCAGCTCCGGCTCGCCGCGCGGATCGGTGCCCGAGGCGAGCGCGTACCCCTCGCAGTAGGCGGCACGGCAGCGGGCCGCCCACTCGGGGTTCCACGGGCGGTGTGAGCGGGCCGCGTAGTCGAAGGAGCGCAGCATGCCCGCCACATCGCGGACCGGGGGTGCCGGGCGGCGGCGCTCGTCCAGCGGGCGGGCCGGTTCGCCCTCGAAGTCGATCAGCGACCAGAACCCGTCGGGGGAGCGGAGCGCCTGGCCGAGGTGGAGATCGCCGTGCACCCGCTGCTGCGCCCAGCCGCCGCCCCGGTGCCCGAGCGCCGTGACGGCGTCGAACGCGGTGCGCAGGGCCGGGACGTACGGGACGAGCGCGGGCACCGCCTGGGCGGCGGCCTCCAGACGCTGCGTCATCTGGGCGATCAGCTGCCGGGTCTGCGTCCCGTGCAGCGCCGGGGTGGGCAGCGCCGCGGCGAGCGCGGTGTGCACCTCGGCGGTGGCCCGGCCCAGCGCCCGCGCCTCGGGGACGAAGTCGCGGCCCGCCGTGAGCGCGGTCAGGGCGAGCTGCCAGCCGTCCCGGGCGCCGTGCAGGAAGGGCTGGAGGACGCCGAGGGTGAGCGGTTCGGGGCCGGGGGCCTCGAACCAGGCGATGGGGGCCGGGACGCGTTCGCATCCCTCGCGGGCCAGGGCGAGCGGCAGCTCCAGATCGGGGTTGGTGCCCGGGAAGACCCGGCGGAAGATCTTGAGGATGTACGCATCGCCGTAGACGAGCGAGGAGTTGGACTGTTCGGCGTCCAGCATCCGGGGCGGCAGCCCGTCCGGGATCGTGGCGGTCCGCTCGAAGCGGAGGGAGCCGAGGGTGCCCGGCCGGCGGAATCGTTCCAGCAGAAGGTCCGCCAGGCGCGGATCGTGCAGCGCGTCGTAGACGGTCCGCCCGGCCAGCGGTCCGCGCTCCACCCGCCCGATCAGGGCCGCGGTGAGCGTGGCCGGCAGCGAGCCGCGTACGCCGATCAGGAGCTGGTAGCAGTCGTCGGCCGGGCGGGCCGACGCTGAGGGCTGCTGGACCCGGACCAGCAGATGGAGCAGGCCGGGGCCCGCGGTGCCGTCCAGCGGCAGCATCTCGGTGGCCGAGACCAGGGCGAAGCCGGTGACCGGCCGGCCCTTGCCGGCGAACCACCGCTGCCGGGGCAGCCATTCATGGAGCAGGGGGGCGAGGGACGGCAGCAGAGCGCCGTCCACCGTACTGCTGGGGGTCGCGCTGTTCCTTGTGCTCTTCGCCAGGGCGACGTGAGTGGATGCAGCCTCCGACATGGCATCGCGTCCTTTCCCCGGGCACACCACAGGATGCGAAGAGTGTCCCGGATTGCGGCAATGGCTGTCCGGCTGTGCGGGACGTGTCGGGAGAGGAAGGTCCGTACGGACTCGAACGGCGGAACAGAGAAGGCCCGAGGCGGTGGAACCGTGAGAGCCCCAGGCCTTTCGTCTCGGTCAGAGTGCCCCGTGCGGGGCGGTGGAAACCGCCCCGCACGGCTTGCCGCCGGGTCAGGCCGGCGGCGCGTCCTTGCGCAGCCGGAACCAGTAGAAGCCGTGCCCGGCCAGAGTCAGCAGGTAGGGCAACTGGCCGATGGCCGGGAAGCGTACCCCGCCGATCAATTCCACCGGATGACGTCCTGCGAACGATCGCAGGTCGAGTTCCGTCGGCTGCGCGAACCGCGAGAAGTTGTGCACGCACAGGACGAGGTCGTCCTTGTACTCGCGGGTGAACGCCAGCACCGCCGGGTTGGAGGACGGCAGCTCGGTGTACTCACCCAGCCCGAAGGCCGGATTCTGCTTGCGGATCTCGATCATCCGCCGGGTCCAGTGCAGCAGCGAGGACGGGGAGGCCATCGACGCTTCCACGTTGGTGACCTGGTAGCCGTAGACCGGGTCCATGATCGTGGGGAGGTAGAGCCGCCCCGGATCGCTGGAGGAGAAACCGGCGTTGCGGTCGGGCGTCCACTGCATCGGGGTGCGCACCGCGTCCCGGTCGCCCAGCCAGATGTTGTCGCCCATCCCGATCTCGTCCCCGTAGTAGAGGATCGGGGAGCCGGGCAGCGACAGCAGCAGCGCGGTGAACAGCTCGATCTGGTTGCGGTCGTTGTCCAGCAGCGGGGCCAGCCGCCTGCGGATGCCGATGTTGGCGCGCATCCGCGGGTCCTTGGCGTACTCCGCGTACATGTAGTCGCGCTCTTCGTCCGTGACCATTTCGAGGGTCAGCTCGTCATGGTTGCGCAGGAAGATGCCCCACTGGCAGTTCTTCGGGATCTCCGGGGTCTTCGCCAGGATCTCGGAGACCGGGTAGCGGCTCTCCCGTCGCACCGCCATGAAGATGCGCGGCATCACGGGGAAGTGGAACGCCATGTGGCACTCGTCGCCGCCCGCCTCGTAGTCGCCGAAGTAGTCGACGACGTCCTCGGGCCACTGGTTGGCCTCGGCGAGGAGCACGGTGTCCGGGTAGTTGGCGTCGATCTCCTTGCGGACCCGCTTGAGGAAGTGGTGGGTCTCGGGGAGGTTCTCGCAGTTGGTGCCCTCGCGCTGGTAGAGGTAGGGCACCGCGTCGACCCGGAAGCCGTCGATGCCCAGGTCCAGCCAGAACCGCAGGGCCGCCAGGATCTCCTCCTGGACCGCCGGGTTCTCGTAGTTGAGGTCCGGCTGGTGGGAGAAGAAGCGGTGCCAGTAGTACTGCTTGCGCACCGGGTCGAAGGTCCAGTTGGACGTCTCGGTGTCGACGAAGATGATCCGGGCGTCCTGGAACTGCTTGTCGTCGTCCGCCCAGACGTAGTAGTCGCCGTACGGCCCGTCGGGGTCGGAGCGGGACTGCTGGAACCACTCGTGCTGGTCGCTCGTGTGGTTCATGACGAAGTCGATGATGACGCGCATGCCCCGCTGGTGCGAGGCGTCCACGAACTCCACGAAGTCGGCGAGATCGCCGAACTCCGGCAGTACCGCGGTGTAGTCGGAGACGTCGTAACCGCCGTCGCGCAGCGGGGACTTGAAGAACGGCGGCAGCCAGAGGCAGTCGACACCGAGCCACTGGAGGTAATCCAGTTTGGCGGTGATGCCCTTGAGGTCGCCGATTCCGTCGCCGTTGGAGTCCTGGAAGGACCGGACGAGCACCTCGTAGAAGACGGCGCGCTTGAACCAGTCGGGATCACGGTCCTTGGCGGGTGTGTCCTCGAACGTGTCGTGGACAGGCTCATTGACGATCATGGTGTGGGTGACCCTCCGGTCGGCGGGGACGGTCGCAGGACGGCGATGTGCGCGGGCGTGATGCCCGGCTCTAGGCGCACATAGAAGGCCCTGCCCCAGTGATAGGTGTCGCCGGTGAGCTCGTCGCGCACCGGTACGCGCTCGTGCCCCTGAAGGCCGAGCCGCTCCATGTCCAACGAGACCGTGGCCTCCTGGGTGTGGTGAGGATCGAGGTTCACGACCACCAGAACGGTGTTCGAACCGGAACGCTTGCTGTAGACGATCAGCGACTCGTTGTCGGCGTGGTGGAAGTGCACCTCGCGCAGCTGCTGGAGCGCGGGGTTGCGTCGTCGGATCCGGTTCAGCGAGGTGATCAGGGGCGTCAGCGTGCGACCCTCGCGTTCCGCCGACTCCCAGTCCCTCGGACGCAGTTCGTACTTCTCCGAGTGCAGGTACTCCTCGCTCCCCGGCTTGGCCGGGGTGTTCTCGCACAGCTCGAACCCCGCATAGACGCCCCAGGACGGGGAGAGGGTGGCGGCGAGCACGGCCCGGGCCTCGAAGGCCGGGCGGCCGCCGTGCTGGAGGTAGCCCGGCAGGATGTCCGGGGTGTTCACGAAGAAGTTGGGCCGCATGTACGAGGCGGCCTCGCCGGACAGCTCCGTGACGTACTCGGTCAGCTCCTGCTTGGTGTTCCGCCAGGTGAAGTACGTGTACGACTGCTGGAACCCGACCGCGCCCAGGGTGTGCATCATCGCCGGGCGGGTGAACGCCTCCGCCATGAAGACGACATCGGGGTCGGTGCCGTTGATCTCGGCGATCACCTTCTCCCAGAACACCACCGGCTTGGTGTGCGGGTTGTCGACGCGGAAGACACGCACGCCGTGGTCCATCCAGAAGCGCAGGATACGTACGGTCTCCGCCACCAGACCGCGCATGTCCTTGTCGAAGGCGATCGGGTAGATGTCCTGGTACTTCTTCGGCGGGTTCTCGGCGTACGCGATCGACCCGTCGGGGCGGTGGTGGAACCAGTCCGGGTGCTCCTTGACCCACGGGTGGTCCGGGGAGCACTGGAGCGCGAAGTCCAGCGCGATCTCCATCCGGAGGTTGCGGGCCACCTCCACGAAGTGGTCGAAGTCCTCCAGCGTGCCCAGCTCCGGGTGGACCGCGTCGTGCCCGCCGTCCGGAGAGCCGATCGCCCACGGCACGCCCGGATCGTGCTCACCGGGCGTCAGCGTGTTGTCCGGGCCCTTGCGGTGGGTCGTCCCGATCGGGTGGATCGGGGGCAGGTACACGACATCGAACCCCATGGCGGCGACCGCGGGCAGCCGCTCGGCCGCCGTCCGGAACGTGCCGCTCACCAGGCGGGTCGGGGCGTCCGGCGAGGTGTCCGCCGGGTCCACCGGCACCCGCTTCGCCCCCTCCGAGCGCGGGAACAGCTCGTACCACGACCCGTACAGCGCCCGCTCGCGCTCCACGCGCACCGCCAGCGGCTTGGAGCGGGTGACCAGTTCACGCAGCGGGTACCGGGCGAGGACCGCATCGGCGGCCGGGGTCAGGGCCGCGGCCAGCCGGGCGGCCGGGGAGTGCGCGGTGTCCCGCAGCGCGTCCACCGCGGCGAGCACGGCCTCGCGCCCGTTCTTCTTCGGAACGCCGGCGGCGGCCCGCTCCAGCAGGGCCGCGCCCTCCGCGAGGACCAGATCGGTGTCGATGCCCGCAGGGATCTTGATCGCGGCGTGGTGGCGCCAGGTGGCGAGCGGATCGCCCCACGCCTCCACCGTGTACGTCCAGCGGCCCTCGGAGTCCGGGGTGATCTCGGCACCCCACCGGTCCGTGCCCGGGGCCAGCTCGCGCATCGGGGTCCACGGTCCCACCCGTCCGCTCGGATCGCGCAGGACGACATTGGCCGCCACCGCGTCGTGGCCTTCACGGAAGACGGTGGCGGTGACCTGGAAGGTCTCACCGACGACGGCCTTCGCCGGACGTCTGCCGCAGTCGACGAGGGGACGGACGTCCAGGACGGGAATACGACCGATCATGGAATCACCTGGGGGCTGGAGGAGCTCGGCGTGCACGGGCGACGGCGCCGACGCGGAGGACCGACCGCGCGTGCCGCGATGATGGGGATCTGTCCTTTGTAGCTGCTCAGCTGTCTGCTGACGGGCTGTGGGCATGGCCGCTCCTGTCCGCGTTCACTCGAATGGCACTCGAATGGGTGGGTCGCGGGGGTTTCGTGCATGTTTCGGATGCACCGAGAAGGTGCGCGGGCCGGGTCGCGCTGCGTACCGGGAAAGCCTTCCCCGCGTTCGCTCACGGGAAATCCGGCGCTGTGTTAACTACTCGGTGGTAGCCGGTCGGTCAGGTCCGGGTCAGGGTCCGACGGCGCCCGGCGTGCGCCCCCGCGGCGTACGGAGGTCCGAAGCGCCCTCACAGGTTCCGGATACCCGCTGAGCGGCGCCACACGGCAGCCTTCCTTGTGACAGGAAGGTCCACAAGGCTGCGTACGGGCAGGAAATCGGCCAAACCCGCAGCTGAAGGCTGGGGTGGGTGAGGGCCGGTGGCACGCCTGGTGCTCCTGTGGGGAGGCGTGCGGCGCCCGGGGCCGGACTCCGTGAGCCGTCCACGCGCCGTGGTGGCGGACCACGGACGGCCGCTACCGTCAGGGGTGACGGAAGGGACGCACACCGTGGTGCGTCCGCTCGGATGCGCAAGTCCCCTGTAAAGGTGGAGTACGTGAAGGCCATTCGTCGATTCACCGTGCGTCCTGTCCTCCCCGAACCCCTCCGACCCCTCCACGACCTCGCGCGCAACCTGCGCTGGTCGTGGCACACCGAGACCCGCGAGCTCTTCCGGTCCGCCGACCCCGAGGGGTGGCGGCCCGCGGACGCCGACCCCGTACGCCTGCTCGGCTCTCTCACCGCCGGGCGCCTGGCCGAACTGGGCCGGGACCAGGAGTACCTGGGCCGCCTGGCCGAGGCCTCCGCCGATCTGAAGGAGTATCTGGACGGCCCCCGCTGGTATCAGGAACAGCAGGCCGCCGGTGCGGAACTCCCCGCCGCCGTGGCCTACTTCTCACCCGAGTTCGGCGTCACCGCCGCACTGCCGCAGTACAGCGGCGGCCTCGGCATCCTCGCCGGCGACCACCTCAAGGCCGCCAGCGACCTGGGCGTCCCGCTCATCGGCGTCGGCCTGCTCTACCGGCACGGCTACTTCCGCCAGAGCCTCTCCCGCGAGGGCTGGCAGCAGGAGCACTATCCGGTCCTCGACCCCAACGAACTCCCCCTCGACCTGGTCCGCGAGGCCGACGGCACCCCTGCCCGGGTGGTGCTCGCCCTGCCCGGCGGGCGCTCGCTGTACGCCTGCATCTGGCTGGCCCGGGTCGGCCGCGTCCCGCTCCTCCTCCTCGACTCCGACGTCGAGGAGAACGCACCCGGCGAGCGCGACGTCACCGACCGGCTCTACGGCGGCGGCAGCGACCACCGCCTCCTCCAGGAGATGCTGCTCGGCATCGGCGGGGTGCGCGCCGTGCGCACCTGGTGCCGGCTCACCCGGACCCCGGAGCCGGAGGTGTTCCACACCAACGAGGGCCACGCCGGTTTCCTCGGCCTGGAGCGCATCCGCGAACTGACCGCAGAGGGAATCGACTTCGACGCGGCCCTCGAAGTGGTCCGGGCCGGGACCGTCTTCACCACCCACACCCCGGTGCCCGCCGGGATAGACCGTTTCGACCGGCAGCTGATCGCCCGCCACTTCGGCGACGACGGCGAGCTGAGCGGCGTACCGGCGGAGAAGATCCTGCCGCTGGGCCGGGAGACCTACCCCGGCGGCGAGCCCGAGCTGTTCAACATGGCGGTGATGGGGCTCCGGCTCGCCCAGCGCGCCAACGGCGTCTCCACCCTGCACGGGGCCGTCAGCCGGGAGATGTTCTCCGGGCTCTGGCCGGGCTTCGACCCGGCCGACGTGCCGATCACCTCCGTCACCAACGGGGTGCACGCCCCGACCTGGGTCGCCCCCGAGGTCTTCGCGCTCGGCGCCGGACAGGTCGGCACCGGCCGCGCCCACCAGGTGCTGGCGGGCGGACCGGTGGACGGCGAGCCCTCCGAGGAGCGGACCGGCACCCCGCGCCGCTGGGACGCGGTCGGCGGGATCGGCGACCAGGAGATCTGGGCGCTGCGCCGCGAGCTGCGCGGCCAGCTGGTGACCGAGGTCCGCCGCCGCCTCTACGCCTCCTGGCGTCGGCGCGGCGCGGGCACCGCCGAGCTGGGCTGGATCGACGATGTCCTCGACCCGGACGTCCTCACCATCGGCTTCGCCCGCCGCGTCCCCTCGTACAAGCGTCTGACGCTGATGCTGCGTGACCGCGACCGGCTGCGGGCGCTCCTCCTGCACCCCACGCACCCGATCCAGATCGTGGTCGCGGGCAAGGCCCACCCCGCCGACGACGGCGGCAAGCGGCTGGTCCAGGAGCTGGTGCGGTTCGCGGACGACCCGCGCGTGCGCCACCGCATCGTCTTCCTGCCGGACTACGGCATGGGCATGGCGCAGAAGCTCTACCCGGGGTGCGACGTCTGGCTCAACAACCCGCTGCGCCCGCTGGAGGCGTGCGGCACGAGCGGGATGAAGGCGGCGCTCAACGGCTGCCTCAACCTCTCCGTGCGCGACGGCTGGTGGGACGAGTGGTTCGAGCCGGACTTCGGCTGGGAGATCCCCACCGCCGACGGCTCGGCGGTCGACGAGGACCGGCGCGACGAGCTGGAGTCCAACGCCCTGTACGCCCTGATCGAGGACCGGGTCGCCCCGCGCTTCTACGACCGGGGCGCCACGGACCTGCCGGACCGGTGGATCGAGATGGTCCGCTCCACCCTGGTCAACCTGGGTCCGAAGGTGCTCGCGGGCGGATGGTGCGCGAGTACGTGGAGCGGCTCTACGCACCCGCCGCGCGGGCCCGGCGGGCGCTCGGCCCGGCGGTGGCGCGGGACCTCGCCCAGTGGAAGGCGAAGGTCCGGGCGGCCTGGCCGAAAGTCTCCGTGGACCATGTGGAGTCGGTCACCGACACGGTGGCGGGCGGTTCGGCGGAGCTGGGGGCGACGCTGTCGCTCCGGGTACGGATCGCCCTCGGCGGCCTCGACCCGGACGATGTGGAGGTGCAGGTCGTCGCGGGCCGGGTGGACTCGGCCGATGCCATCGCGGACGCCCAGGTCTTCCCGCTGAAGCCGGCGGGCGGCCATGACCTGGAGGACCGCTGGCTCTACGAGGGCCCGCTCGCCCTGGACCGGACGGGACCGTACGGCTACACCGTGCGCGTTCTGCCCTCGCACGAACTGCTCGCTTCCGGAGCAGAGTTGGGCCTGGTGGCGGTGCCGAACGAGGCGACGGGGGAGGGCGCCGGCGTGCTGATGCGCTGAGCGGCGTCGTTCTGAGGGCCCGGTACCGCGATGCGCGGTGCCGGGCCCTTCGGCTGTCGGAGGGGTCTGTGTTCGTGTGGTGAACACAGAGCCTTGACGTGTTCATGGGATGGCTTTACGTTCCTCACGCATCACCGGGTTCACCATGCGGCCCCATGTTCACGTACGTGAACTCCCTTACCGGGCACCGCCGTTGGACCATCACCGCTCCGGAAGGCACCCCACATGCGTACCGGCACCATCCCCCGCGTACTCGCCACCGCCGTCGGCCTGGCCGCGCTGCTCACCACCGCCCTCGCCGCCCCCGCCCTGGCGGAGAAGGCCCCGGCCGCCGCGCCCGCACCCGCCCCGGCGGCCGCGCCGGCCACCTTCACCCACCCCGGCGTCCTCGTCAGCCGCCCCCAGCTGGACTTCGTCCGGGGCAGGGTCCAGGCGGGCGCCCAGCCCTGGAAGGGCGCGTACGACCAGATGATGGGGAGCAAGTACGCCTCCCTCGCGCGGACCGCCAAGCCTCGCGCGATCGTCGAGTGCGGCTCGTACTCCAACCCCAACAACGGCTGCACCGACGAGCGTGAGGACGCGATCGCCGCGTACACGCTCTCGCTGGCCTGGTACATCACCCAGGACAGCCGGTACGCGCAGAAGGCGATCGAGATCATGGACGCCTGGTCGGCCGTGATCCGGGACCACACCAACAGCAACGCCCCGCTCCAGACCGGCTGGGCCGGCTCCTCCTGGCCGAGGGCCGCCGAGATCATCAAGCACACCTACAGCAGCTGGCCCAACTCCGGCCGTTTCGGAACCATGTTGCGCAACGTGTACCTGCCCGAGGTCACCAACGGCTCCCACTCCAACGGCAACTGGGAGCTGTCGATGACCGAGGCGGCGATCGGGATCTCGGTCTTCCTGGAGGACCGCGCCGCCTACGACAAGGCCGTCTCCAAGTTCCGCGGGCGGGTACCGGCGTACATCTACGTGACCGCCGACGGTGCGCTGCCCAAGGTGGCGCCGGGCAGCGGACTCGACACCCGGGCCAAAGTCATCAACTACTGGCAGGGCCAGTCCACCTTCGTGGACGGGCTCTCCCAGGAGACCTGCCGCGATCTGACCCACACCGGTTACGGCATCTCGGCCATCGCGCACATCGCGGAGACCAGCCGGATCCAGGGCCAGGACCTCTACCCCGAGGTCGCCGACCGGTTGCGGCACGCGATGGGGCTGCACGCCAAGCACCAGCTGGGCACGCCCGTGCCGTCCTCGCTCTGCGGCGGATCGCTCAAGGACAGCCTCGGTCCGATCACGGAGGTCGGGTTCAACGCCCTGTCCAACCGCCTCGGTTACGCGATGACCAACACCCAGACGCTGACCGAGCGGCAGCGGCCGGCCGGGTCCAACAACCTGTTCGTGGCCTGGGAGACGCTGACCCACGCCGGCAACCCCGCCTGAACGGGCCTGGGCTGAGCATGGCGAACGGCCCGGCGGGGGAGCAGAACCCCTGCCGGGCCGTTCGGTCATGTGGTGGTGCGACGGTGCGGTGGGATCAGAAGGTGAGCTTGACGCTGTTGATCCGGCCCGTGTCCGAGCGGTACACGTCCTGGACCTTCAGCTTCCACTCGCCGTTGGCCACCTTGGACGAGGCGTTGACCGTGTAGGTCGCCACCACGTTGGCCGCGGAGTCCGAGGCGGAGGAGTTCTTCAGGCGGAAGGTGCCGCCGTCCGGGGCCACCAGGTCGACGACCAGGTCACCGCGGTAGGTGTGGGTGATGTTCACGTCCACCTTGAGCGCGCTCGGGGCGTTGCCCGTGACGCCGGTGACGTTGACCGCGCTGGTGACGGCCGCGCCCGCGTCCGGGATGTTCACCACGGTGGTGTTCTGGAAGACCTTGCCACCCGGGTCGGGGTCGCCGCCGCCGGGGCGGGCGCCGACGTTGATGGCGGCCCAGGCGTTGGCCACGGCCGCGTACTCGGCGCTGGTGGCGCCGTACAGCTCACTGGCGACCGCGAGCGTGCCGGTGCGGGCAGCGGCGTAGTTGGTCGTCGAGGTGAACTTGGTGGTGAGCGCCTTGAACCAGATCAGCGACGCCTTGTCCCGGCCGATGCCGGTGACCGGCAGCCCGTCGGAGGTGGGGGAGTCGTAGCTGACACCGTTGATCGTCTTGGCGCCGCTGCCCTCGGAGAGCAGGTAGTACCAGTGGTTGGCCGGGCCCGAGGAGTAGTGGACGTCGATGTTGCCGATGCCGGAGTACCAGGCGTCCTTGGAGCTGCCGTCCTTGCTCGGCTTGTCCATGTAGCGCAGCGGGGTGCCGTTGCCGCGGATGTCGATCTTCTCGCCGACCAGGTAGTCGCCCTGGTCCTGCGCGTTGTTGGCGTGGAACTCCACGGCCGCGGCGAAGATGTCGGACGTCGCCTCGTTGAGGCCGCCGGACTCACCGCTGTAGACCAGCTTGGCCGTGACCGAGGTCAGGCCGTGGGTCATCTCGTGGGCGGCCACGTCGATGGAGGTCAGCGGCTTGACGTTGCCGTCGCCGTCGCCGTACGTCATGCAGAAGCAGCTGTCCTGCCAGAAGGCGTTGACGTAGTTGTTGCCGTAGTGGACGCGGGAGTACGCCCCGACGCCGTCACCGCGCAGGCCGTTGCGGCCGTGCACGTTCTTGTAGTAGTCCCAGGTGAGCGCGGCGCCGTAGTGGGCGTCGGCGCCGGCCGTCTCGGCGTTCTGGGGGGTGCCGTTGCCCCAGACGTCGGTCGACTTGGAGAACAGCGTGCCGGTGCCGGAGGTGCCCCGGTTGAGGTTGTACGTCTTGTGGTTGCCGCGCGTGGTGTCGGTCAGCGTGTACGAGGGCGCGGTGCCCAGTGTCACCTGGCCGCTGTACTGGGTGTTGCCGGTCCCGTTGTGGACCGCCTGGTACTCGTACAGCTTCTCGCCGGAGGTCGCGTCGGTGATGACGTGGAGCTCGTTCGGGGTGCCGTCGTGCTGGAGTCCGCCGACGACCGTCTCGTACGCGAGCTGCGGGGAGCCGCCGCCCAGCCAGACGACCTTGCGCGGTGCCTTCTCCGCCTTCGTCGCCTTCGAGCCCTCCGTCTTCGCCGCACCGAGCGCCTGCTTCTCGGCGGCGGCCGGGGCCACGTCGGCGGTGAGGCCGACGGCCTTCAGCTGCGCGGTGGTCGCCTTCGACGCCTTGACGACGCTGAGGGTCTTGCCGGCCGTGGTCTCCTGGACCACCAGGTCGCCGCCGAGGACGGGGAGCCCGTCGAGGGTGCGCTCGTAACGGGTGTGCGTGGTGCCGTCCCGGTCCTGGACGACATCGCGGACGACGAGCTTCTCCGTGGCGCCGAGCCCGAGCTGCTTGGCGGTGGCCGCCTTGGTGGCGTCGGCCTCGCTGAGCAGTGCGGCGCGCTGGGCGGGGGAGATCTTGGCGGGGAGCGAACCCGGGTCGGCCTTCGTGCCGGCGGTGATCCCGCCGGCGGGGGCGGCCGAGGCCGGGGTGGCGGTGGCGGGGCCGGACTGCAGTCCGACGGCGATCATGGCTGCTGCGGCTATCAGAGCGCCGGTCGCGGTGGCGCGACGGCTGGGCGTGGATCTCACGCTGACTCCTTCTGCGAGGGGGGTTACCGGCGGCGCTGGATGGGCCGTCCGGCTCGGTGCAGGCGGTGCGCAGAACGGGGTGAAGAGTGTCAGCAGACGGCTACGCCTGTCAGGAGCGCGTCAAGAACTTGGCCGGAATTCGTTCGTTGCCGGAAAGGCCATGTTCGTTAAGCGGACGTTTCGCCGATCATTGCCGGAATGTTGCCGGGATGTGTGAAGGCCCGCATTCACAGGGTGGGCACAGGTTCGGTACGTCCGGGGCACATGCGAGCGGCACGCCCGGAAGCGGTTACCGCCCACCTGGTGAGACGGGGGCGGGTTCTGGCCAGATCCCGCCAGCGGAAGGGGGTGGTCCGCGCGCTGTGCCGCTCGGCGCGCTCGGGCCGGGGCGGCGTCCGCAGGGTGCACCGCGTCCAGCAGCCCCGTACGAACCGGTCCAGGTCGTCCAGCCCCGCCGCCGCCGGTGTGCCCGGGCCGCCCCCAGCGGATGCGGGATCGCCGCGTGCGGCGCGCGCGTGACGGTGGCCGCCCGCCGCGGGGTGACGGTCGGTCCGGCGGACCGCTGGGTCGTCTCGAACCCCGCGGAGTCGCCGCTCGCCGTCGGGCCGAGGAGGGCGGCGAGCCAGGGACGCCGGGCTGCCTCCGCCCGGAGCTCCAGATGGGCGAGGGGGCGGGGGCGGCCGGGTCCGGCGACGTTCTCCAGGAGAGTGCGGAACGGTGCGGTCAGCCCCTCGCGGTCGGCGGGGCCCGGTCCGGCGGCGGGCTGGGCGGTGAGTGCGAGGTACTGCTCCAGGCGGCGCTCGGCGACCGCCCGCAGCACCGCGTCCCGGGTCGGGAGATAGTTCTTGGTGGTCCCGTCCGGCGCTTCGGCCGCCCGGTCCACGGCCCGGTGGGTGAGGCCGCGGGCCCGGCTGCGCGAGGCGGCGGTGCGGCCGCTGCCGGGATGAGGTCCGCCCGGATGCGCGCTTTGTGTGCTTCTTGTGAACGAGCTGTGTGCTTGCTCACACGGTTCGTTCGCCTCGCGGGTACAACCCCGTACCCCGCATGGCAGTCAGACCCATTGGCCTCACCCGTGTCTCCCTCCACCTCGAACTCGGACGGCCCTCCCAGCCTTCGTGTCGCCCCGGCGGCACCCAGACTCTCCAGAGGACCTCATCGCATGAAGATCCGCCGCGCACTGGCCGTCGCAGCAGCGACCGCCGTACTCACTCCGGTCACCCTCCTGACGTCCTCCGCCGCTTTCGCGACCTCCTCGCCGGCCCCGGAGACCACCGAGAGCTCCCCGGCACCGGAGGAGTCCGAGACGAGCCCGGCGCCCGAGGAGTCCGAGACGAGCCCCGCCCCCGAGGAGTCGGAGACCTCTCCCGCGCCGGTGGAGAGCGAGACGAGCCCCGCCGCCGAGGAGCCCGCCCTGACCCCGTCGGAGAGCGCCACCACCCCCGCGCCGAAGCCGACCGTCACCTCGCCGGCCGACATCTGCGACGGCACGGAGGAGCCGACGTTCGACAAGAACCTCCGCACCACGCTCTCCGGCCTCCCCTCCAAGGTCGTCGCGGGCAGCGGCTTCCACGGCTTCAAGCTCAACGTGGTCAACAAGGGCGACAACTCCTACCAGCGCGTCGACCTCGGTGTCTTCGCCGCGCAGGTCGACACCGAGACGTGGGAGGAGACCACCGGCCACCTCACGCTCCAGTTCAAGGACCCGGAGACGGGCGTCTGGACCGCCATATCGCTGGACGAGGACGACGAGACCTCCGGCTACCTCGGCTACACCGACATCAAGGCCAAGGAGTCCTTCTCGATCGACCTGCGGCTGAGCGTGGACAAGAAGGCGCCCGCGGGCTTCGGCTTCGCCCTCACCATCGGCCTCTACGCCGACGACAAGGGCAACTGCGTCTTCGCCGACAGCGAGCAGTTCTACGAGTTCGACGTCCTCGCCGCCGGCACCGCCCCGGGCAAGCCCAACGAGGCCGAGCCCCAGGAGGGCGGCAAGAAGCCCCTGCCGGCCAAGCCCGTCGGCAACAGCCAGGTCAAGCCCGAGGGCACCCTCGCCCAGACCGGTTCGGACTCCAACCTGCCGGTCATCGCGACCATCGGCGGCGTGGCGGTCCTCGCCGGCGCCGGTGTCGTCTTCGCGCTGGGCCGCCGCCGCAAGGGCGGCGCCACCGCCTGACGTACGTGAGGGGGGTGCCGCCGCCCGGCCGGGCGGCGGCACCCCCCTCACCGTTCGCTCAGACCAGGCTGTCCTTCCACGTCCGGTGCAGCCCGGCGAACCGCCCCGTACCGCCGATGAGTTCGGCCGGCGCACCGTCCTCCACGATGCGGCCGCCCTCCATCACCAGCACCCGGTCCGCGATCTCCACGGTGGACAGGCGGTGGGCGATCACCACCGCCGTACGGCCGTGCAGCACCGTGTCCATGGCGCGCTGTACCGCCCGCTCGCCGGGGACGTCCAGGGAGCTGGTCGCCTCGTCGAGGATCAGCACCGCCGGGTCCGCCAGCAGGGCACGGGCGAAGGCGACCAACTGACGCTGGCCCGCCGAGATCCGGCCGCCCCGCTTCCGTACATCCGTGTCGTACCCCTCGGGCAGCGCGGCGATGAAGTCGTGCGCGCCGATCGCCTTCGCCGCCCGTTCGATCTCGTCACGGGTGGCGTCCGGGCGGCCGATCGCGATGTTCTCCGCCACCGTCCCGGAGAACAGGAACGCCTCCTGCGTCACCATCACCACGCCCTTGCGCAGCTCGGCCGTGGCCAGGTCGCGCAGGTCCACCCCGTCCAGCAGGACCCGGCCGTCGGTCGGGTCGTAGAACCGGGCCAGCAGCTTGGCCAGCGTCGACTTGCCCGCGCCCGTGGAGCCGACGACCGCCACCGTGGCGCCCGCGGGGATGCGCAGGTCGAAGGTGGGCAGCACCTCGCCGCCCGTACGGTAGGCGAACCGCACCCCGTCGAAGACGACCTCCCGGCCCGGGAAGTCGCCGGAGCGGGCGGGCAGCTCCTTCGGGTCCGCCGCCACCGGGACCGTCGGGGTCTGGGCCAGCAGGCCCGCGATCTTCTCCAGCGAGGCCGCCGCCGACTGGTAGGAGTTGAGGAACATCCCCAGCCGGTCGATCGGGTCGTAGAGCCGCCGCAGATACAGCACCGCCGCCGCCAGTACCCCGAGCGCCAGCGTCCCGTCGGCCACCCGGTAGGCGCCCCACAGGACCATCGCGGCGACCGCCGTGTTGGCGACCAGCCGGGAGCCGATGACGTAACGCGCCATCTCCAGCAGCGCGTCCCCGTTGCGCCGCTCGTGCACCTGGTTGAGCGAGGCGAACGCGGCGTCGTTGGACCGCTCCCGGCGGAACGCCTGGACCGGCCGGATGCCGTTCATGGTCTCCGCGAACTTGACGATCACCGAGGCGATCGCCGTCGACCGCGCCCCGTACACCACGGCCGCGCGCCGCCGGTAGAGCCGTACCAGCAGATACAGCGGTACGAAGGAGAGCACCGCGATCCCTCCGATGCCGAGGTCCAGCCAGAGCAGGACCAGCCCGATCGACACGAAGGAGAGGACGACGGTGATCAGCTCCTGGAGCCCCTCGCTCAGCAGCTCCTGGAGGGATTCGACGTCCGTGGTGGAGCGGGAGATCAGCCGTCCCGAGGTGTAGCGCTCGTGGAAGTCCACGCTCAGCGCCTGGGCGTGGCGGAAGATCCGGCCGCGCAGGTCCAGCAGCGCGTCCTGGTTGATGCGGGCCGAGCCCCGGACGAACGCGTACTGGAGCACCCCCGCGCCCACCGAGCAGAGCAGGTAGCCCACCGCGACCGCGATCAGCGGCCCGTAGTCGTGGTCCCGGAAGGCCGGGACCCCGCTGTCGATCGCGTACGCCACCAGCAGCGGGCCCGCCTGGATCGCCGCCTGCTGGAGGATCAGCAGCAGCGCGGCCACCACCACCCGGCCGCGCATGGGGGAGAGGAGGGAGAACAGGAGCGCCCGGGTCGCGCCGCGCGGTGCGGGCAGGTCGTCCTGGTCGAAGGGGTCGCCGGGTCCCTCGGCCGCGGGTCCCTTCGGTCCGGCCCCCTCCGGCTCACGTCCCTCCGGCTCGGGTCCCTTGGACGAGGCTCCCTTCGGTGCGGGTGCCTGGGCCGTCCGGCCGGGCTCCGGGCCGTCGTCGTCACCGGGGGCGGTGCGCGTGGCGTCGTTCGTGGTCGTGGTCATCGGCGACTGCCCTCCTCGGCGGGGATCTGGTGAGTGGGGGACCCGGTGGTCACGGGGCCGGGGCCCGCGGTGACGGGCCGCACGCCGGGTGACGTGACCTCGGATCCGCCCGTGCCCGGCTCCGCCCCGGGGCTGCCGACACCGGGGTCCGCCTCAGGGCCGCCCGTGGCCGAGCCCGGCTCCGCCCCCGGGTTGCCCGCGCCCGGCTCCGCCCCGGCGTCACCTCCCGTATCAGCGCCCCCGCCACCTCCGCCCGGCTCCGCCCCCGACATCAGCCATGCGTACTCCGCGTTCGACCGCAGCAGCTCCTGGTGCGTGCCCACCGCCGCGATCCGGCCCTCCGACAGCAGCGCCACCCGGTCCGCCAGCATCACGGTCGAGGGGCGGTGCGCCACCACCACCGCCGTGGTCTCCTCCAGCACCTGGCGCAGCGCCGCCTCCACCAGCGTCTCCGTGTGCACGTCGAGTGCCGAGAGCGGGTCGTCCAGCACCAGGAAGCGCGGTTCGCCCACCACCGCACGGGCCAGGGCGAGGCGTTGGCGCTGGCCGCCGGAGAGGCTCAGGCCCTGCTCGCCGACCTCCGTGTCCAGGCCCGCCGGCAGCTCGTGCACGAAGCCGGCCTGGGCCACCGCGAGCGCTCGCCGCACCTGGTCCTCGTCCGCGTCCTCGGCGCCCATCCGCACGTTCTCGCCGACCGTCGCGGAGAACAGCGTCGGCTCCTCGAACGCCACCGACACCAGCTCCCGCAGCCGCGAGCGCTCCATCGTGGCGATGTCCTCACCGTCCAGCGTGATCCGGCCGCCGGTCACCTCGTGCAGCCGGGGGACCAGTGCGGTGAGCGTGGTCTTGCCAGAGCCCGTACCGCCCACCAGGGCCAGCGTCTCGCCGGGCCGCACCTGGAGGTCGATCCGGGCCAGGACCGGCGGCGAGCCCGGCTCCGCGTCCGGGTAGCGGAACTCCACGCCCTCGAACACCATCCCGGCGGGCGCGTCCGGCGCACCCGCGCGGGCGGCCGCCGCACCTTCCTCCTCCGCCGCGTCCATCACCTCGAAGTACCGGTCGGTCGCGGTCGCCGACTCCTGGCTCATCGCCAGCAGGAACCCGATCGACTCCACCGGCCACCGCAGCGCGAGCGCCGTCGAGAGGAAGGCGACCAGGGTGCCCGCCGAGAGCGAGCCGTCCGCCACCTGGATCGTGCCGAGCACCAGCGCAGCCCCGATCGCCAGCTCCGGGATGGCCGTGATGAGCGCCCAGATCCCGGCGAGCAGCCGGGCCTTGCCCAGCTCCGTGGCGCGCAGCCGCTGCGAGAGTGCCTTGAAGGCCTTCGCCTGGCTGCGGTGGCGGCCGAAGCCCTTGACGATCCGGATGCCGAGCACGCTCTCCTCGACGACCGTGGTCAGATCGCCGACCTGGTCCTGCGCCTTCCGCGCCACCAGCGAATACTTCGTCTCGAAGACCGAGCACAGGATGATCAGCGGCACCGCCGGCGCCAGCAGCACCAGCCCGAGCGACCAGTCCTGCGCGAACAGGATGACGAAACCGACCAGGATCGTCGCCGCGTTGACGACCAGGAACGTCAGCGGGAACGCCAGGAACATCCGCAGCAGCATCAGGTCCGTCGTGCCGCGCGACAGCAACTGGCCCGAGGGCCACCGGTCGTGGAAGGCCACCGGCAGCCGTTGCAGATGGCGGTAGAGGTCGGCCCGCATCGACGCCTCGACCCCGGCCAGCGGACGCGCCACCAGCCACCGCCGGAACCCGAACAGCACGGCCTCCGCGATGCCGAGCAGCAGCAGGTACAGCGCGCCCAGCCAGACGCCGCCCGGGTCCCGGTCGGCCACCGGCCCGTCCACCATCCACTTCAGGATCAGCGGGATCACCAGCGACAGACAGGACGCCACGATCGCCACGAGGGCGGCGGTGAACAGGCGGACCCGTACCGGGCGGACATAGGGCCACAGACGCAGGAGGGAGCGCACGGCGGACCGGTCCGTGCGCTCTGCAGGCTTTTCGGGCATCAGAACCGACTGTACGTTTCACCACTGACATCGGTCCTCCCAATTTCGGCCGGAGGCCGCGCCGTCCCGAGCCGGAGAGCCCGCCGTGTCCACAGGTCGTACCCCGGGGTCAACCGATCGGTTGATGCGACGCCGAGCGTGATGACGGATACCGTCCGCTCCCGCCCGCCGGAACCCTGGGGGCATGGCAATCATCGAAGTCAACGGGGTGCGCAAGACCTACGCGGGCCGCCACGTGGTCGACGGCGTCTCCTTCGCCGTCGAGGAGGGGGAGATCTTCGGCATCCTCGGCCCCAACGGGGCGGGCAAGACCACCACCGTCGAGTGCGTGGAGGGCCTGCGCATCCCCGACGGGGGCACGATCAGGGTCGCCGGACTCGACCCCGTCGCCGACCACGACCGGGTGACGCACCTGCTCGGCGCCCAGCTCCAGGAGAGCGAGCTCCAGGCCAAACTGACCGTACGGGAGGCGCTGGAGCTCTACAGCTCCTTCTATCCGGCCCCGGCCGACTGGCGGCCCCTGGTCGAACGGCTCTCCCTGACGGACCGCCTCACCACCCGCTTCGCCAAGCTCTCCGGCGGCCAGAAGCAGCGGCTGTTCATCGCGCTCGCCCTGATCGGCGACCCGAAGGTCGTCGTCCTGGACGAGCTGACCACCGGCCTGGACCCGCGCGCCCGCCGCGACACCTGGAAGCTCATCGAGGAGATCCGCGACGGCGGCGTGACCGTCCTGCTGGTCACCCACTTCATGGAGGAGGCCCAGCGCCTCTGCGACCGGGTCGCCGTCATCGACCGGGGCAGGGTCGTCGCCCTGGACACCCCGGCCGGGCTGATCCGGCAGGCCACCGGCTCCACGGTCATCTCCTTCGTCCCCTCCCGCCCGCCGACCGGGCCCGAGCTGGACCGGCTGGGCGCGCTGCCCGGCGTCGCCTCGGTGACGCCGCCCGACGCCGCCGGCGTCCTCGTCCTGCACGCCACCGACGACACGGTGACCCCGCTCATCGCCCTGCTCGCCGAACTCGGCGTCACCGCGCGGCGGCTGCGGATCACCGAGACCAGCCTCGACGAAGCCTTCCTCGACCTCACCGGACAGGACGCCTGACATGAGCCCCGACACCACCACCGCACGGGCCGCGGCCCCCGAGGCCCGCACCGCCCCGGCCGACGGGCGCCGCCGAGGCCCCACGGCCGCCGTCCTCGCCGCCGAGACCCGGCTCTTCCTGCGCGAACCCAGCAGCATCTTCTGGATCGTCGCCTTCCCCACCGTCCTCCTGGTGATCCTCGGCTTCGTCCCGGCCTTCAAGGTGCCCGAGGAAGGACTCGGCGACCGGCGCGTCATCGACCTCTACGTCCCCGTCTCGATCCTGCTCGCCATGATCATGTCGGGGCTCCAGGCGATGCCCCCGGTCCTCGCCGCCTACCGCGAGCGCGGCATCCTGCGCCGGATGTCCGCCACCCCGGTGCGCCCCTCGGCCCTCCTCACCGCACAGATCGCGCTGCACGGCGCGGCCGCGCTCGTCTCGGCGGTCCTGGTCGTCGTGGTGGGCGGGGCCGCCTACGGCGTGCCGCTGCCCGGCAACCCGCTCGGCTACCTCCTGGCGCTGCTGCTCGTCCTCGCCGCCGCCCTCGCCCTGGGCGCGACGATCACCGGCCTCTTCCGGACGGCGAAGGCGGCCACCGCCGTCGGCTCCGCCTCCTACATCGTCATGATGTTCACGGCCGGGGTCTGGGTCCCCGTCCAGGCCATGCCCGGCACCCTGCGCCGGGTCGTGGAGGCCAGCCCCTTCGGTGCCGCCTCCCAGGCGCTGGACGACGCGGCCCTCGGCCAGTGGCCGAGCTGGACCCACCTCGGGATCGTCGCCCTGTGGACCCTGGTGGCGGGCTACACGGCGGGCCGCGTCTTCCGGTGGCAGTGACGGAGCGGGAACGGCTGGCCGGGCCGCACGTGACGGGGACCGGCGGGCCGGGCCGCACGTGACGGGGACCGGCGGGCCGGGGGAGACTGCGGGCATGAGCCAGCCGTCCGGCCGCCCCGCCCACTCCACCGGCCCGACGGGCCCCCGCACCATCGAGCAGCGCTGGGAGCAGTTCTACCGGTACGGGCCCTACGCCGTGCTGACCCTGGCCTCCGTCCTCGGGGCGGTCGTCGCCGGGGAGCTGATGACCCCCGGTGAGATGTACGCGGCCGGGGCCCTGGTCGCGCTCGCCTACGGGCTCCAGATCTGGTGGGGCCGCAAGCGCGTACACACCCCGCCGGGCGCCCCGGCCGGGGCGGTCTACTACACCGTGCGGTTCGTCCTCGCCTTCGTTCTTTCCTGGCTCAACCCGTTCTTCGCGATCTACGCGTGCCTCGGCTACTTCGACGTCGAGCCGCTCCTGCCCAAGCGCGCCGTCCGGGCCGGACTGCTCGCCACCGCGGTGATCCTCGCCGGTTCGCAGAGCGGCGGACTGCCGCCCGCCTCCGCGATGAACTGGGCCGCCTTCGCCGCGCTCTACCTCCTCAACGCCTGCCTCACCCTCTTCTTCTGGCACGTGGGGGTGCGGGAGGAGGAGAAGGGCCGCATCCAGGTCGAGACCATCGCCGAGCTGGAGCGCACCAACATCCGGCTGGAGGAGGCGATGGCGGAGAACGCCGCCCTGCACGCCCAGCTCCTCGTCCAGGCCCGCGAGGCCGGGGTGGACGACGAGCGGCGCCGGCTGGCCGCCGAGATCCACGACACCCTCGCCCAGGGGCTGACCGGCATCATCGCCCAGCTCCAGGTCGTCACCTCCACCCGTGACACCGACCCGGACACCGCCCGCGGCCATCTGGAGAAGGCCGCCGCCCTGGCCCGCCACAGCCTCGGTGAGGCCCGCCGCTCCGTCCACAACCTGGCCCCCGCCGCCCTGGAGCACGACGAGCTGACCGGCGCGCTGGAGAAGACGGTCACCACCTGGGCCGAACAGCACCGCGTACGGGCCGACTTCACCGTCACCGGCACCGCCGAACCGGTCCACGACGAGGTCGCCGCCACCCTCCTGCGCATCGCGGGCGAGGCCCTGGCCAACACCGGCCGCCACGCCGCGGCCTCCCGGGTCGGCGTGACGCTCTCCTTCATGGACGACGAACTGGCCCTGGACGTACGGGACGACGGCTGCGGCTTCGACCCCTCGGCCCTCGCCCCGGCCGGACGCACCGGCGGATTCGGCCTCGGCGGTATGCGGGCCCGCGCGGAGCGCATCGCGGGCACGGTGGAGGTGGAGTCCGAGCCGGGCGGCGGTACGGCGGTCTCGGCCCGGGTCCCCCTGGTCAGACACGGCTGACCGGCGGCGGGAGCCTCCGCCCGACCCGCCCCCGGGGCCCTGGCCAGGCGCGCCCGCCCCGCCGTACGGTGGCCCTGCCATGACCGAGAACCCCGAACGCACCCCCACCCGGTCCATCACCCTCGTCCTCGTCGACGACCATCCCGTCGTCCGCGACGGGCTGCGCGGCATGTTCACCGCCGAACCCGGCTTCGACGTCCTCGGCGAGGCGGCGAACGGCGTCGACGCCCTCGCCGTCGTCGAACGCCTCGACCCGGACGTCGTCCTGATGGACCTGCGGATGCCCGGCGGCGGGGGAGTGGCCGCCATCGCCGAGCTGGCCCGGCGCGGCGCCCGCTGCCGGGTCCTGGTGCTGACGACGTACGACACCGACTCCGACACCCTCCCCGCGATCGAGGCGGGCGCCACCGGCTATCTGCTCAAGGACGCGCCGCGCGAGGAGCTGTTCGCCGCCGTCCGGGCCGCCGCCGACGGCCGCAGCGTCCTCTCACCCGCCGTCGCCTCCCGCCTGATGACCCGCGTCCGGACGCCCACCGCCCCCGCCGACACGGCCCTCTCCGCCCGGGAGCGCGAGGTGCTGGTGCTGGTGGCGAAGGGCACGACGAACCGGGAGATCGCCGCCGAACTCTTCATCAGCGAGGCGACCGTGAAGACCCACCTCACCCATATCTTCGCCAAGCTCGGCACCAAGGACCGGGCCGCGGCCGTGGCCGTCGGCTACGACCGGGGCATCCTCGGCTGACCTCCCCCGCGGTCCTAAGCCGTCACCCGCAGCAGCAGCACCGAGCGGGCCGGGACCGTCAGCTCCGTACCGCCTTCGAGGACCGTGCCGGGCGGCTCCGCCTGGTCCTCCCGGGAGGTGTCCAGGACCAGTTCGTACGCCGCCGCCCACGGCGCTCCGGGCAGCTCGAAGGCGACTGGCTCCGCGCCCGCGTGCAGGACCGCGAGGAAGCTGTCGTCGGTGACCGGCTCGCCCCGCGCGTCCCGCCCAGGGATGTCCCGGCCCGAGAGGTAGAGGCCGAGCGTGGCGGCGGGCGCGTACCAGTCGCCTTCCGTCATCTCCCGCCCGTCCCGGGTGAACCAGGCCAGGTCCCGCAGCCCGTCCGGCGCCTGCGCCCGGCCGGAGAAGAACGCGCGGCGGCGCAGCACCGGATGGGTCTGGCGCAGCTTCAGCACCCGGGCCGTCAGCTCGGTCAGCTCCCGCCACCCGGGCTGCTCCAGGAGCGACCAGTCCAGCCAGCTGACCTCGTTGTCCTGGCAGTAGGCGTTGTTGTTGCCGCCCTGCGTGCGGCCCATCTCGTCGCCCGCCACCAGCATCGGCACCCCGGTCGAGAGCAGCAGCGTGGTGAGCAGGTTGCGGAGCTGCCGACGGCGTAGCGCGTTGACCTCCGGGGCCTCGCTCTCGCCCTCCGTCCCGCAGTTCCACGCCCGGTTGTCGCTCGTCCCGTCCCGGTTGCCCTCGCCGTTGGCCTCGTTGCGCTTGTGCTCGTAGGAGACCAGGTCGCGCAGGGTGAAGCCGTCGTGCGCGGTGACGAAGTTGACCGAGGCGTACGGGCGCCGGCCGCCCCAGGCGTACAGGTCGCTGGAGCCGGTGAGCCGGTAGCCGAGATCCCGTACGTCGGGGAGCGCGCCGCGCCAGTAGTCCCGCACGGCGTCCCGGTAGCGGTCGTTCCACTCGGTCCACAGCGGCGGGAAGGCGCCCACCTGGTAGCCGCCGTTGCCGACGTCCCACGGCTCGGCGATCAGCTTCACCCGGCGCAGCACCGGGTCCTGGGCGATCACCGCGAGGAACGGGGAGAGCATGTCGACGTCGTGCATGGAGCGGGCGAGCGCCGCGGCCAGGTCGAAGCGGAAGCCGTCGACGCCCATCTCGGTGACCCAGTAGCGCAGCGAGTCGGTGATGAGCCGCAGCACCTGGGGCTGGACGACGTGCAGGGTGTTGCCGCAGCCGGTGTAGTCGGCGTAGCGGCGGGGGTCGTTCTGGAGGCGGTAGTAGCCGCGGTTGTCGATGCCGCGCAGGGAGAGCGTCGGGCCCAGCTCGCCGGCCTCGGCGGTGTGGTTGTAGACGACGTCGAGGATGACCTCGATCCCGGCGCTGTGCAGGGCGTGCACCATCCGCTTGAACTCGCCGACCTGCTGGCCGGCGGTGCCGGAGGCGGAGTAGTCGGCGTGCGGGGCGAAGTAGCCGATGGAGTTGTAGCCCCAGTAGTTGTGCAGCCCGCGCCGCAGCAGATGGTCCTCGTGGGCGAACTGGTGGACCGGGAGGAGTTCGACGGCCGTCACCCCGAGCCGGGTCAGATGGCCGATCGCGGCCGGGTGCGCGAGACCGGCGTAGGTGCCGCGCAGCTCGGGCGGGATGTCCGGATGGAGCTTGGTGAAGCCGCGTACGTGGAGTTCGTAGATGACCGAGTCGGCCCACGGGGTCTTGGGGCGGCGGTCCTCGACCCAGTCGTCGTCATCGTGGACGACGACGCCCTTGGGGACGTACGGAGCCGAGTCCCGCTCGTCGCGCACGGTGTCGGCGACATGCTGGTCGGGCCAGTCCCGCATATGGCCGTACACCTCGGGCGGCAGGCCGAAGGTGCCGTCGACCGCACGGGCGTACGGGTCAAGCAGCAGCTTCGCCGCGTTCCAGCGGGCGCCCGTCCACGGGTCCCAGCGGCCGTGCACCCGGTAGCCGTACCGCTGACCGGGCTGGACGCCCGGCAGGAAGCCGTGCCAGATCTCGTGGGTGAGCTCGGTCAGCGGGCAGCGGGTCTCGGCGCCGTCCTCGTCGAAGAGGCACAGCTCCACCGCCTCGGCCCCGCCGGCCCAGAGCGCGAAGTTGGTGCCCGCCACCCCGTCCGGACCGACCCGGAAGCGGGCCCCGAGCGGCATCGGCGCCCCGGGCCACACGACGGGGGCACGGGGCTCGGCCCGTACGGCCTCCGTCACCTCCAGGCGTAGGCCGTTCGGGTCCTGTCTGCGTACGGCCTCCGTCATGTCCGTACGGGTGCCGGGTGGTTCCCCGGGCCGCACCGCCGTTCCCGTCGGTTCCTGTACTGCCTCCTGCTCGGCTGCGCTCGACACCGTGTCGCCTCCCGCGGCTCATGAGGACGGGCACCGGAAAAGGGGCGCGCGACGTCCCGGCCGCGGCCCTCTCCTTGGTAGTCCTTCCCTCTGTTCTGCCCACCGCGGGGCCCGCACTCACGTTTCCCCCGACCGGCCCTGGTCGTTGGGGGAGCGTGAACCACGTAGCGAAGAGCGCACGGGCGGGCTCGGCCGCCGTGCTGACATGGGCAGGACTGCTCACCGTGCTGGTCCTGCTGACCGGCTGCACCGATACGAGGGAGGCCCTGCTCAACGGCAAATCCGGCTCCTCCAAGGATGTGATCAGCATCTTTCCCGAGGACGGGGCGAAGGAGGTCGACGCGGAGGCCCCGATCCGGGTCACGATCCCCGACGGCCGGCTGGAGAGCGTCAAGGTGATGCGGATCGAGGACGCCCAGCAGCAGACGGTGGCCGGCCGCATCGCCGAGGACGGGCTCTCCTGGAACCCGGAGCCCGGCGCGGCCCGGCTCGCCCTGGCCGCGAAGTACAGCGTCGACGCCGTGGCGGTGGACGCGTCAGGACAGCGCTCGGCCCGCCACGCCACGTTCACCACGCTCGTCCCCGAACACCGCTTCATCGGCTACTTCAAGCCGGAGAACCGGTCGACCGTGGGCACGGGCATGATCGTCTCCTTCTCCTTCAACCGGCCCATCGCCGACCGGGCGGCCGTCCAGAAGGCCATCCGGGTGACCGCGAAACCGGAGGTGGAGGTCGTGGGCCACTGGTTCGGCAAGGACCGCCTCGACTTCCGCCCCCGGACGTACTGGAAGCCGGGCACCGAGGTCACGGTGGACATCGGGCTGCGGGATGTGGAGGGCGCGCCGAAGGTCTACGGCAGCCAGGACAAGACGGTCACCTTCACCGTCGGCCGCTCCCAGGTCTCCCTCGTCGACGCGGAGGCCAAGACCATGGAGGTGCGCCGGGACGGGGAGCTGGTCAGCACGGTCCCGATCACCGCGGGGGCCCCGAAGTCGACCACCTACAACGGGAAGATGGTCGTCTCCGAGCTGCACGAGGTGACCCGGATGGACGGCGCCACCGTCGGCTTCACGGACGAGAAGGGCAAGGGCGAGTACGACATCAAGGACGTCCCGCACGCCATCCGGCTCACCACCTCCGGCACCTTCCTGCACGGCAACTACTGGGCCGATGAGGAGGTCTTCGGCGAGGAGAACGTCAGCCACGGCTGCATCGGGCTGCGCGACGCGAAGGGCGGCAGCGCGACGACGCCGGGCGGCTGGTTCTTCGACCGGACCCTGATCGGGGACGTGGTGGAGGTCGTCAACTCCCAGGACAAGAAGGTCGCTCCGGACAACGGGCTCAGCGGCTGGAACATGGGCTGGAAGAAGTGGACGGCTGGCTCGGCCCTGCGCTGAGACCCCGGCTGCGGCGCCCCGCCCGGCGCTGAGACCTCGGGTATGGCGCCCCCGCCCGGCGATGAGCCTCCGGGTGCGGCGTCTCCGCCCGGCGCTGAGACCCGGCCGCTACGCACCCGTCCCGCGCTGACTCCCGGGGTGCGGTGCGCCCCCTGCGTCGGGGGCGCCCCGCACCCCGTCCCACCTGCACGGCTCTGCCCGCCACTTGGGACGGAACGGTGACATTCCGGAGGGGATCCAACGCACCCTCGGTGTGGTTGTCTTGCGCTGGAGCGCGTATGTGCTGCGCGCGGGGGATGCGGGCCATGGCTTGAGTGCCGGGCCCGGCGAGGGGAGACAACCACAGTGAACGTGCAGCCGATATCGGGGGCATCGGCCGGGGCGGGCAGGAAGCGGCGCGGCGGATCGGGGCCCCTGGCCCTGGTGCTGGGCGCCATGCTGTTGCTGGTGACGGCGTGCGGCGGGGACGCGGAAGCGGGAAGCAAGGGCGGCGCCGCGAAAGGCCCGAAGGCGGAGGACACCACGGCCTCGCAGGCGGTCGTGACCATCGCGCCGGAGGACGGCGCGAAGTCGGTGGCCACCAGTGGCGCGCTGAAGATCACCGCCGCGCAGGGCAAGCTGACCACGGTCAAGGTCGCCGACCCCAAGGGCAACGAGGTCGCGGGCGAGATCGCGGCCGACGGCGCGAGCTGGGTGCCGGAGCGGCACCTCGCCGCCGCCACCAAGTACGCGGTCCACGCGGTCGCCAAGGACCCGAAGGGCCGGGAGTCGGCCAAGGACACCACCTTTACCACGCTGGTGCCGGAGAACACCTTCATCGGCCACTACACGCCGGAGGACGGCTCCACCGTCGGGGTCGGCATGCCGGTCTCGATCAACTTCACCCGGGGCATCACCGAGCCGGCCGCGGTGGAGAAGGCCATCAAGGTCACCTCCGAGCCGCCGGTCGAGATCGAGGGCCACTGGTTCGGCAACGACCGCCTCGACTTCCGCCCGGAGCACTACTGGAAGCCCGGTACGAAGGTGACCGTGGAGCTCCACCTGGACGGCGTGGAGGGGCGGCCCGGGGTCTACGGCCAGCAGGCCAGGACGGTGAAGTTCACCATCGGCCGCAGCCAGGTCTCGACCGTCGACGCGAGCGCCAAGCGGATGAAGGTCGTCCGGGACGGCAAGCAGATCAAGGACATCCCGATCTCGGCGGGCGCTCCGGCGACGACCACGTACAACGGTCAGATGGTCATCAGCGAGAAGCTCAAGGTGACCCGGATGAACGGCGACACCGTCGGCTTCGGCGGCGAGTACGACATCAAGGACGTGCCGCACGCCCTGCGGCTCTCCACCTCGGGCACCTTCCTGCACGGCAACTACTGGGGCGCCTCCTCGATCTTCGGCAACACCAACACCAGCCACGGCTGTGTCGGTCTGCGCGATGTGCGCGGCGGCTACGACAGCCAGACCCCGGCGGCCTGGTTCTACAACAAGTCGCTCATCGGTGACGTGGTCGTCGTGAAGAACTCCAAGGACAAGCAGATCCAGCCGGACAACGGCCTCAACGGCTGGAACATGGACTGGGAGGAGTGGAAGAAGTAGGCCCCGGCCGCTGCTCCCCTCCGTACGATCCCGGCGGGCCCGGTGCTGTGACCGACAGCACCGGGCCCGCCCGCGTTAGCAGTGGTTAACCTGCCTGCATGACTGTGACCCTCGAAGTACGCGACAACGTCGGCACCATCCGGCTGGACCGGCCGCCGATGAACGCCCTGGACGTGGCGGTCCAGGACCGGCTCCGGGAGCTCGCCGAGGAGGCCACCCGGCGCGAGGACGTGCGCGCGGTGATCCTCTACGGCGGCGAGAAGGTGTTCGCGGCCGGTGCGGACATCAAGGAGATGCAGGCGATGGACCACACGGCGATGGTCGTGCGCTCCAAGGCGCTCCAGGACTCCTTCACCGCCGTGGCCCGCATCCCCAAGCCCGTCGTCGCCGCCGTCACCGGATACGCGCTCGGCGGCGGCTGCGAGCTGGCCCTCTGCGCCGACTTCCGCATCGCCGCGGACAACGCCAGACTCGGCCAGCCGGAGATCCTGCTCGGGCTGATCCCGGGCGCCGGCGGCACCCAGCGCCTGGCCCGGCTGATCGGGCCGTCCCGGGCCAAGGACCTCATCTTCACGGGCCGTATGGTCAAGGCCGAGGAGGCCCTGACGCTCGGTCTGGTGGACCGGGTGGTTCCGGCCGCCGAGGTCTACGAGCAGGCGCAGGCCTGGGCCGCCCAGCTGGCGAAGGGGCCCGCGCTGGCGCTGCGCGCGGCCAAGGAGTCGGTGGACGCGGGTCTGGAGACGGACATCGACACCGGGCTCACCGTGGAGCGGAACTGGTTCGCCGGGCTGTTCGCCACCGAGGACCGCGAGCGCGGGATGCGCAGCTTCGTGGAGGAGGGCCCGGGGAAGGCGAAGTTCCTCTGATTTTCTCCGGGCGCCTTTTCTCCGAAAGTCTCTCCCGGATGCACTTCTGACGCGGGTTCATCCCTCCGAGCGGATTATCCGGGCCTTAAGGCAACCTTAAGGCCCGGTGCCGTCTCCCTCGGGGTAATCCCGCCCGGGCGGTGCATCGCCGCAGCTCAGCGAGGCCCCGAAAGGCCTCGTTCTGCCTCTGGCATATGCCAAGCGCCCTGTGCGGAATGGAGTGTTCCGGGGGGCGGATTCCGTCGGAACGGCCCCGGCGGGCGAATTCTGCGTCCATGATGGTGGGCATGGCGGGCCTGGAGGGTGTGGATCAGCCGCGACCGCGCAGCAGCGCGACCGCGGCACGCTGGACGTCGGGCATGGATGACGAACAGGCGTTCAAGGCGCTGGAGTTGTTCGGAAATCCGACCGAGAAGGAAGTCCTGCTGCCGTCGCGGCCGGAGTCCGCGGCGACCGCCCGCCGGCTCACCTCCTGTGTGGTGCTCCGGCAGTGGGCGCTCTCGCCGCAGACCGCCGAGTACGCGGTGCTCCTCGTCTCCGAGCTCGTCGGCAACGCGGTGCGCCACACCGGCGCCCGCGTCTTCGGGTTACGGATGGTGCGCCGCCGGGGCTGGATCCGGATCGAGGTGCGGGACCCCTCGCGCGGGCTGCCGTGTCTGATGCCGGTGCGTGAGATGGACATCAGCGGCCGGGGCCTCTTCCTCGTCGACAAGCTCTCCGACCGGTGGGGCGTCGATCTGCTGCCGCGCGGCAAGACCACCTGGTTCGAGATGAGGATCTCCGACCGCTGACACGTGCCGGACGCGCAGAAGCCCCCGGTCGGCCGTGGTGCGGCGCTGCGGGGGCTTCTGTGGCTGGCCGTGGAATGTGGGGTGTGTCCACGGCCGCTGATGGCGACCTCGCCCGGGTCGATGGGGGTCGTGGCTCCGACTATGGCAGACGGGCGACCTCGGTGCCAAAGACGCATTACGGGTGATTCTCGGGCATGGCGGGCATTTCTTGACTGAATCGCAGGTGGGCTCGGTCACTCGCCTGGCTTTCCATGCATCCTTATGGCGCGACCTGAATGATTCATAGATCATTCCGTCAATCGGTCAATCGTGAGATTTCGCCCGTTCCACCTCTACTGTGTCCCGGGGAATCCGCGGAACGCGAGGTGGTCGGGCATGGAGGGACGCAGGGCGCCGGTGCGCCGTCGCGATGCGCTGGGCGCCGGGGCCGCGATCCTCGCCGCCGCCCTGACGGCGGGGTGCGCGAGGGGGTCGGAGGGTGCGGCGTCCGTGGTCGGCGGGGCGCCCGCGCCCTCCCCGTCGTACCCGTCCACCCCCACGCCCGCCGCCGTGCGAGCCCCGCGCCGCCTTCCCGGGCAGCCCGTCCGGATCACCCACGGCCCCCGCGACCGGCCCCGCGTCGCCCTCACCTTCGAGGGCCGGGGCGACCCGGACCTCGCGGCCGCCGCGCTCACCCGGATCGAACGGGCCGGGGCCCGGGTCACCGTCCTCGCCGTCGGCAGCTGGCTGGACGCGCATCCGGCCATGGCCCGCCGGGTCCTCGACGGCGGCCACGAGATCGGCAACCACACCCAGAACCACCGCGACCTCACCACCCTCGACGAGCGCACGGTGTACGAGGAGATCACCGCCTGCGCCCGGCGGTTGCGCCGGCTCACCGGCTCCATCGGCACCTGGTTCCGCCCTTCGCCCGGCCCCGGCGCCACCCCGCTCGTCCAGCACCTCGCCCGGCGGGCCGGTTACCCGCACGTCCTCTCGTACGATGTCGAGTCCCTGGACCACACCGCGACCGGGGTGCCGGCCGTCCTGCGCAAGGTGACGGGCGAACTGCGGCCCGGTTCCGTGGTGGGGCTGAGCCTCGCCCGGCCGGTCACCGTCGCCGCGCTGCCCCTGCTCCTCACCGAGATCGACCGGCGCGGCCTGCACGCGGTGACGGCCACGGAGCTGCTGAGCTGACGTCAGGGCCGCTGCACCGGAGACCGCCCGTTCCCGGCCCCTGACCTGACCGCCGCATCCGTCACCCGTACGGCCCGATAATCTGATCCCGACATTCGGCACCACGAAGGGGCGGGAACAGTGGCGGACATCGAGTCGGCGCGGACGGTATTCGAGAAGTTCGACGCGAACGGCGACGGTCTCATCACGGCCAACGAGTACAAGAGCGCGATGGCGCAGCTGGGCGACCCGTTCGTCACCGAGACGGTGGCCCAGGCGATCATCAACGCCCACGACGGCAACGGTGACGGCCTGCTCACCTTCGACGAGTTCTGGGCCGCGCAGAACAAGGCCTGAGCCACGACGGGACCCCGGCCGGCTTGGGCCGGTCGGGGACCTGTCCGGTTTGCCGGGTATGGGGCCACCGGAGAGGATCGAGCCGTGATGCTCTCCGGACCTCCGGCCGATCCGGCCGCACCGACGCCGCCGTCCGGCTCCGGCAGCTCGCCGTCCGGCTCGGGGACGTCGTTGTCCGGACCTGGTACGCCGGCCACCGGAGCCGGTCTCCCGGCCACCGATTCCGGTCCCGGTCTGCCGGCCGCCGAGTCCGGTGCCCCTCTGCCGGCCGCCGGTTCGGGTCCCGTTCCGCCGTCGGCCGGTGCGCCGGCCGACGCGGCGACCATCGCCCGGTCCGTCGTCGTACGGCCCGTCGCGCTGGCGCCCGACGTGGTCCCGGCCTCCGGCGACGGGTCCGGCCGGAAGCCGTCCCGGCTCTCCGCCCCCTCCCGGTTCCCCGCCACGGCCGCCCTGGCCGCCGCCGGGCTCCTCGCGATCCTCATAGCCGTGTTCGGCCCCGGGCTCGCCGCACGCGGCACCGGGGAGCTGCGGATACCGGGCGCGGGGCTCACCACCCTGCTCCGTACCGCCCTCTTCACCGCGCTCGCCGTCCACCTCGGCGAGCTGCTCGCCGCGCAGCTCAGCCTCCCCGTCCGAGGCCGCCCCCGTACCGCCGTACGGAGCTGGTCCGGGTACGCCGCGCTCGCCGGAGCCGCCGCCGCTGCCGGGCAGATCATCCAGCTCGCCGCCGTCAGCGGGCTCGGGATCACCGCGACGTACGCCACCCGGGACGGCGGGCTCCTCCTCATCATCGCCAACGGGCTCTTCATCGCCGCCGGGTGCGCCGCGAGCAGGCGGCCCGCCCTCGCGCTCGCCCCGCTCGCCGTCGTCATCGGCGCGGAGGCCATCCGCGCCCACCCGGAGGCGTACAGCCCGGAGATCGGCGCCGCGCTCACCGTCGTCCACCTGACCGCCGCTTCTCTGTGGACCGGGGGGCTGCTGTACGTCCTGCGGACCATGTGGCTCTGGCGCGGGTCGCCCGTCGCCGCCCGTGCGCTGCTCGGCCGGTACGCGCGCCTGGCGATCTGGCTGTACGTGGCCCTCGCCGCCACCGGCACCGTCTCGACCCTGCGACGGCTGCCGCTGGACGTGGTGTTCACCTCCGCCTACGGGCGCACCCTGCTGGTCAAGGTGGCGCTGATGGCGGTGGTCAGCGCGCTGGCGGTGGCGGCCCGGCGGCGGATGCTCCGGGACACCGACCCGGCCGTCGCCCACCGTCTCGCCCGCCGCGAACAGGCCGTGCTGGGCGCGGTCGTGGTCGTCTCGGCGATCCTCACCGCGGTCCCCGACCCGCACGGGATCTCGATGCGGCCCTAGCGGGCGTCCTCACACCGGGCCAGGCCGGAGACGCACCGGCATTCGAGCAGGTCATGAGCCGGTTACGTGTGCCCCGGCCGATCGGCCGACCCAGAATCACCCCGGATGCGGTCCTGGCTGACAAGGCCTACTCGTCGCGGGCGATCCGTCGTCACCTGCGGCGGCGCGGGATCCGGGCGGTCATCCCGCAACCCGCAACCCGCGGACAAGGAAACGGCTCAGGGGACGCAAGGCGCGAAACCTTCTGGCAGCGGGATCCCGAACTTCCGGCACAGCAAAGGGACATCGTGGCGATCGACATCACGAGCCGGGTATCCCGTATGGCAGCGCACCGCCCACCAGGCCGACTCGCAACGCACCGTGGCCCCGGCGATGAAACCGTGTCCGGCGAGTGCTTCGGCCGGAAAGGAATCGCCATCCACCACGGATCCGTAGTGCAGCGATCCATCCGCAAGCGACTCGTAGAGGTGCAGGTCAACCCGCAACCGTGCGCCGTCGTGCAGGACGAAGTTCCACGGCCTGTCACCTGGCCACGGGAAGATTCGGTCGACGCCGGCTTCACCCAACGCAACGAACAGTGGGTCAAGATGTGCGGCCGGCACCCATAGATCGAGGTCGGAATGATCTCTCGTCTGCTTGCCGAGCAGTGCATCAACGCTCCACCCACCGCCCACACATGCATCTACGCCGTGGGCGTGGAGCCGCTCCAGAAGCGCGCGTGCATCCTCGGCTGACATCGCATAGTGACTCACCGTGCGAAGGTTAAGGTCGGACCGACGTTGCATCCAGCGATTATCACGACTTCACCGGACCGGGTCCCCCGCGACGGACTTCGGCGTAGCGCGCGGCCTCCGCTAATCCCGCCATGCCTCGGCGTCCAGTCCGGTAGCAATGGCTCGATCCGCGCCCACTGCGCACCAGCGATCAGATGATCCGAAAGAAACGGCCTAGCCCTGTCTCCGGTACGGCTCCCAGCCCCGCAGCTCGTCGTCGCGCGGGGCGAGCACGAGGGCCGGGGCGCCGGGCCCGAAGAACCGCACCGGCCGGTCCGCGTCCCAGGACGGCCACCCCGGAGCACCTGTCGTCGCGAAGTCGACCCACGCCCGGTGCATCGCGTCCGCCAGCTCCTGCGGGGCGTCCGGGCCGGTCAGGGCCACCGTGTCGGGGTGGGCGAGCGTGTCGAAGACGAAGCCCAGCTCCAGCGCGTGACAGGCACCGAGCCGCTGTACGGGGGAGGGCCAGCCGAACTCGTAGACGTACGTCGACCCCGGGGCCCCGGCCCGCGCGTCGGCCAGCTGGTTGAGCGGGACCCGCAGCAGCAGGTCCGTCGCGAGGGCGCCGAGGATTTCGCCGGGGGTGGCGTCGGGGCGGTTGGCCCGGTAGGTGCGGGCGGTCGCGTTCGGGACCTTGAACTTCAGCAGCGCCAGGCGCAGCTTCAGCCGGCTGAGCCGTTCGGTCAGGCCGCCGGGGACGAACCAGAGCCGGTACTCCTCGGTGTTCGTGCCCATCAGCAGATCGATCCCGGCCGCCCCGCCCGCCCGCAGCGCGTCGGCCGGGTCCTGGATCAGCAGCTCGCCGTCGACCACGAGCTGGAAGGAGTTGCGGCCGGTCAGCGGGTTGCCGCCGCTCGTCACCTCGGTCTGCGCGGTCAGCAGGGCCTCCGGATCCACGGCGGCCAGCGCGGCGGCCGTGGCGGGGACGCCGAGCCGCTCGGCGATCAGCTCGGTCGTCCCGCGCGCGGCCTCCGGGGTGAGCGCGGCGGGCGCCCCGCTCTGGAGCACCGCCCGCCGGAACAGCCCCGCCGCCCGGTCCGTGGCCAGCAGGGCGGCGATGCTCACCGCCCCCGCCGACTCCCCGGCCACCGTCACCCGGTCCGGGTCGCCGCCGAACCCCGCGATGTTGTCCCGCACCCACTCCAGGGCGGCCAGCTGGTCCAGCAGCCCCCGGTTGGCGGGCGCGTCCGGGAAGAGCCCGAAGCCCTCGACACCCAGGCGGTAGTTGACGGAGACGAGCACCACCCCGTCCCGGGCGAACGCGGCCCCGTCGTACACCGGCACCGCCGATGAGCCGTGCACCAGCGAGCCGCCGTGGATCCAGACGAGTACGGGAAGCCCCTCGGTCCCCGGTGGAAGCGAGGGCGTCCACACATTGAGGTTGAGCCACTCCTCGCCCGCCACCGCCGGGTCCGGCAGCAGCCGGTCCAGCGGCGGGGCGTAGGGGCGCTTGGGGGCGGTGGGCCCGAACGTGAGAGCGTCGCGCACGCCCTCCCACGGCTCCGGCGGCTCCGGCGCGCGGAACCTCCGGGCGCCCACCGGCGCAGCCGCGTACGGAATGCCGCGGAAGACCGCGACACCCCGCTCCACCGCACCGCGCACCGTGCCCTGCACGGTCCTGGCCATGGCCTCCACGATGTCGGACATGGTGTGTGCCAACCCCTCTCGCGGTGCGGTGGTGGAGCGCCTGCTTCAGGTGGACCAGCCCGTCCGTCGTCACGGCCGGGCGGCCCTTCGTACCGACCACCACGATCTTGACCGTGTGCTTGGCACTGGTCGGCCGGGACTGTGGCCGGATCGCGTCCCGGTACTTGGTGGTGGACGACTTCAGTCCACCGTGGCGGCCTTCTTGCTGTCGACATGGACGTATGCCTGCCCCATGGTGGCCGCCCGCGACACCACCCAGGCGGCTGACCGGCCGTGAACGTCCAGGTCAGGCCGCCCTCCAGGCGCTGGCCACTTCGCGGGTGCCGTGGGGTGCCGCGCGGTGTTGTGCGGCGCCAAGGGGTGCTGTGGGTGGCGCAGGGTGCTCTCAGGCGGCGAAATACCGCGACATCGAATTCCGCTCGTCCAGCTCCACCAGATCCGGCCGCGTGTAGCGCTCGGCGCGTGCGTGATAGTCGAAGTCGCCCCGCACGAGCCCCCGGTAGTCCTGTATGCAGCGTTCGAGAGCGGCCCTGGTCGAGGCGTTGATGCCCGCTGCCTCGATTTCCTCGATCAGTTCCTTTTCGGCCCGCACCACGCGCTCGGCAATACGTGCCAGTTGAATTCCGGCCTCGTCGACGGCTTCCTGGAGTGTGGAGCCGCGGTCGCGCTGAATGAGCCGTACCGCATTGTGCTCATAGCCGAGCGCGGCCTCTTTCTCGAACGAGCAGATGTCGTTGCAGAGACCGGAATGATCGGTCACCGCGTTCCGCAGCGCGATGTACGCGGGCAGGCTGCGGGCGGAATCCGGCAGATCGATTCCGGCGGTGATCTCATGCAGGTCCAGGAACGGCTGCATGGCCACCGAGTCCCGGCGGTGCTTGGCGAAGTCCGCCCGGCTCGGCACCTGCCCGGCCGCCCGCTCCACCGCCTCGGCGTAGTAGGTCCAGAGCCAGGCCGCCGTGTCCCGCCGGAACTGGCGGTTCCACTGCGGGGACCGGTCGTGGTAGGTCCGGTCGCGCAGCCCGGCGAGCGCCTGCTCCATCGGCCCGTGCGGCGCCGCCCCGTCGAACACGTCGACCAGGCGGGTGATCGCGGTCTCGCACATCATGGGGTCGCGCCCGGCCGGACCGTCGTCGAACTCGTCGTCCACCAGGAAGGCCCAGAACAGCCATTGGCAGAAGAGGTCAAGATGGTCTTGCGACGCTTTCGGGAAGATGAGGGAGATCCAGAGTTCGGGCCGTGTGCGGATCATCTTCCTGCGGGCCGGAACGGAGAGAATCAGCCCCTCCGTCTCCGCCCATTCCCACGCGGCTTCCCTGGTTTTCTCCAGACCCGGATTGCACCCTGCGCTGGCGAACGGCATGTGAAACGCCGGTAACGTTATCTGGCTCATTGCTGCCCCTCGTCGAATGAGTACGGACGGGCGATGCGCATCGCGCATTCCCGGTGATCGCGCATGGGCGCCGGCCTCTCCGGAACCGGCCGCCGGGCATTCACCCGTCCGGGCCCCGGGGCGAACGTGCGAGGTGAGGCGGTCAACGGTGTCCTCTCTCCTCCACCGGGGGCCAGGTCGTGGCAGCAGGGTTGGCGGGCCGACGAGGGTGAACGCGTCACCATGCGTGAGGACCAGTCAACCGCTAGTTGAGCGTTGTGGGAAGTCGGCCGTGACCGAAACTGTGTGACCCCTGCAAACCTTGGGATCGCTTATGGGGATCGAGTGCCCTTCCGGGACTGGACGGATTGCGGGTTCTGAACGGGACCGCCCGGACGGATGACAGATGTCCGAAGACAGGTGTCCGGTGGCAGTCCACGGCGTTCAGGTGCGCTTGAAGAACTCGATCTCCCCCAGCGCGATCGGGCGTCCCCGGACCTGGCCGGCGGCCTCCCGCAGGACGAGCTGGACGGAGACGACATCGCTGATGCCGGTCCGTACCGTCTGCTCGCCCGGCTTGTCGTTGAGCGTCAGCTCCTTCTCGTGGACGGTGCCGTCCGCCGTGGTGACGATCAGCTCCGCCCGGGTCGGCCGAGGCTCCCGCCGGAACTCCTCGGGCTCCTTGGACGCCCCGGTGTGCAGGACCACCCCGACCAGCCGGAACGGCGTACCGAAGGTGCACGTCAGCGATGCGCCCAGGGCGGGCGCGCCCCAGTATTTGTTGGTCACTCCGTCGATGGCCGCGCCTGCCGGATGACCGGGGGCGGCACCGCTCGCACTCACCCCGGAAGGGCTGATCTCCGCCGTGCCGCCGAGCTTGTCCCGGACGTCCTCGAAGAGCACGCGCCCGGCCGGCAGGAACAGGAAGCCCAGGAAGAGCAGCCCGACGACCGCCAGGATCAGCAGGATCCGCCGCAGCGCCCGGCCCGACCGGACCCGCACCCGGCGGCGGAACGGCCACACCGTGCGCCACCACGGCAGGGGTGCGGGCTCCTCCCTGGCCAGCAGGGGTGTCGCACAGCGGCGGCAGAACCGGCGCCCGGGGAGGTTCGGGGTCCCGCAGGCCGGACACGGCGGCCCGTCCGGCGCCTCGTCCTCCTCCACCGGCCGCACGACAGGCCGCCGCGCCACGGGCTTCGCCGGCTGAACGGCCCCGATGGGCGCCTCGGCCGGGGGCTCCGCCCGGGACGGAGCGGCGGGCGCCGCAGGGCGTACCGGGGCGGGCTGTTGCGGTGGTACGGGGGTGGGGTGGGCAGCCGTCGGCGCGGCGCCCGGACGGGGCGGGGGTGGCGGTGTCGGCGTCGGTGTCGCGGGAGGCGTGGGGTCCGCCGTCGGGCGCGGGGGCACGACGGGGGGAGCGGGGGGTGCGGTGATCGGAGGTGCCGGTGCCTCCGGCTCTGCTGAAGGTGCTGAAGTTGTGGGTGCTGCCGGTGCTGTCGGTTCCGTGACCGGAGCGGGTACGGGGTCCGGCGCGGCACGCCGCTCGCGTACGGGCTCCGGTGCGCGCTCCGGCTCCGGATCCGGTTCGGGCGCGGGCGCACGCTCCGGCTCCCGCCTACGCTCGGGCGCCGGCTCTGTTTCCGGCTCCGGAATGGGCTCCGGATCCCGTGTCGCCGAAGCGCGTCGAGGCTCCGTCGACCACCCCAGATACGACCCGCAGTTGCCGCAGAAATCATCGTCCTCGCGGTTCGCCGTACCGCACGCCGGACACGAGCGCATCGCGTCAGCCTTCCGTCTCGTCGGTCGTCCCGGGCGCCTGCTCCGGTGGGCCCGGCAGGATCTCCACCCGGCAGGTGAGGTGGACGGGGCACGAGGCCGTGACGACGTCCAGGACCCGGTCCGCGTCCACCGTGACCCCGGGGGCCACCGGCCAGACGCGTACGAACAGTTCACCGGTCGGGGCCGGAGGCAGAGCCGTACCGGACTCGGACGACCAGGCCACGCCCCCACCGTCCCGCACATCGGCGTGGACGCCGAAGCAGAGCCGGAGGTGCTCCACCAGACCGCGCCGGGTACCGCGCCACCGGTGCAGCTCCACCGCCCGCGCCACCACGGCCCGTTGCAGCTCCGGCGGCCAGGTCGGGTCGATGGACGCGCCCACCCAGGTCGCCAGCCACGGCAGGAAGTCGGCCGGGGCGAGCGCCGGGTCGAAGTAGGCGGGCAGGTTGTCCAGGGTGGACAGGACCGGCGCCAGGACCGTGTCGAGGCCCGCCGTGAAGCGCTGGGCCAGGTCGTCGTCGGCGTACAGGGCGGGCAGCAGTTCGCCGATCGGGTAGCGGCTCGGCAGCCCGGGTACGGCGGCCCGGCTCATACGCCCTCACCCGGCCCGCTCGCCGTGACGATCACCTGGTGCTGGTGGGAGAAGACCAGCGCGCCCGGAGCCACGTCGATCCGGTCCACCGCGCCCCCGCGCCGCCCGGAGATCGGGTCGGCCGGGAAGAGCCGGACGTCCTCGACCAGCCCGGCGCCCCGCACCCCTTGGAGCACGGCGAACACCTCCCCGTACTGCACCGGCCGCCCGAACGGCCACCCCGCACCGTCCGCACCGCCGCGCAGCGGGTCGATATGGCGGAACAGTGCCTCCAGCGCCTCCGCGCGCACCCGGTCCACGTCGGCCGGGGCCGCGACCAGCCGGGCGACCACGGTGACGCCCTGGTAGGCGGGCGGCTCCACGACCAGCCGGGTGCCCACCAGACGGCGCTCGTCCAGGCGTTCCGACACGGCCGCGAGCACCGGGTCGGAGGGGATCAGCTGCTCGAACCGCAGGTGGCCGCCCTCGTCGGGGACCGCGTCCGGCACCACCAGGACGCGTACGGCACCGGCCTCACCCGCCACGGCCGGCAGACACCGGACCCGGCGCAGGGAGGGGGCCGCCTCGCGGGCGATGACCTCGTAGTCCCGTGCGGTGACGGCCCGTTCCTGCACCCGCAGGATGTTGGGCGCGCGCACCTTGGCGTTCTCGACGGTCTCGCCGTCCACGCCCCCGGTCGCCGCCTCACGGTTGTCGACCCCCGCGACGTACGGGACCGAGCTGCGCAGCACGGAGATCGCGTTCCGGGCCACGTTCCCGGCCGACCCGCCGCCCGTGCGGTAGCGGGGGACGCGGAGCTGGGCGCCCTTCTCCGGGACGGCGCCGTACGCGCGCATCGTGCCGTCCGGCTCCCGCACCTCCGGCGGGAACGCGAACTCCCCGGAGACGGCGTCGATCCGGACGTGCCGGTCGCCGGGCGAGGAGGTGCCGAAGTGCTCCACGGGCGTCCAGACCTGCCAGCCCTCGGCGGTCGACACCTGGACCACCGGCGGCTCCCCGTCCATCAGCAGCGGCACCCGGTTCACCGAGAACCGCTGCCCGGCCACGCCCTCGGAGACCCCGAGGGGCACGTCGACGACGGTCTCCGCGTGTTCGACGGCGGCCGTACCGCCCACCGTGAAGACCTCGGCCTCCCGGATCGTCGGCGACTCGGAGTAGAACGGCTGGCCCGGCTCGGGCGGCGTCACCCGGCAGCGCAGCCACCCCGCCCGCGTACCGGCGACGACGGACGCGGTGTGCCCGGCCGGGACGAACACGATGACCTCGCCGGGCCGGTTGAGCCCGCCGGTGGTGTCGTCACCGGTCGCGCACTCCACCCAGCGCGCCCCGTCCCACGCCTCCCAGACCAGCGGCGGCTGACGCGGGTCGACGCCCACCCCCTCCACCCGGCTGTCCAGGCGTACGGCGACGACGCAGCGCGGTACGGCGGTGGGCAGCCCGAACAGCATCGCGTCACCCGGCTCCGGGCGCGGCGAGAAGCACGGGATGTCCTTGCCCGCTCCGAGCGGCCCGGTGCGGTCGGTCTGGTCGCCGGTCTTCGGCGCGGTGACCAGCCGGACCAGCTCGCTCGGCACGATCGGCAGGTCCTCGGAGGTGGTGAACACCACCGGCTCCTCCGTCTCGCCGCGTGCCGTCGCCACCTCCGTACCGGCGGACAGGTGGACGGTCTCCGGCTGCGGTGCGGAGAGCCAGAAGTCGACCTCGGCGCGGGCCACGGTCGGCGGGAACAGGGTCACGCCGAGCAGGTCGAGGAAGGCCGCGTAGTTCTTGTCGGGCACCCGGTTCAGCCGGTACAGCAGCTGGTCGACCAGGTACGCGAACGTCTCGATCAGGGTGACCCCGGGGTCCGACACATTGTGGTCGGTCCACTCGGGGGAGCGCTGCTGGACGTACCGCTTCGCCTCGTCGACGAGCTGCTGGAAGCGGCGGTCGTCCAGGTTGGGGGAGGGGAGGACCATCAGCGGGCCTCTGCTTCCGACGCTTCCGAAGAACCCTCTTCGGACGGAATCGTGTAGAACGGGAAGACCAGGTTGCGCAGGTCGTTGGTGGCCCGCACGGTGTAGCGCACGTCGATGTAGAGCGTGCCCTCCTCGATGGCGTCG
Organism: Streptomyces griseus subsp. griseus; assembly: GCF_003610995.1. Classification (NCBI taxonomy): domain Bacteria; kingdom Bacillati; phylum Actinomycetota; class Actinomycetes; order Kitasatosporales; family Streptomycetaceae; genus Streptomyces; species Streptomyces griseus. The sequence goes on from NZ_CP032543.1 coordinate 5,358,544, forward strand.
AACGCGATCACCACGTCCGTCACCTCGATGCGGGGCTCCCACCGCTCCAGGGATGTACGGACCTCCTGGGCGATCCGCCCGGCGGTCGCGCCGTCGCCGGGCGCGAAGACGTAGTCATGGATGCCGCAGCCGAACTCCGGCCGCATCGGCCGCTCACCCGGTGCCGTGCCGAGGATCAGCCCGATGGCCTCCTCGATCTCCTTGTCCCGCTCCACCAGGGCGATCCCGCCCGTGGCGCCGGTCCGCAGCGGGAAGCCCCAGCCGCGCCCGATGAACCCGCCGCCGCGCGCGATGTAACCGCCGCCGCTCCCGGTGTTTCCACCGCCGTTTCCGGTCCCGGTGTGTCCACCGACGCTCCCGGTGTATCCGTCGCCGCTCACATCGGGCCCCCGATCAGGACGTTCAGCGCGCCGCTGATGATCGGCGCGCCGCAGGTGGTCTTGTCTCCCATCCGGGCGGCGGGCAGTCCGCCGATCAGTACGGGGCCGCCGATGGCCACGGCCGGGTTGGGCATGATCACGTTGCCCGGACCGAGCGCCGCGTGCGGGGGGACCACGCACACGTGCAGGCTCCCGGTGACGGCCGCGGGCCGGCCGCCGATCAGCACGGTGGCGACGGTCACCGCGCCCGGGGGCGGGGTGCCGATCACGCCGCCGTGGGCGGTGCTGTCGCCCGAGCGGGCTGCGGGGGGCATGGCCGGGGTTCTCCTTGCTGTGAGAATGATTGAGTGTCCGTCAGGGGGTATGCGTACGGGATCAGTTGATGCGGATCAGCTTGGCCTTCAGTACGGCGAGCAGTCCACCGTTCACGGTGACCCCCGTCTTGCCGTTGATGGTCACCGAGCCTCCCTTGACCTCGACGTTCCCCGTACCGGCGTCGAGGGTGATGCCCGAGGAGGAGAGCGTCACGGAGCTCTGCGGCCGCTTGGAGCCGGGGGCGAAGACGGTCAGCGCGATCTCGTTCCTCCGTTCGTCCAGCGTGACCTCCATCCGCTTGTTCCCGCTGGCCAGCCGGACCCCCGACGGGCCGCGCGGAGTGTCCAGCAGCTCCAGCCGGTTGCCCGAACGGGACACCAGGGAACGGCGGTTGACCTTGCCGCTGGTCTTGTCGACGAGCGGCACGTCGTGCTCGGACGGCCGGTCGATCCCGTTGTACAGGCCGCCCAGCACATACGGGCTGTCCAGCAGCCCCTGCTCGAAGCCGACCAGCACCTCGTCGTTGACCTCGGGGCTGAAGACGCCGCCGCCGCCGTTGCCGCCCCACTGCACCGTACGGACCCAGTCGGTCACATAGGTGTCGTCCAGCCAGGGGAACTTCAGCCGCACCCAGCCCCGTTGGCCCCTGCCCTCGCGGATGTCGGTGACCACGCCGATGGCCAGCCCCGGCATGCGCGGACCGCGCGAGGGGGCCCCGCCGCCGGTCAGCCCGGCCAGGGAGCGGTCGGGCGAGGCGCTGACGATCACGGTGGTGCGGTAGCCGCCGTCCGGTTCCAGGACGTGGTGGGCGGCGGTGGCGGTGTAGCGGCCGGAGAAGGTCGGGCCGACGTTGCCGAGGGCCACGGGTGCCCCCGCGCGCAGCTGCGGGTTGCCGAACGCCACGGCCTCGATCTCGCCGAAGCCGGAGCTGACCTGGGCCGCCACCGCACCGGCGACGGCCGTGGTCTCCGCCTGGGTGCGGTACGGGGTGTCGGCGACGGTCACCCGGGCGCTCGCGCCGAACGCCCCGGACGCCACCGACGGGCTCATCCCGGGCGTCACGGTCTCGCTGCGCACGGACTGCTCCCGTGCCACGAGCCGCGTCTTGGTGTCGACGTTCCAGCCGCGCACCTCCACATCGCCGGCCCCGTCCGCGCCGGTCACGACGGCCCGCAGCGAGAGCAGGTTGTCCCCGTACTCCAGGACCATCGGATTCTTCGCGGCCCGGGTGTCGGGCGAGGGGGCCGAGGAGGCGGGCTTCGGCCGGGTGAACTGGAGCACGCCCTGGTCGTCCACCCGCACCTGCGCACCGCTCTCGGCCGCCAGATGCTGGAGGAACTCCCAATCGGAGACGTTGGGTTGGGTGAGCTGCTTGTACGTGATCGGCGCCGCCTCGACCTTGCCGCAGGTCAGCCCGGCGCCCGCCGCGACCTTGCGCACGATGTCCGCCGTCTTCATGTTCCGGTACGCCACCACCTTCCGGCCGCGCTGGAGCCGGTGCGCCTTGGAGAGGGCGCGGATGACGGTGAACGTGCCGGTGGTGTCGTGGTCCAGCTCGATCGCGGTGACCTCACCGGTGAACAGCCGCTCCCGGACCCGGTCCTGCACGGTGACGACGGAGATCTTCAGCGGGGTGCCGAGGGTGATCCCGCTGTCGCTCAGCAGATCGTGGTCCGGGTCCCGGTACATCAGCACGGCCGTGTCCGGCAGCCCGACGTTCTCGTCGACCACACAGCTCACCAACTGCGCGGCCCAGCCCAGCGGCAGCTCGGCGGGTATCTCCACGATCGGATCGGCGGCGAAGGACCGCCCCGGGGAGGCCTGGCTCATCGGCCGCCCTCCGCGAGGTGGTCTTCCATTCCCGGCACCAGGAGTTCACTGCCGGGGACCAACCGCATCGGGTCGTCGATGTCGTTGGCGTGCGCGATCGTCCGCCAGGCGGTGGCATCGCCGTACTCACGCCAGGCGAGCAGCGGCAGGCTGTCCCCGGCCACGACCCGGTGCGTCCGCCGGGCCTCCTTCGAACCCGAGGTGGGGTTCTGGCCGGCCGGATCGACGCTCGCCTCCTCGATGGAGAGGGAGCAGGTGGCGCGCAGCGGCTTCCCGTCCACGTCGAACAGGGTGTACGAGACGGAGAGGTTGGAGAGCACGCCGTCGAACGAGGTCGTCCTCGACGTGCCCCAGTCGAACCGCACCCAGGGGCTGGCGGGCGTCTTGCGCGCGAGGCTGGTCGGCGTGGGCACACAGGCGATCATCAGCTGCTCCACCGCCTTCTCCACGGAGTTGTCGTGAGTGGCGGTCGCGTCGAGGAAGACCTCCAGGGAGAGCGAGCGGGGCCCGCTCCCGACGAACTCGGGCAGCGCGGACTGCCCGGCCATCCGGGACGGAGTGCGCCGCCACTCGGTGCTCTTGCTCAGCGACAGCTTCGAGGGGTTGAACTGGAGGGTAAGCTGGGCGAGTTTGCCGCCGGGCTTGGCGCCGACGGTCGACGGCGGCTCCATGATGGTCAGTTGGGCGCGCGCACGGCTCGCACGGAGAGCGGGTGACATGGAGTTCCTCCTTCCGGGTCTGCGGGGACGGTCAGGCGGTGGTCCATCAGGAGGGCTCCAGGCCCTCGTGCGCGATCTCCAACGTCTCTATCGCCGCCTGGGAGTTGGCCGGGTCGAACGACGGACCCTGCCAGCGGACGGGCACGATGCCCTGCACCTGCCAGCTGATGATCCGGCTCAGGTCCGGCCGCAGCGCGACGATCTCACCGTCCTTGGGCTCCACCCGCTGGATGGTCTCGTTCAGCCAGCGCGCGATCTTCATCGTGTCGGCGGTGACCGGGCGGGTCAGCGTGATGTTGGTCCAGGTGATGCGCCCCGGCAGCTGCCAGGTGAAGCCGTTGTTGCCGCCTTCGGCGTACGTCTCCATCTCGACCTCGGCGCCCAGACCCGAGCAGGTGTGGAACGCCCCCAGGTCGCTGCCGCCGATCACGAGCTTGAAGAACACGCTCGTCGCGAAGATGTTGTCCGTCATGCCGTTTCTCTTCTTCCCTGCCGGTGCGGGTCCTGCGGGTTGTGCCGTCTTTCCGGGGCGTACGGGGTGGGGCGCGGCTGTCAGCGGCGGCCGTCGTGGAGCCGTCCGGCGCGCTCGCGCCCTCGGCGCACGTCGGCGCGGATGAGCCGGCTCACCGGGTCGATGAGGCGGCGGGCCAGTTCCTCGATATCGGCGCCGGAGATGCGGCTCGCCGCGTTCGCCGTCGACGTCTCGGCCGCGGGCGCGAGGCCGGACGTGTCTTTGGCCGCACGCTGAACGGGCCTGGGCGCGCCGCTCCCCGTGCCCTTCGGCGGGACCGCCTTCACGGGGACGCCGGTGATGCCGGCCTGGACGGCGGCGCGTTGCAGCACCTGGGCCTGTGCCGGGGGCTGCCCTGGGGTGGCGGTGGTGCCGCTCGGCCCGGAGGGTGACGGGTGCGGGCGCGGTGGAACCCGTACGGAGAGGGCCGGCGGGCCGGGCGGGGGTGCGTCGCCGCCGGGCGTCGGGCCTGCGGGCGAGGGGCCTGCGGGGTCGGGCACGACGGGCAGGGGCATCCGCTGGACGGGCACGACGGTGGCTCCGGGCGGGGTGGCCACGGGCGGATGCGGGCGGACGACCGGGACGGGGCGGTGGGACGGGGTGGCCTGCGGGGGTGCGGTGGGCGCTGCGGAGGAGGCCAGGGGCGGCATGGTGGGCGGTGAGGTGTCTGTGGGGGATGCGGGGCGGGCGATGGGCCGCTCAGGCGTGTGTGCGGTGTGGGTGGTGTGCCCGCTGGGCGTGGTGCGCCTGTTGGGGCGGTCGGCGGGTGCGGTGCTGGGGGCCGGTGCCGATGAGGCCCGCTGGACTGTCTGCCAGGGCGTGCGGACGTCGGGGCTGGGCGACGGCGGGGTGGTGGCCGCCGCCGCATCCCGTACCGGACGGCGCTGTACGAGCCGCTGGAGCGCGCCCCCGATGGCGGACGACCGGCTCCTGGCCGGGGCGGTGGCGCTGCTGGTGGCGCGCTCGGTCTGGGGGGCGGCGGTGCCTTGCGGGCCGCGGGCGTTGCTGGTGGTGTGCCGGGGTGCGGGTGTGGTGTGCGCGGCGCGCTGGACGGTGGCGCCGGGCGCCGGGGCGGCCGACGCCGGAGTCGGGCCGGGGGTACGGGGCTGCTGTGGCGAACCGGACGGGGCGGGCTCGGTGGGCCGGGTGCGGGGTGCGGTGCGCCGGGGCGTCGCACCCGGTGACGCCCGGCGCTCCCCGGTCCGGGCGTCCCCGGTCGGTGCGTTGTCGGCCTGGGGGCGGCTGCTCCGGGTGGTCCGCGCGCTCCCGGGGGCCGACTGCTGTACGTCGCGGCGCCAGGTGGCTGCCACGACCGGGCGGGCCGTGCTGCCGCCCGCCGCTGCTGTCGTCGGCGGGGCTGCCGAGAACCTTTCGGCCGAACCGGTGCTGACCTTCAGAGCCCTGCCCGGGAGCAGGGTGCGCGACCGCTGGACGGTGGGCGGGAGCGCCTCGGTGCCGACGGAGGGCTTGGCCGCGGGCGGTGTGACGGGAGCCCGTCCGCCCGGCCGCCTCGGGCCGGTGTTCCGGATGCGGACCGGGGCCGGGGGAGGGGCGGGGGAAGCGGCGTTGCCGGGTGCGGGCGTGTCTGCGTCCACCGCGCGCTGTACGGGAGAGGGCTGGCCGGGCTCCGGTGCCGAGCGGACCGGCATCGAGGGCGGGGCGCTCGGGGCGGGCGGTGGTGTGGCGGCCCCCGCGGGTGCGCTCCGCGGGGCCGGCGTACCCGAGGGACCCGGCTGCGTACGGCGACGGTCACCGAGGAGCGGTGCGTCGCGCTGGACCCGGGCGGTCGGCGGGAGCGAGGTGAGGGGCGTACCGATCCCGCCTCGCGTACGGGGGCCGCCGGACGCGTCGGCGGGCGGGGTGGACCCAGGGGCGCCGGGGCGCGGTGCCGGGCGGGGCGCGCCGGGCGATGGCTGCGCCGGGCCCGTGGCCGGGGCCTTCCGGACGGGAGCGGGTGCGGGTGTTGGTACCTGAGCCGTGGGCGGTGCCTGCCTCGGTGACGGCGTCGCCGCTGGTGAGGCTGGGGGTGCGGTCTCCGTCGTCCGGCGCTGAAGCACCGGCATGGCCGCCGCTTCCTGCCCTGCCGGGGCAGTCGGCGCGGCCTGCCCTTGCCCTGCCGGGCCGGAAGGGATGGCCCCGGAGGGCAGTTCCCGCAGGGGCTTGCCGAGGGCGGGACGTACGGTCTCGGGGGCGGGAGCCGACGCCCGGCCGGGGCTCTCCTGCCGTACGGGGGCGGTCGGTTGCCGAGCGGCGGCGCTCCGCTGCGCGGTGTCGGGAGCCGTCGGTGCGGCCGCTTCGGTCGGTGCGGAAGGGGTGGCGGGCGCGGCAAGGGCAGGGGCGGCCTGCGGCAGCCCGGTGATCTGCCGCAGCCGCATCGCCGGACGCCGGGCGACGGTCAGGGGCGGCGCGGTCCGCCGGGGACGTACAGCGGCGGGCCGCGCACGCTGCACCGAAGCCGAAGCCGAAGCGGGCGAAGGAACCGACGAAGAGGTCGACGAAGGAGCCGACGCCGGAGGCAGAACCGAAGACGCGGCCGACGCCGAAGGAGCAGCCGCGGCCCCCTCCGCCGTCGCGGCACGCTGCACGGCAGGCGTGGCCGTAGCGCCCGTGACAGAACGCGCGGACCCCGCTTTCCGTACCGGCTTCCGGTCACTCGCGCGCCCCGCCGCAGCAGGCCCGGCCGAACCGGGCACCCCAGCCGCCCCGGTCGCCGCCTCGCTCTCGACGCCCTCCGGCCGCGCCGCCCGCAGCAGCAGTGGCCCCCCGGGGGAAGCGGAACGTGCGGCGCCCGGACGGGCGACGCCGTGGATGAGGCCCACCGGGGCGGACGGCAGTACGGCGTGGCCGAGTTCGCCGCCGAGGGTCGGGTTCTGCCAGGAGGCGAGCTGGGAGCGGAACCGCAGCCCGTCGCTCACCCCGATCGAGGACCGGGCGACGGTCACCGTGGGCGGCGCGACCTGACGCCAGCCCCCGTCCCAGCCGGAGCCGGAGCCGGAACCGGAAGCAGAACCGGAGCCGGAAGCCCCCGGCCCCGCCCCGGCACCCGTCCCCACGCCCGTACCACCATCGGCACCGGCACCGGAGCTCACACCGGCCCCGGCTTCCGGACCCGGCCGTGGCCGGTCCGTTCGGCGCAGCCAGTCCCCGAGCCCCACACGATCACCCGCCTTCGTTGACGCGGGTGTTGATCCGCGCTATCTCCCGCACCCACTGCTGACGTTCCGCGTGGGTGAGGTCGAGAATGTCCTCACGCTGCCAATGGAAGTGGTAGGCGACGTACGCGATCTCCTCCCGCAACCGGGGAAGCGCGTACGTCACGATTCCCCCAGGCGCCCACCCGAGAGGTCCACCTCGAACGAGTCGTGGCAGTGCGGGCAGGTCACCGCGGCGTGCGTGTGGCCCTCGCTGTTGATCCGGCGGTAGAAGTCCTGGAGGAACGCCACATCGGTGGCGTACATCCGCTCCACGATCCCCGCGTGCACATCGGTGACCGTGCCGAGCTGGGTGATGACCTGGCTCAGCAGCACCACGGACAGATACGCCGGGTTCTCCTTCACCCGCAGGTCGATCTGCGGGCGCAGCTCGTCCCGGGCCGTCGCGAGCCGCATGGTGCCGTGCCGGTGCAACTGGCCCTCGTCGTCGACGTACCCGCGCGGCAGCTCGAACGCGAACTCCGTCTGGAGCGAGTCCCGTTCGCGCTGCGGTGCGCGGGCGGGCGCCGGTGCGGGCGCCGGCGCCTCCTGGCGTGCGGCGGTCGTGGCGGCCAGGTTGTCGAGGGTCTCTTCGAGGCCGCTGCCCGGCGAGACGGTCCGGCGCCTCATTCGACCACGATCTCCTCGAAGGTGATGGTCACCGTCTCGGTCGCCGCGCTGGACTCGCCGGCCTTGAGCGAGGGGCCCTCCCACTTGGATGCCCAGCCCTGCATCAGCTGGATGCGCCGGACGGTCTCACCGGTCGAGTCCTTGATCTCGATCGTGAGGTTCTGGCGCGCGGTGTCGACGGCCCCGTTGTTGAGCGTCTCCTTGATCCAGGTGGTGAACTCGCTGCTCTTGTCGAGTCCACGGGTGATCGTCACCTCGCCCGCCTGGCGCGCGCCCGGCTGCTTGCGGATGATCTGCTTGCCCTCGGCGGTCACCTGACGGACCTCGACGACTTCTTCCTCGACGGTCATGCCGCTGATCTCCTGGATGGACTCCACGAGATAGCCGCCGAGCTGCACGCCGAATACGTGGGTGGAAAGAGCGTCGCCCTCTGCCATGACTGTGTGCCACCTGTTCCGCTAGTGAAGATGAGAGATGAAGGGGGTGAGGAGGACCGGGCTGGTCACTCGTCGATGAGGCTGGTGCTGTCGGAGAACTGCGCCAGGCGGAAGACCACGAACTCCGCGGGCTTCACCGGGGCGACGCCGATCTCGCAGACGACCTGGCCGAGGTCGATGGACTCCTGCGGGTTGTTGCTCCGGTCGCAGCGGACGTAGAACGCCTCCTCGGCCGTGCGGCCGAACAGCGCACCGCGTCGCCACTCCTCGGTGAGGAAGGCGGTGACGTTGCGCCGGATGCTGGACCAGAGGCGGTCGTCGTTCGGCTCGAACACCACCCACTGGGTGCCCAGGAGGATGGACTCCTCCAGGTAGTTGAAGAGCCGGCGCACGTTCAGGTAGCGCCAGGCCGGGTCGGAGGAGAGGGTCCGGGCCCCCAGATGCGGATGCCCCGGCCCGGGAAGGCCCGCACGCAGTTGACGCCGATCGGGTTCAGCAGGTCCTGCTCGCCCTTGCTGAGCCGGATCTCCAGGTCCACCGCACCGCGGATGACCTCGTTGGCCGGGGCCTTGTGGACTCCGCGCTCACCGTCGCTGCGCGCCCACACACCGGCCACGTGACCGCTCGGCGGGACCAGGGAGTTGCGGCCGCTCGCCGGGTCGAAGACCTTGACCCAGGGGTAGTACAGGGTGGCGTAGCGGGAGTCGTAGCCGGCGTCGTCGTTGCGCCAGGTGCGGACCTGCTGGGCGTTCATGCCGGGCGGGGTGTCCAGGACGGCGACCCGGTCGCCCATCTGCTCGCAGTGCGAGATGACCGCGAGCTGCACGGTCTTGACGCCCTCGGCGTCGATCTCGCCGCGCTGGAAGGCGCTCATCAGGTCCGGGACGGCGACCATGGTGATCTCGTCGATCGACTCCAGGCCGCCGAAGCCGGTGCGGGCGGCGGCGTCGCCGACGTACTCGGAGGCGTCGAGGCGGGCCACGCCGGAGCCGGGGGTGCCGGAGGCCGGGGCGGGAGCGAGGGCGACGGTCTGCTTCTCGGGCCGGCTCTGGGCCGTGCCGGGCTGCTCGGTGACCTGGATCAGCTTGGAGTCGCGGGCCTGGGTGACCAGATAGCCCTTGACGTTCTTGCGGGTGGAGACGTCGTACGTCTCCACGACCTTGCCGGCCTGGCGGACCAGCAGCTTGAAGCGGTCCTCCGGGGGGTTCTCGCCCTCGGGGTCGGCGATCTCCACGGAGAGGTCCGCGCCGGTGCCGGACTTGGCGGCGACCAGGAAGCCGCCGAGGGCGACGGGGGCGGGCTCCTGGGAGACGGCGCCGGGGGCCGTGGAGTCCGACGCGCCCTGGGCGGGGCCGCCGATGCGCACGATGTAGGCCGCGCCGCCGCCGTTGGCGAAGAAGCCGTAGACGGCGTGGGCGAGGTAGGTGTCGGCGGTGAAGGTGCCGAACGCCTGGACGTACTGGTCCCAGTTGGTCACCAGCGTGGGCTGGTGGAAGGGGCCCGTCCCGGCGAAGCCGACGAAGGCTGCGACCGCGGTGCCGACTCCCTCGATGGGCCGTGCTCCGGACTGCACCTCCTCCACGTATACACCGGGGGTGAGGTACGACGGCATGCTCGCTCCTTCGGGGTGGTCACTCGTTCACCGGCCAGTCTTGCCCGGCGGTGGTGGCCGGGAGTAGGTCTCAAAGTCCTGGGCGCGGGGCAGCGACACTGCCTTCCCGGGCACCCTTACGGGGCCGAATGCTGCCCTTGGCGGACCTCCCCCGTGCCGCTTGGGCATTCGCGCGGGCGGGGCATATTCCGGCGTCCCGAGATGGGGCGACGGGGAACAGCGGGTCACGGAACTGTTTCCGCTCCGGCCGGCGTTCCGGGGATTCATCGGAATCTCAGATTCCGCTTCCCGGTGGCGATGTGTTCGGTATCTCTTTTCCTCGATGAACGCCGGATGGCGAAAACCCGTACCTGGTCCTCCCGGAATCGCGGCGGACTGATGGGATTCGGCCAGAATGCGCCCAGAAGGTGGGGTCATCCGGCCCATTTCTGCCCACGTAAACGGGCGCCCGACCGTTCCGATCGGGCGCCCGGCGCCTTTCTCCGAACCGTCAGTAACGGCTCTGATCAGGCCTGTTCGTGCTCCGACCCGCCGCAGCCGGATATTCTTCTCAGGTCGGCGGCGTCGCGCATGACCGAATTGGCATAGACCTCTGGCGGATTCAGGAGGATGAATCCGCCATCGCTCGGAACGCCGGGTTTCCCCCGGGGCCGGGTATCTGCTGTTGTCGTGACCTATAGGTGCGGCGGAGCGCTCGGCGTTGCCGTTTCGGCGGTGTTCTACCGTGCGAGATCGCTGAGTACGCCACTGACGTTAATCACCTGATGGCAGCCCGAAGCCTGTGTGCCGGTCGCCGGAGTGCCGGGCTTGGAGCAGGTGACGGCGGCGGTGACCGTGGCGTTCTCCGGAATCTGAATGGGGGTGACCCAGTGATAGTCCTGGTTGCGGAAGGTTTCGAGCGCGATGGTGGTGATCTTCCGCTCTCCGAAGGAGATCGTCAGCACCCCCTCGTCGCCCTGGAAGTTCGCCACCACGAGGTCCGTGATGCCGAAGACCTTGCCCGCCGGAACCTGGTACGTCCCCTGCTCCTCGGCCCCGGCCCCGGACTCCACGTCGATGGTCGCGGAGCTCTGGCCGCCGCCCCCGGCGCCCGTACCGCCCGTACCGGAGCCCGTCCCCTGACCCGTACCGGAACCGCCGGTGCCACCGGGTGTGCCCGGCGCGTCCGGGCCGGTGCCCTGACCCTGGTTTCCGCCCGGGCTGTCCGGACCGCCCGGCGTGGGCGCGCCCTGCTGCCGCTCGCGGGCCGCCTCCTCCTGCGCGGCCTCGGTCACCGCCTGCTTCGCGGTGCTCTTCACCGCCGGCCGGACCAGCGCGAACCAGGCCAGCAGCAGTGCCAGCAGCGCGGCCAGCACGATCAGCAGCCACTTGGGCAGCACGGGCAGCTGGAGGAACTCCCCGGGGATCGGCTCCGGACGTACGGTCTCCGGCTGCGCTGGCTCCGGCCGGACGGGCTCCCGGCCCCAGGCCTCCACCTTGACCGCCTCGACGGGTGCCTCGGCCTCGGCGGCCTCCACCTCGAACGGCCAGGTGACCGGCTCGCCGAACCAGATCAGCTTGGCCGCACGGACCTTGAGCCGCACCTCCGCCGACTCGCCAGGCTCCAGCCGCCGTTGGGCCGGGGTGAACCCCAGCCGCAGCTCCTCCCCGGCCTGCTTGCCGGTGAAGGCGACGTCGACCGGGGTGTTCCCGGTGTTCTGCACGGCGGTACGGAAGCGGGCACCCAGCCAGCCCCGGCGGCGGCGCGGCTCCAGCTCGGTGCGCAGCTCGTGGAAGGGCTCCACGATGACCGTGCCCTCCGGCACCACCACCGACTCCGGGTGCTCCGCGGGCAGTACGCGGACGGCCAGCGGGGTCTCGCCCGCCCTGACCTCGTGGGAGCGGGGCGGGGCGAAGGTGAGGGTCACCGTCTCGGAGGTGCCCGGGTAGAGCGACACGCGGGCCGGCTCGACGGTGCTCCACGCGGCGCAGTCGCCGACGACTTCGAGGGTGTAGGCCTCGACGATGTCACCGTCGTTGCGCACGGTCAGGGTCGTCGTCGCGGTACCGCCGGGCGACACCGTCACCGTGGGCATTTCGAGTTCGGCAGATGTGGTCACCCTGCGACGGTAGGCCGCACCCGCCGCCGCGCAGCAGGGTCGCGAGGGCAACGAGCGGGCAGGGCCGATGCCCCGCGGGCACACCGCCCCGGTGGCCCCCCGCCCCCGCCCCGGGCCCGCGCCCCCTGCCGAAGACCGGTGCTGTGGGAGCGGAGACAGGCACATCGGGCGGAAGCGGCTGAGGAAGACGGCGCGGAGCGATGACAACGGCAGAAGCGATGACAGCGGTGGACATGAAGAACAGGACGACGGAGCGCGGCCAGTACCGCAGGCCCGACACGGCCGGGCGGACCGCCCCGGCCACCCCCGGGGCCGGGACCGGCGGAAGGGTCACCGTGGCGGTGTACGCGGAGGACCTGATCCTCCAGACCGGCATGATCCACCAGCTGCGGATGCGGCCCGAGATAGAGCTGATACCGGACGCCGAGGCCGACCGGGCCCAGGTCTCCCTGGTGGTGGTGGACATGGTGGACGAGCCCACCGTCCAGCTGCTGCACCGCCTCCGGCGCAACACCTCCACCCGCACCGGACTGGTCGTCGGCTTCTTCGAGTCGGGTGCGCTCCAGACCATGATCGAGTGCGGGGTCGCCGCCGTCCTGCGGCGCGGCGAGGCCGACCAGGACCGGCTGATCCACCTGGTCAAGGCGATGGCCAACGGCGAGGGCGTCCTCCCGGGCGACCTCCTCGGCAAGCTCCTGGACCATGTCAGCAGCCTCCAGCGGACGGTCCTGGACCCCCGCGGGCTCACCCTCTCCACCCTCACGGCACGGGAGGCGGAGATGATCCGGCTGGTGTCCGAGGGCTTCGACACATCGGAGATCGCGCAGAAGACCTCGTACTCCGAACGCACCGTCAAGAACGTGCTGCACGAGGTCGCGACCCGGCTGGAACTGCGCAACCGCGCGCACGCGGTGGGCTACGCGATGCGGCACGGACTGATCTGACCGGCCCTCCCCGGTCCCGCGGCGGGGAGGGGCAGCCGCAAAGGGCAGCCGCTGCTTCCCCTGCTCCGGGTACTCGGGGCCTGTTCTTCCCGCCCCGCGAGCGCGATGCTCTTCGGTGGAGCGTCATCAACAGACTGTGAGGTGGGCCGTGACCGGCACTGCTGGCCCGGCGAAGCATTCCCGGTGGGGCCGACTGATGGGCGCCGTGGTGCTTCTGGCGCCGCTGCTGGTGGTCGGGTCGGCGGCCACCCCGCACGGGGTGGGCGACGCGGTCGCCGCCGCGGCGAAGGCGGACCCCGCGGAGGCCGGAAGGATCGCCTTCGCCGGTACGGAGCACCGCAGCCTCGGCCGCGTCACGGACCCGCAGAACACCGCACCCCTCTTCGGGGACGGCCCCGCCCACTACGACGAGGACCCCTCCGCCCGCGACGGTGTCCTCGTCTTCACCAGCCTCCGCGACAGCGTGCGCCCCCAGGTGTACGTGCGCGAGACCGACGGGACCGTACGCCGGCTCACCACCGACCGGGACGCGGCCAACCCCGAACTCTCCCCGGACGGGCGGACCGTCGTCTTCGACTCCGCCGAGCCCGGGCCCGGCGGCACCGTCCAGCGCGACCTGTGGGCGGTCGGCGTCGACGGCTCCGGTCTGCGACGGCTCTCGGACACCCCCGACAACGAGGAGTCCCCGACCTTCTCCCCGGACGGCACCCGCATCGCGTACGCCTGCGACGGCGACACCTCGCTGGGCTGGCAGATATTCGAGCAGGCCCTCGCGGGCGGCGAGCGGACCCGGATCAGCGACGGCCCGCCCGGCGACGCCAAGGACCCGTCCTGGAACCCGGTGGACGACGACACCCACCGCAGCCGGGTCGCCTACACCCACATCACCGACCCCGACCCCGAGACGGGCTACCGGCTGCGGGTCACCGAGGGCATCGGCACCGACCGGCCGCTGCTGGCCGGAGCCCACGCCGAGTGGGGCAGCCACTCCGTCTCCTGGCTGCCCGACGGCGACGACGTCCTCTTCCTCAGCCCCTTCCACGTCTGCGGCTGCGACGACTTCGACCACGTCTACCGGGGGCCCGCCTTCAGCGAGCAGACCCCGCAGCAATTGCTCACCGAGAACCGCGACGTCGCCTCGCCCACCTGGACCGGCGGTGACAGCGACTCCGGGGACGTCATCGTCTCCCGGATCAGCTCGTCGGCCGCGAACGTCGTGACGCTCCAGGACGTACGCCAGGACGGCTCCGACCCCCGCGACCTCGGTTTCACCATCCTCGACGAGGACCCGGCCGCCCGCACCAACACCGACCCGGCGATCGACCCGCTCTTCAACCCGGCGACCGGGTACGACCCGTGGACCGAGCGGCAGAACTACACCCCCGACGGGCGGCGCATCGTCGTGACCCGCTTCGAGGGCTCGGACGACGCGCGGATCCAGCGCATCTGGTTGGTCGACGCCGACGGCAGCAACGGCACCGTCCTGCCGCTCGCCGGACGCGGTGAGCGCGACTGGGACACCGACCCCACCTTCTCGCCCGACGGCACCAGGCTCGCGTTCACCCGCACCTCGCCCGGCGGCGTCGGCGAAGCGGCCGGACCTGGCCGCATCCTCATCGCCGACGTGGCCACCGGAGCCATCCTCGACGAGATCCGCCCGCCCGAGGGCCAGCAGCAGGGCGGCGACGCCCAGCCGACCTGGTCCTCCGACGGCAACAACCTCGCCTTCACCCGTACGCAGGTGATCAACGGCAACGGCGGCAACAAGCACATCTGGACCGTGCCGGTCGGCAGCCTCGGCCAGCAGCGGGACCTGAGCGCCACCATCTGCCCCGGCGCCTGCGAAGTCATCGACGACAGCCCGGCGTTCTCCCCGAACGGTACGACGGTGGCCTTCAACCGCAAGGACGGCGGCGGCCGCATCAACGAGCGGGCGGGCGTCATCGTCACGCCCCTGAGCGGCGGCGGCTGCCGGGTCGTGCTGCCCTCATCCGAGCGGAACAACCCGCTCGGCTGCGCACTGCCGATCCCCGACACCACCGGCACCGGCCCCTTCCAGCCCCGCGATGTGGCCTGGTCGCCGGACGGCAGCCGGATCGTGCTCTCCTCCCGCCGGGAGCAGGCCGTCAACTCGATGGAGCAGCTCTCGGTCCTCGACCTCGCCTCCGGTGAGCTGACGCCCCTGGACAACGAGCACGCCGGGCGACAGAAGGAGCCCAGCTACCAGCAGTCCGTCGACCTCGCCGTGACGGCCCCGCCCACCGGGCCCGCCGTCGAGGTCGGCTCCTCGGTCGAGGTGAAGGTCACCGTGGTCAACCGCGGCCCCGCGCCCTCGCCCGGCACCACCTTCACGGCCGACGCCCCGCCCGGCGTACGGCTGGAGGAGCTGACCACCGACGCCGGTTCGTGCGGGGCCGCGTCGCCGCAGTGCGACCTCGGTCTGGTCCCGCCCGGCGCGAGCGTGGAGGTCACCGCCCGGCTGACCGGCGTCACCCGGGGCGACCAGCCGGTCGGCTGGTCCGTCACCGGCGCCGTGCTGGACCCGAACCCGACGGACAACGCCACCGGCACCCTCGTACCCGTCCAGGACGTGCCCCCGCCGACCCCGACACCCACACCGCCGACCCCCACCCCGACACCTCCCACCCCACCCCGACACCCTCGACCACCGCGCCCGCCCCGCCGCGCCCCGCGCCCCCCGCCCCGCGCCCCCCGGCCCCCTGCCGCCCGCACCCCTGGCAGGCCCCGGCGCCGTCGTACGGGCCCAGCCCAGCCCCGGCTACGTCGGCGGCAAGGTCGTCGTCACGTACACCGTGCGCAACGGCCGCGACGCCACCGCCACCGGCCTCCGGCTCCGGCTCGGGCTGCCCGGGACCATCCCCTCCGGACCGCTCCCGGCAGGCTGCACGGCCGGCCTGTGCACGCTGCCCGACCTGGGACCCGGCGCCTCCACCGTCGTACGCGTCGTGCTCTCCCCGGACCGCGCGCTGCGCACGACCATCACCGCGACGCTCACCACGACCGGCACGGACGCGAACCGGGCCGACAACCGCTCCCGCATCCCGCTGCGTATCCTCCAGCCCAAGATCGTCGCGGTGCCCGCCGTCGGCAAGCCCGGCTTCGTCACCTCGGTGCGCGGCAAGGACTTCCCGCCCGGCGCGCCCGTGAAGCTCAGCTGGGACCCGGGGATCACGGCGGCCGCCGCGCCGACCCTGCCGAACCCGGACGGCACGTTCATCGCCCAGCTCCTCATCCTGGCGAAGGACCGGACCGGGCCGCGCACCATCACGGCCAGGGGCCCCGGCTTCTCCCCGGTGACGACGGACTTCCTCGTGGTGCTCGGCACCATCACCCCGCCGGACGAGGTGATCCGCCGATGATCCACGAAGTCGACGAGGGGCTGCGGCTGTTGCTGGTCGACGCCGGGCTCCAGGAGAGCGGGGTCGACCTGGTCTTCGACGCCCCGACCAAGGACTGGTCGGCCCGCCGCAACGCCCCCACCATCAGCGTCTTCCTGCACGGCATCCGCGAGGACGCGGGCAGGCGGCGGACCGGCACGGCCGAGGAGCACGACGAGAACGGCATGGTCACCGGCTGGCGGACCCCGCCGCGCTGGTTCGAGCTGACCTACCTCGTCACCGCCTGGACCAACCGCCCGCAGGACGAACACCGGCTGCTCTCCGAGGTGTTGCGCTGTCTGATGCGCCACGACACGCTGCCCGCACCGATGCTCACCGGCAGCCTCGCCGAACTCGGGCTCACCGTGGAGCTGGAGGCGGCGGGCGCGCGCACCGAGGGGCCGTCCGCCTCCGACGTGTGGTCCGCGCTCGGCGGCGAGCTGAAGGCCGCCATCGACCTGCGCGTCCTCGCCCCGCTCGCCGGTGAACGGGCCCCGGCCGGACCGCCCGTCACCGAGGGCCTCGTGATGAAGGCCGCCCCCGCCGTGGACGGCACGGCCGCCGACGACCCGGGCCGCCGTCTGCGGTACGAAGGGGCGGCCGACCTGGACGCGGAGGGCTTCGCCGCCGAACGGGAACGGCGGCTGCCGCCCGGCCGGCGCCGACGGGGGAGCGCGGCACGATGACGGTGACGGAGAGCGCACCCGGCCTCCCCGCGACGGTGGACGTCGAGGTGCTGTGGGCGCGGCTCGCCCGCGTGGAGGAACGGGTCCGGCACGCGGTGGCGGCCCGCCGCGCCACCGACCCGGAGCCGGACGACCCGTTCCGGGGGCAGTACCTCACCCCCGAGGCGGTGGAACGCGTCCTGGAGTCGCGGGACGCGTTCGCCCCCGTACCCGCGGACGGCCCTTTGTCCGGAGCGGGGTACGCGCCACCGGGCAGCAGACTGGACCGGCTGGCCGGGAGTTTCGGCCTGGTCCCCCTCGACGTGGAGCTCCTGCTGGTCGCGATGGCACCGGACATCGACGCCCGGTTCGAGCGCCTCTACGGCTACCTCAACGACGACCTGACCCGCCGCCGCCCCGCCATCGGCCTGGCGCTGGAACTCTGCGGACTCCCCGCCGCAGGCTCCGGCCGTTTCCGCTTCCAGCCGTCCGCACCCCTCGTCGCGGGCGGCCTCCTGGAGATCGGCGACCCTGAACGCCCGCTGCTCTCCCGGAGCTTGAGCGTCCCGGACCGGGTCACCGCCCACCTCCTCGGCGACGATGTGCCGGACGGGCGGCTGCGCGGCCTCGTGCATGTGCCCGCCCCCGGCACGGAGCCCGAGGACCACCCGGAGGCCCACCGGATCGCCGCCGCCCTCGCCACCGGCGGCGGCCTGGTGCATCTGCTGGACCGGGGCGGCGACCCCGCCGGGCTGGCCGTCGAGGCGCTCACCGCCGCGGGCCGCCGCCCCCTCGTGGTGGACACCGCCGCGCTGGCGGCGGCCGGTGACCGGGCGCCCGAGCTGGCACGGACCCTGGCGGCCGAGGCCCGCCTCGCCCACGGCGGTCTCGTGCTCGGCCCGCTCGAAGCGCTCGCCCCCGAACGCCCGGAGGGGGCCCGCCTGTTGGCCTCCCTCTGTGCGGCGGTGAGCGGCACGCCCCTGATCGCGTACGGGAAGGGGAACTGGGACCCGCTCTGGACCCGGGACAGCCCGGTGCCGGTCGCCGTCCTGCCTCCGGGCCCGACGGGCGCGGCGCGCCGGTGGCGGCGGGCGCTCGCCGAGGCGGCCGGTGCGGTGGGGCTGCCGGACGCGCAGGCGCCGGCCGACGACCGCCTGATCGAGGCCACCGCCTCCTACCGCCTCGACTCCGACCAGCTGCGCAAGGCCGCCACCGTCGCCTCCCGCCTCGCCCTCCTCGCGCAGCGCCCGGTCCACCCGGACGACCTGCGCACGGCGGTCCGCGCCCAGAACGGCGCCGGTCTGGAGCGGCTCGCCCGCCGCATCGAGCCCGCCGTCGGCTGGGACGACCTGGTGCTGCCCCCGGCCACCCGCACCCAGCTCACCGAACTCGCCCTCCGTGCCCGCCACCGCGAACAGGTGCTGGGGGAGTGGGGGATGCGGCCGGGCGGCGGCCGGGGGCGCGGGGTCATCGCCATGTTCGCGGGGGAGTCCGGCACCGGGAAGACCATGTCGGCCGAGGTGGTCGCCCGCGAACTGGGCATGGAGCTCTACGTGGTGGACCTCTCCACCGTGGTCGACAAGTACATCGGCGAGACCGAGAAGAACCTGGAGCGGATCTTCGTCGAGGCCTCCGACGTCAACGGCATCCTGCTCTTCGACGAGGCGGACGCGATCTTCGGCAAGCGCTCGCAGGTCAAGGACGCCCACGACAAGCACGCCAACGTGGAGTCGGCCTACCTCCTCCAGCGCATGGAGTCCTTCGACGGGATCGCCGTGCTCACGACCAACCTCCGGGCCAACCTGGACGAGGCGTTCACCCGCCGCCTGGACGTGATCGCGGAGTTCCCGATGCCGGACGCCGAGCAGCGCCTCGCCCTCTGGGACCGCTGCCTGGGCGCCTCGATCCCGCGCGATCCGGCGCTGGACCTGGAGTTCTGCGCGGCCCGCTTCGAGCTGGCGGGCGGGTCGATCCGGGCCTGCGCGGTGACCGCCGCCTACCTCGCGGCGGAGTCGGGGGCGCCGCTGACCATGGACCAGTTGGTCACGGCGGTGCTCCAGGAGTACCGCAAGCTGGGGCGGCTGGTGCTGGAGAGCGAGTTCGGGCCGTGGCTGGCGAAGGAGCGGCAGGGGCGGTAGGGGATCGCGTGACCCGCCACCACCCGGGCCGGCGGCGCTGTGCGGGCGGACGCCATCGCCGTACACCGTCCCCCGTTCCTGGTCTCGTGCGCAGTCGATGCGGCGAGAGGGCTGAGTGATGAGTGTGGACAAGGTGGTCGCCGACCCGGCGGTCGCGGACGTGGCGGCCGGGGCGTCACTGGCGGTCGGCGGATTCGGCCTCTGCGGCATCCCCGGCGTGCTGATCCATGCCCTGCTGGAGCGGGGCGCGGGCGGGCTGCGGGTGGTGTCCGACAACTGCGGGGTGGACGACCGGGGCCTGGGCCTCCTGCTGCGGGCCGGGCTGATCGCCCGGATGACCAGCTCGTACGTGGGGGAGAACAAGGAGTTCGCCCGGCAGTACCTCCAGGGTGAGCTGGAGGTGGAGCTGGTCCCCCAGGGCACCCTGGCGGAACGGCTGCGGGCCGGCGGCTCCGGCATCCCGGCGTTCTCCACCCCGGCCGGTGCGGGCACCTGGATCGAGGAGGGCGGACTGCCCTGGCGGTACGCCCCCGGCGACCCGCGCGCGGAGAAGCGCGTGGAGCGCCGGACCGTACGCGGGGAGGCCTGAGATGGCACTGACCCGTGAGCAGCTGGCGGCCCGGGCCGCACGTGAACTGACCGACGGCGGTTACGTCAACCTCGGCATCGGCCTGCCGGCCCTGATCCCCGGCTTCCTGCCCGAGGGCGAGGGCGGGCAGCTGACCGCCGCGATCACCAAGGACGCGGTGGACGATCTCGGCCTCGCGGCGGGCACGCCCGTCACCGCCCTGGTCAAGTCCACGGAGGTCTCGCTGACGGCCGGCTGACTCCGTCTCGCACCGCACGAAGGCTGGGACGGCGGGCCTCGCGGGAACGCACGGCTGACGAACTTTGTCGTGGACCGACCAATCAATTCCGCGGCCGGCTCCGAATGAACGACATCAGCAACCGAATGAAGTCCCGGCTCCGCGTTGGGACTTCCGGAAGGGGATGCGTCTTCGTGATAGCCCGCCGTACCACCCGCCTCGCCGCACTGCTCGTCCTGCCCGCCGCGCTCACCCTCGGGGTGGCCGTGCCGGCCCTGGCTCACGAGGGGCACCCCGCCGGCACCACCAAGGCGGCCGACGGCGACACGTACCAGATCGATCTGGAGCAGCTGAACGACTCCGGTGCCAGCGGCGCCGCCCTGGTCAGCCTGGAGGGCGACCAGCTGACCGTGAAGATCGACGCGCAGGGGCTGGTCCCCGGCCAGCCGCACGCCCAGCACATCCACGGCTCCACCGACGGCCACGACTTCCGCTGCCCGGACAAGAGCGCGGACAAGGACGGCGACGGCATCGTCACCACCGCCGAGGGCCTGCCCATGTACGGGGACATCAACATCTCCCTGACCACCAAGGGCGACACGTCCAAGGACAGCGGCCTCGCGGTGGACCGGATGCCCGTCGCCGACAAGGACGGCAAGCTGACCTACTCCCGCACGATCACCGTCTCCAAGGACGTGGCCGACCACATCAAGGACCTGCACATCGTGCAGCACGGCATCGACCGGAACGGCGACGGCACGTACGACTTCGGCGCGGGCAAGAGCGAACTCGACCCGAAGCTGCCCCAGGAGGCCACCGCACCCGCCAACTGCGGCATGGTCAAGGGCGCCGCGGTCGGCTCCGTCCCGGTCGGCGGTGTCGAGACCGGCGGCGGGACCACCGGGGGCGTGGAGTCCCCGGGCATGCTCGCCGCCGGAGGCGCGGCCGTCCTCGCGGCCGGCGGACTGTTCGCCGTACGCCGCCGGACGCGGACCACGGACGCCCGTGACAACGGCTGACCACCGGTCCCGCATCTGACCGACGACCCGTCACGGCCGAGCACAGGAACAGGGAAAGGTGAAGCGATGGACAGGGCACCCGACGAGGACCCGCCCCGCAGGCCGTCCTGGCGGCGCCGGGCCCCGCTCGCCGCCATCGTCGCACTGCTCCTGACGGGCGGGCTGCTGCTGGTGCTGGGAACCACCCGGCAACAGCCCGCCCCGCCTCCCGCAGTGGCCAAGGGCCCCCCGCCCACCGCCGCCCCACACTCCTCAACACCCTCCACCGAGCCGCGGACACCCCCGCTCCCGTCCTCCCGCCCCGTCAGCATCACGATCCCGTCCCTCAAGGTCACTTCGGACCTCGAACAGCTCGGGCTCGGGAAGAACCGCGCGATGGAGACGCCGAAGGACCCGGCGAAGGCGGGCTGGTACCGCCCCGGCACCACCCCCGGCGCGATCGGCCCCTCCGTGATCGCCGGCCATGTCACCTGGGACGGCGTACCGGCGGTGTTCTTCAAGCTCACCGAACTGGAACCCGGCGACCGCATCGACGTCAGCCGCGCGGACGGCACGACGGCGGTGTTCACCGTCGACCGGACCGCCACCTACCCCAAGGACGACTTCCCCACGGTCGAGGTCTACCGCAACCTCGACCACGCCGGACTCCGCCTGATCACCTGCGGCGGCGACTACTCCCGCGAGGACAGCCGTTACGCCGACAACGTGGTGGTCTACGCGAGCCTGACGGGACACGGGGGCCGTTGACCCGGCGGGCCTCAGCGCTGCTGGTCGAGGGGGAGCGCGAGGCCGGTCACCTGCTGACGCCGGGGGAAGGCGCCGAGATCACGGGCGGCCCCGGTCAGCACGTCGACCGCGTACAGCCGGGCGGCACCGCCGGTGTCGCTGATGACGCGCAGCCGGTCGGCCGCCGGGTTGAAGTCGACGCCGAAGTGCCCGCCGGAGAGGGCGACGGTGAGCTGGGAGACCTTCACGGCCCGGGCGTCGGCCGTACCGAGCGTGTAGACGCCGCCCTGGTCGCCGACGCCGTAGAGCTTCCCGTCCTGCACGCGGAAGTCGATCCCCACGACCCTGGTGTCCCCGCGCAGCCCGGACACCTTCCCGATGGCCCCGGCGGGCCGGTCCACGGGGAACGCGACCAGCCGCTGATCGGCGGTCAGCCCGACGGCGGTGAGCGCCTGGTGCCCCCGGTGGCCGGTGCGGGGCCCGCCGTGGCCGTCCGCCGAGGCCAGGGCCGGGGCGGAAAGGGCCGCGAGCACGGAGACGGAGACGGCGACGACGGTCCTGCGTGTACGCATGACGCTCCAGGAGGAGGGGGCGGGTCCCGCCCGGAAGCCGAGCGGTCTCACGGCTGCTTCGGAGCCCGGGCCCGCGCGGATGGGCCGTATCCCGAAAGGGCACCCGAACGGAGTCATCGACCCAAAGCGAGCGGGTTCCCCGTCGTGCGTTCCCTGCTCTACTCTTGCGAATGGTGTGCAATAGAGGGGTTTGTGCCTCATTCGGCCCAGTGGTCGGCGTCCGTGTCGTCGTGAGTTTCCGCCCGGCGTTCACCGCGCCCATCTGCCTTCCCACCGGCCCGTTCGTCCTCCGTGGAACGCGAGGCCGGGCCTGAGGAACCTGCCGGGGATGTGTACGGGCGGGGTTCTGACGTGCTTGGGTACGGCTGCGTAGTCAAGACGTGCTTGTGTACGGCTGCGTAGTCAAGGGGTCAGGACGGGCCCGCGTTTCATGCCGCCCCGTCGCCCCGTCTCCTGCGAGACCGCCCGTCGGGCGGTCTTCCGCCGCCGTGCCGGACGTCGTCCCCATCCAGCCCGCCCCGCCCTTCGGCATGCCCTCACGCGTGCCGGGGCAGGGCAGCCAGCAGACAGAAGGAACAGCGTGAAGGATTCTCAGGCCAGGCCCCGTTCACGGCGCGTCCTGGACCGTTCCCTGCTCGTGCTCGGTACGACCACCCTGGCCGCGGGACTCGGAGCGATGACCCTCGCCCCGGGCCTCAGCGCCGCCTCCAGCCACCGTGAGGCTCCCCTGATCGCCGGGGACCCGCGGGCGGACAACACCGACGTGTACGCGTTCACCAGCCCCGACAAGGCCGACACCGTCACGATGGTGGCGAACTGGATCCCCTTCGAGGAGCCCAACGGCGGCCCGAACTTCTACGCGTTCGGCGACGACCTGCGCTACAACATCAAGATCGACAACACGGGTGACGGCGTCGCCGACGTCACGTACAGCTGGCGCTTCCGCAGCAGCTACCGCGACGACGCGAACCAGTTCCTCTACAACACCGGCCAGGTCACCTCGTTGAACGACCCGGACCTCAACTTCCGCCAGGTCTACGACCTCGTCGTCACCGCCGAGGGCAGGAGCCGGACCCTGCTGTCCGGTGTCCCGGCCGCCCCCTCCCGCACCGGCAAGGCGTCGATGCCCGACTACGCGGCCCTCCGCAAGCAGGCCACCTTCGGTCTGCCGGGCGGCGGCACGACGTACGCGGGCCAGGCCGAGGACCCGTTCTTCGCCGACCTCCGGGTCTTCGACCTCCTCTACGGCGGCGACCTGAGTGAGCGGGGACAGGACACCCTGGCCGGGTACAACGTCAACACCATCGCCATCCAGATCCCCAAGAAGCAGCTCGCCCTGAGGGGCAACCCCTCCCGCAACCCGGTCATCGGCGTCTGGTCGACCACCGAGCGTGGCGGCGCCACGGTCAAGGACTCCCGCGACCAGGGCACCGCGGCGCAGTGGAAGCAGGTCTCCCGCCTCGGGAACCCGCTGGTCAACGAGGTCGTCGTCCCGCTGAAGTTCAAGGACGCCTTCAACACCCTCAACCCCAGCCAGGACCGCACCGTACAGCCGGTCGTCGACAAGGTGTACGACCCGATCCTGCCCAAGCTCATCCAGCAGGTCTACGGCGTCCCGGCCCCCAAGACCCCCCGCAACGACCTCGCCGAGATCTACCTCACGGGCATCTGCAAGGCCTGCGGCCCGATCAAGGCCGACCTGAACGCCCACCGCCTCAACAAGGACGCGCCGCTCAAGCGGATCGTCCCGGCGGAGGAGCTGCGCCTGAACATGGCGGTGCCGCCCACCGCGAAGCCCCAGCGCCTCGGCGTCCTCGCGGGCGACCTGGCCGGCTTCCCGAACGGGCGCCGCCTCGCCGACGACGTCATCGACATCTCGCTCCAGGCCGTCGAGGGCGCCGCCCAGACCGGTGTGCTCGTCCCCGCGCTCGCGGACGGCGACAAGGTGAACGCCAACGAGGTCCCGTTCGGCACGTCGTTCCCGTACGTCGCGCTGCCGCACACCAAGAACGTGAACCGCGGCCCCGGCGCGGCCGGGCGCAACGCCGAGCAGGCCTCGACGGAGAACACCGCGGCGAGCCCCGCCCTGAAGCCGACGCACGCGGCGGCGCTCGCCGGGGCGGGCGCGCTGCTCCTCGGCGTCGGGGGCTTCCGCCTCCGCCGCCGCGGCAAGGACAGCTGAACCGGCCGCAGCGAGAACAGCTGCACCGGCCGGAGCAAGAACGGCTGCACCGGCCGGAGCAAGAACAGCTGAACCGGCCGCAGCAGAAGGCGGATCGAGGCCACGAAGGTGTCCGGGCCGGGGAGCACCACCCCGGCCCGGACACCGCCGAACCATGGGGATGACCTTTCGTGCACCCGGACCACACCACACCCACGGCACCTACGCACACCCCGCCGAAGGGCCGCGGGCGACTGCGGAGCATCGCGTTCACCCTGGCGCTGGGCGCGGCGATGTTCGCTGCCGGCGCCGTCCTGCTGACCCCCGACGGGACCACCGCTCCCCGCCCGGCGGACCACGGCCGAGCAGCGGGTGCGCCCCGTGGGTCGATCGAAGCGCTCCAGGCCCGGGTGACCCGGCTGCCGAAGGACCCGGGCGGCTGGGCAGCCCTCGGAATGGCCTACGTCCAGCAGGCCCGCACCACCGCCGACCCGGCCACCTACGACCGGGCCGAAAAGGCGCTGCGGACCTCCCTCTCCGTACAGAGTGAGGACAACACGGACGCGGAGACCGCGATGGGAGCCCTCGCCGCGGCCCGCCACGACTTCCCCACCGCGCTCCACTGGGCCCGCAGGGCCACCGCCGGCGACCCCTACAGCTCCTCCGCCCACGGTGTACTCGCCGACGCCTGCACCCAGTTGGGTCGTTACGACGAAGCCGACGAGGCCGTGCAGAGGATGGTGGACCTGCGCCCGGACGCCGCCTCCCTCGCCCGCGCCTCGTACGCCTTCGAGCTCAAGGGGGAGACCGCTCGGGCCCGCGCCCTGATGCGGCGCTCACTGGCGGC
Organism: Streptomyces griseus subsp. griseus; assembly: GCF_003610995.1. NCBI lineage: Bacteria > Bacillati > Actinomycetota > Actinomycetes > Kitasatosporales > Streptomycetaceae > Streptomyces > Streptomyces griseus. Next base: position 5,383,544 of record NZ_CP032543.1, read on the forward strand.
AGCGGCCACCCCGGCCGACACGGCGTTCGCCCACAACGTCCTGGCGTCCCTGGACCTCCAGGACGCCGACCCCCGGGCAGCGCTCGCCGAGACACGCACCGGGCTCACCGCGGCCCCCGACGACGCGGCACTCCTGGAGACCCGGGCCCGCGCGCACCTGGCCCTGGGCGACACCACCCAGGCCGTGGCCGACTACCGGGCGGCCGTCGCGATCGCCCCCCTGCCGCACCACCTGCTGGGCCTGGCCGAGTTGGAGCAGTCCCTGGGAAACGGCGCGCAGGCCGAGGAGAGTTACGCGGTCCTACGCGCCCAGGACCGCATCCGGGAAGCCGCAGGCGACCCGGCCGACACGGACGCGATCCTCTTCGAAGCCGACCACGGCAACCCGCGAAGAGCCGTGGCCATGGCCGAACAGACGCTGCGCGCCCGGCCGTTCATCGCCGTACACGACGCGTACGCCTGGGCCCTGCACCGAGCGGGCCGGGACACCGAAGCCCTCGCCCAGGCCGACGAAGCCCTGGCCCTGGGCACCCGCAGCGCGCTCTTCCGCTACCACCGCGCCGCCATCCACCACGCCCTCGGCAACCCCGAAGCGGCCCGCCGCGACCTGACCGAAGCGCTGCGCGAGCCGGGCTTCCACCCCCTGCACGCCGACGCCGCCCGTGACCTGCTCCAGCGAATCGACACCACACCATGACCTGCACCCTGCGCCGAGCCCTCGCCACCCTGACCCTCGCCGCCGTCGCGAGCGTGGCATCGGCCCCCGCCGCCACGGCCCACCCGCTCGGCAACTTCAGCGTCAACCACCACACGGGCCTCATTCTCCGGCCCGACCGGATCGACGCCCAGGTCGTGGTCGACCGCGCGGAGATCTCGACCCTCCAGGAACGCCCCGCCATCGACACCGACCACGACGGCCTGATCAGCGACAGCGAATCGCGCGCCCACGCCGAGAAGACCTGTTCCGACCTGAGCGGCCGGCTCCACCTGAGCGTGGGCGGCACGCGGGCGGACTGGCAGCGGACCTCGGCCACGCTGGTGTACGAGGACGGGGAGGCGGGCCTCAGAACCAGCCGCCTCACCTGCGCGCTGACCACCCCGGCAGACCTCACCGAGGCCGCCGGCATCCGAGCCGAGACGACCTACGACACCACGCGCATCGGCTGGCACGAGATGACCGCCACCGGCCAGGGCGTCCGGATCACCCGCACCGACGTACCGGAGACCTCCACCACCCAGGAGCTGCGCCGCTACCCCCAGGACCCCCTGGCCTCCCCCCTCGACCAGCGCACGGCAGAACTGCGCAGCGAGCCCGGGCAGGGTACGGGCCCCCTCCCGTCCGTGGCGGCGGACCTTCCCGGCGCGGGCGTGGTCAGCCAGGTACTCGCCAAGGTCACCGGAGCGTTCGACGCCCTCGTCGGAGCCCGCGAGATCACCCTGCCCGTGGGCCTGCTGGCCCTGCTCCTGGCCCTGGTCCTCGGAGCCTCCCACGCGGCGATGCCCGGCCACGGCAAGACCATCATGGCCGCCTACCTGGCCGGCCGCCGAGGCACCCGCCGGGACGCCCTCACGGTCGGCGCCACCGTCACCCTCACCCACACCGCGGGCGTCCTCGTCCTCGGCCTGGCCCTCCCGGTCTCCACCCATCTGGCAGGCGAAATGGCCCTGTTGTGGCTCGGCGCCGCCAGCGGCCTCCTGGTCACGGGCATCGGCCTCTGGCTCTTCCTGGGCGCGGTGCGGGGCAGACCACAACACAACCACCATCACCACGGCCACGGCCACGGAGGCCACGACCACGGGCACAGCCACGCTGACGGAGGCCACCACCACGACCACGATCACCCCCGTCCGCACCACCACGGGCCGGTCGCACCGGTCCCGGCGCCCGCCGGGCCGCCGGCCGGGGAACTCCGGGCCGACTCCACGGTCGCCACCCTCGCCCCGCCGAACCAAGAACAAGAGCAGGACCAAGGCCACCACCACCACGACCACCCGTCAGGCACGTCACCGGCCCCCGACAAGCCCCGGCGCACGAGCAGGACCGGCCTCATCGGCATGGGCATCGCGGGCGGCCTCGTCCCCAGCCCCTCCGCCCTCGTGGTGCTCCTCGGTGCCGTAGCCCTGGGCCGTACGGCCTTCGGCGTGCTCCTCGTCGTCGGCTACGGACTCGGCATGGCCGCCACGCTCACCCTCGCCGGGCTCCTCCTCGTCCGCCTGCGCGAACGGATCGAGAGCCACGACCGGACCAGGACCCTCCGCCACCACCCCCTGCTCCGGAAGCTGGCCCGGACCGGCCCCGTGATCACCTCGCTCCTCGTCGTCGCCGTCGGCCTCGGCCTGACCCTGCGCGCGGCGACGGGGAACGGCTAGCTCCGGGGTCCGCTCACTCCGGTGGACGGCGACCGGGCGGGTCGCGGCCAGGGCGTCAGCACTCGATGATGTTCACCGCGAGCCCGCCCCGCGCCGTCTCCTTGTACTTGACGCTCATGTCGGCCCCCGTCTCCTTCATCGTCTTGATGACCTTGTCCAGCGAGACCTTGTGGCTGCCGTCCCCCCGCAGCGCCATCTTCGCCGCCGTGACCGCCTTCACCGCCGCCATGCCGTTGCGCTCGATGCACGGGATCTGGACCAGGCCGCCGACCGGGTCGCAGGTCAGGCCCAGGTTGTGTTCCATGCCGATCTCGGCGGCGTTCTCCACCTGCTCGGGGGAGCCGCCCAGGACCTCGGCGAGGGCGCCGGCCGCCATGGAGCAGGCCGAGCCGACCTCGCCCTGGCAGCCGACCTCGGCGCCGGAGATGGAGGCGTTCTCCTTGAAGAGGAGGCCGATCGCGCCGGCGGCGAGGAGGAAGCGGACGACGCTGTCCTCCTTCTCCGTCTCGGTGCAGCCGGCCGAGGCGAAGTTCATGTAGTAGTGCAGGACGGCCGGGATGATGCCCGCCGCGCCGTTGGTGGGGGCCGTGACCACGCGGCCGCCCGCCGCGTTCTCCTCGTTGACCGCCATCGCGTAGAGGGTGATCCACTCCATCGCGTGGGCCTGCGGGTCGCCCTCGGCGCGGAGCTGGCGGGCCGAGTTGGCGGCGCGGCGGCGGACCTTGAGGCCGCCGGGGAGGATGCCCTCGTGGGACATACCGCGTGAGACGCAGGCCTGCATGACCCGCCAGATGTCCAGCAGCCCGGCGCGGATCTCCGCCTCGGTGCGCCAGGCCAGCTCGTTCTCCAGCATCATCCGGGAGATGGAGAGTCCGGTCTCCCGGGCCAGGCGCAGCAGCTCGTCGCCGGTGCGGAAGGGGTGCCGCAGGGCTGTGTCGTCGGGGACGATCGGGTTCTCGCCCGCCACCGCGTCCTCGTCCACGACGAAGCCGCCGCCGACCGAGTAGTACGTCTTCTCCAGGACCGGGGCGCCCTCGGTGTCGTACGCGAAGATCGTCATGCCGTTGGCGTGGTACGGGAGGGCCTTGCGGCGGTGCAGGACCAGGTCGTCGTCGAAGGCGAACGCGATCTCGTGCATGCCGAGCAGGTTGATCCGGCCCGAGGAACGGATCTCGTCGACCCGGGCGTCGGCGCTCTCCACGTCGACCGTCTGCGGGGACTCGCCCTCCAGGCCGAGCAGGACCGCCTTCGGGGTGCCGTGGCCGTGCCCGGTCGCGCCGAGGGAGCCGTACAGCTCGGCCCGTATCGAGGTGGTGTGCGCGAGCAGGCCCTCGTTCTTCAGGCGGCGCGCGAACATCCGGGCGGCCCGCATCGGGCCCACCGTGTGGGAGCTGGACGGGCCGATGCCGACCGAGAAGAGGTCGAAGACCGAGATGGCCACGGGAGGACTCCTTGGGGGGTTGGAAGACGCCGTTGTCTGCCTGGGCGGTGCGAGGACAAGCGGGGAAAGCGGGAGAAATGCAAACCAAAGGGCAAGGAACGGGGCACCGCGCTCACTCGTCCAGTGTGCGCGGTGCCCCGTCGCGATGCGCGGAACCGCAGGCCAGGTGCTACTTCAGGCCGGGGTACAGCGGGAACTTCTCGGCCAACGCCACGACGCGGGCCTTGAGGTCGTCCGCGTCGTACGACGGCTTGAGGGCGGCGGCGATGATCTCCGCGACCTCGGTGAAGTCCTCGGCGCCGAAGCCGCGGGTGGCGAGCGCCGGGGTGCCGATCCGCAGGCCCGAGGTGACCATCGGGGGGCGCGGGTCGTTCGGGATGGCGTTCCGGTTGACCGTGATGCCCAGCTCGTGGAGCCGGTCCTCGGCCTGCTGGCCGTCCAGCTCGGAGTTGCGCAGGTCGACCAGGACCAGGTGCACGTCGGTGCCGCCGGAGAGGACGGAGACGCCCACCTCGGTGACGTCCGGCTGGACCAGGCGCTCGGCGAGGATGCGGGCGCCGTCCAGGGTGCGCTGCTGGCGCTCCTTGAACTCCTCGCCCGCCGCGATCTTGAACGAGACCGCCTTGGCCGCGATCACGTGCTCCAGCGGGCCGCCCTGCTGACCCGGGAAGACCGCCGAGTTGATCTTCTTGGCGAGCTCCTGCGTGGAGAGGATCACACCACCGCGCGGACCGCCGAGGGTCTTGTGCGTGGTGGTGGTGACGACATGGGCGTGCTCCACCGGGTTGGGGTGCAGACCGGCCGCGACCAGGCCCGCGAAGTGCGCCATGTCGACCATCAGGTACGCGCCGACCTCGTCCGCGATGCGGCGGAAGGCGGCGAAGTCCAGCTGGCGCGGGTAGGCGGACCAGCCGGCGACGATCAGCTTCGGCTGGGACTCCTTGGCGAGGCGCTCGACCTCCTCCATGTCCACCAGGCCGCTCTCGTCGACGTGGTAGGGGACCACGTTGTAGAGCTTGCCGGAGAAGTTGATCTTCATGCCGTGGGTCAGGTGACCGCCGTGGGCCAGGTTCAGGCCCATGATCGTGTCGCCCGGCTTCAGCAGCGCGAACATCGCGGCGGCGTTCGCCTGCGCACCGGAGTGCGGCTGGACGTTGGCGGCCTCGGCGCCGAACAGGGCCTTGATCCGGTCGATCGCGATCTGCTCGACCACGTCGACGTGCTCACAGCCGCCGTAGTAGCGGCGGCCGGGGTAGCCCTCGGCGTACTTGTTGGTGAGGACGGAGCCCTGCGCCTCCATGACCGCGACCGGAGCGAAGTTCTCCGAGGCGATCATTTCGAGGGTGGACTGCTGGCGGTGGAGCTCGGCGTCGACAGCGGCGGCGACGTCCGGGTCCAGCTCGTGGAGGGAGGAGTTCAGAAGCGACATCAGGGGGTCCCTTAAGGTCTCAGTTGCCGGAGAACGCGGTGTACTCGTCGGCGGAGAGCAGGTCGGCCGGCTCCTCCGTGACGCGCACCTTGAACAGCCAGCCGCCCTCGAAGGGAGCGGAGTTCACCAGCGAGGGGTCGTCCACGACGTCCTGGTTGGCCGCCGTCACCTCACCGGTCACCGGCGAGTACAGATCGCTGACCGACTTGGTCGACTCCAGCTCACCGCAGGTCTCGCCCGCGGTCACCGTGTCACCGACCTCCGGAAGCTGGGCGTAGACGACGTCACCGAGCGCGTTGGCCGCGTACTCCGTGATGCCGATCGTGGCCACGCCGTCCTCGACGGCCGACAGCCACTCGTGCTCCTTGCTGTACCGCAGCTGCTGGGGGTTGCTCATGACCTGAATTCTCCTGTACGCGGGGGAGTGCTGATGAACGGTGGTCTTACGGTGTGAGACGGAGGTACGTCACTTCCGTGACGTCCGCACGCCGATGTGAAGGCCCGGTTTCCTCCGGGATATCACTTCTGGCGCTTGTAGAACGGCAGCGCGACGACCTCGTACGGCTCGTGCGTGCCCCGGATGTCCACGCCCACGCCCTCGGTGCCCGGGGCGGCGAAGGCCGCGTCCACGTACGCCATGGCGATCGGCTTGCCCAGGGTGGGGGAGGGGGCGCCGGAGGTGACCTCGCCGATCACCTTGCCGTCCGCGACGACCGCGAAACCGGCGCGCGGGACCCGGCGGCCCTCGGCGATCAGGCCGACCAGCTTGCGCGGCGGGGCGCTCTCGGCGCGCTGGGCGGCGGCCGTCAGCGCCTCGCGGCCCACGAAGTCGCCCTCCTTCTCGAACTTCACGACCCGGCCCAGACCCGCGTCGAACGGGGTCAGCGCCGTCGTCAGCTCGTGCCCGTACAGCGGCATGCCCGCCTCCAGGCGCAGCGTGTCCCGGCAGGAGAGGCCGCAGGGGATCAGCCCGTGCGCCTCGCCGGCCTCGCTCAGCGCCCGCCAGAGCTGCTCGGCGTGCTCGGGGGCGACGAAGAGTTCAAAGCCGTCCTCGCCGGTGTAGCCGGTACGGGCGATGAGCGCGGGGACCCCGGCGACCGTGCCCGGCAGGCCCGCGTAGTACTTCAGCCCGTCCAGATCGGCGTCGGTGACGGCCTTCATGATGGCGGGGGACTCGGGGCCCTGGACCGCGAGCAGCGCGTACGCGTCCCGGTCGTCGCGCACCTCGGCGTCGAAGCCCGCCACCCGGGCGGTCAGCGCGTCCAGCACGATCTGGGCGTTGCCCGCGTTGGCGACGACCATGTACTCGGTCTCGCCCAGGCGGTAGACGATCAGGTCGTCGACGATCCCGCCGTCCTCCTGGACGATCATCGTGTAGCGGGCCCGCCCGTTGCCGACGGTGGCGATGTTCCCCACCAGCGCGTAGCTCAGGAAGGCCGCGGCCTCGGGGCCGGTGACGGTGATCTCGCCCATGTGCGACAGGTCGAAGAGACCGGCCCTGGTGCGTACGGCGTTGTGCTCGTCGCGCTCGCTGGCGTACCGCAGGGGCATGTCCCAGCCCGCGAAGTCGGTCATGGTGGCGCCGAGCGAGCGGTGCAGCGCGTCGAGGGCGGTGAGGCGGGGGGCAGTGCTCATGGGCATGGCTCCAGGGCATGACGACGTCAGGACGAATCCTCCCCATCTGTCATCGGAACCTGAGAGGTTCGCCGATAGCCCCTGTCGGAGATGCCCCGCTGACGGGGCGCCCCTGGTCACAGGGCTCGGCTTGCACCTTGGGTGGAGCCGCCGGGCGGCTCGCTTTTCAGATCTGCCTCATCCACGCGGTACGGGGCCTGAGAGATTCAAGGGAGGATCTTGCTCCTTCGGCGCCCGGCTCACACTGTGGCCGGAACTCTCCCGCGCGGATTCGAACGGCCGGTATGCAGTTGGCCGGGTCATCATCGCACGCCTTGCGGCGGAGTGGGGCGGCCGGTCGGCAACGCTTGTGCGAACAGCGGAGGCGGTTGTGAAGCCTTGCCATTTCTTTACACTTCAGGAGTCAGGGTCTTCGGCCTGCTCAGCACCACAGGCCCTGGACGGTGAGCGGCCCGAAAGCAGGGGGATGGGCGATGGCGTTGCAGCGGCCGGTACCGGCCTGGGAGGCCGAGCGCGGTGCGATGCCCGCACAGCCCGGCGCACCCGTACAGGAGTTGATCGCCGAGCCCGCGCCGGTGGTACGCGACCTGCGCGGGCGCATCGGCCACGCTCCGTACAGCCTCGACTTCACCCCCGGCGACATCGTGGTCGTCTCCGGGCTCCCCGGCGGGGGCAAGTCCACCCTGATCCGGCGGGCCGTGAGCGGCCGCGCCATCGACTCCCAGAACACCCGCGACCTCTGGGCCGCCGCCCTGCCCCGCTTATTCCCCTACGCCCTCTACCGCCCCCTGGTCCGCGCCGCCCACTACCTCGGGCTCTGGGCCGTCCTGCGCTCCGGCGACTCCGTGGTCGTCCATGACTGCGGTACGCAGACCTGGGTACGCCGCTGGCTCGCCCTGCACGCCGCCCGCCGGGGCCGCACACTGAACCTGCTCCTCCTCGACGTGGACCCCGCGACCGCCCGCCAGGGGCAGCACGAGCGCGGCCGGGGCGTCTCCGGATACGCCTTCGCCCGCCACCGGCACGCGGTGGCCCGGCTGATCCGCGACACCGAACGCGGTGCGCTGCCCCCCGGCTGCGCCTCGGCGGTGCTGCTGGACCGGGAGGCCGCGAGCGCGCTCGACCGGATCTCCTTCACCGGCGGGGAGGCCCCGGTCGCCTGCGCCGGTTAGGGTTCTGGCCGAGCGACGAGACGGCGGAGAGAGGCACAGAGGCAGTGGACATTCCGGCACCGGTCCAGGCGCACCCCCAGCACGGGTGGCCCGCCAACGAGCTCGAAGAGGTGCTGACCGCCTCCCTCGGCGCCACCGACGCGGGCGGCCGCCTGGTCGAGGTGCTCGGCCGCAGCTCGGTCTGGGTGCCGCTGCCCAACGGCGGCTCGCCCGCCAGCGCCGACCTCGACCTGCCGATGATGGACATCGACGGCGCCGCGTACGTCCCCGTCTTCAGCTCCGAGGGCCAGTTCCTCAGCTGCGTCGGCAGCCATATGTCCTTCGCCGTGGCGCCCGCCCGCGACTTCGCCCGGGGGCTGCCCCCGCAGGTCGGCATCGCGGTGAATCCGGGGGCGCGGTCGGCATACCGCTGCCCCCGCCCGCCGTCGCCGAGCTCTGCCGGGCCGGGCGCACCGCCCTGGACGGGCCCGCCAGCGGCGGCCGGGTGAAGCTGTACGAGCCGGACTGGCAGCACGACCCCGTCGACTTCCTCACCGCCGTCTCCGCCGAGTTCGAGGCCACCGGCGTGGTCTCCACCGCCCGCCGCGCCCTCGCCAGCATCGAGGGCGGCGACCCCGTCCTCTTCGTCGGCGTCGAGTTCGCCACCTGGGACGGCGCGGGCCAGAGCGCGCCCATGGACGCCCTGGGCCGGGCGCTCGGCCGGGTCGAGGTGCCCTGGCCGGTGAACCTGGTCCTGCTGGACGTGGCCCAGGACCTGGTCGGCGACTGGATGCGGGAGAGGGTACGGCCGTTCTACCGTCGTGAGGGCCACTGAACGTACGGTGCGAAAGCCACCGGCACGTACCGCGCGAAGGCCACCGGACGTACGGCGCGAGGGCCACGGCCCCGCCAGGGAACGGGGCACCGGCCGACCGTGGCGTCAAGTCGGTGTCAGAAGTGGCGCATAAGCTGGTTTGATGGCGAGGCCGCTCCCGTGTGCCCGGGGGCGTCGACGGAACGACGAGGGGCGGGACCCAGGGTGAGTGCGTCAGGCACTGCGGCGGCCGGTCAGGTCGAGCACATGCTGCGCCAGGTCAGCCCCGGGCGTTACGACGCCTACGAGGCGCTGCTCGCGGCCCTCGCCGACGGCCGGGTCTGGATGCTGCTCTGGCACGGCACGGCCGGCTCACCGGACGCGCAGTACGGCTCCATGGAGGTCGAAGGCCTCGGGTACGCCCCGTGCGTCACCTCCGCCCAGGAGCTCTCCGCCAGCGGCTGGAGCCGGGCCCACGAGCTGGTCTCCGGCCGGGATATCGCCCGCGCCCTCTTCCCCGACCGCTGGGGCATCTGGCTCAACCCGCACGCCCCCGGCGGCGGCGTCGGCATCCCCTGGCTGGACCTGCGCCGGATCTCCACCGGCCTGGACCGGCTGCCCGCGGGCCCGCTCCGGCTGACCGAGCCCGCCGTGGAGCTTCCGCAGTTCTACGCCCAGCTCAGCCAGAACGCCCACCGCACCCCGGCCGTCCGCTCGCTGCGCCGCGCCTGGGTGCACCCCGCCGTCGGCGTCCCGTACCTCGCGATCGGCCTCGACCTGTACGACACCGGGCGGGCCTCCGTCGACGCGGTGCGCGCGATGATGCGGCAGTCGGTCGGCGCGGTCCCCGACGGGCTGCCCGTCTCCACCGTCGCCATGTCCGACGAGTACGACCCGGTCGCGATGTGGCTGCGCGCCAACGCCCGCCCGTTCTACGACCGCGAGGCGCACGCCCCGGCGGGACCCCCGCCGGCTGCCCCCGGTTACGGTTATCCGCCCCAGCAGCACCGCTGAGCTGCGGGTCTCTCCGGCGCCGCCGGTCCGTGTGACGGGGCTGGTCCCGCCGAACGCTCCCAGATGTCCGGCTTGTTAACCGGGCCCGGAGGGATGTCCCGGAACTGGACGGTTTGTTAACTGTCCGGGTCTCGACTAGGTCTCACCGCTATCCGGACTGTTCTCTTGCGGTGCACCCCGTCTGTAGTGTGCGGCCATCAAACCTCACCACATGGCGAACCAGGGGTGGACCCATGCGCATATTCAAGTCCCGGGCTGTCCGGGCGATCACGACAGCGGTCGCTGTCGGTCTGATCGCCACGGGCTGTTCCAGCGAGCGGGACGAGGGCGGCTCCAAGGGGGGCGACAAGGACACCTTCGTCTTCGCCGGATCCGGTGACCCCGGCTCCCTCGACCCGGCCCTCGCGAGCGACGGCGAGACGTTCCGCGTCACCCGTCAGGCCTTCGAGGCCCTGCTGGAGCACGAGCCCGGCGGCAGCAAGCTGGTCGGCGGCCTCGCCGAGAAGTGGGACAGCGACGCGGCCGGCAAGGTCTGGACGTTCAACCTGCGCCAGGGCGTGAAGTTCCACGACGGCGAGGCGTTCAACGCCGCCGCGGTCTGCGCGAACTACGACTACTGGTTCAACTGGAAGGGCACGTACCAGTCCAGCGCGGTCTCCTACTACTGGCAGACCATCATGGGCGGGTTCGCGAAGAACGAGGACGCCGAGACGCCCAAGGCGAACTACAAGTCCTGCACCGCCAAGGACGAGAACACGGCCGTCATCGAGGTGAACGAGCCCTCGGCGAACCTGCCGGGCGGATTCTCCCTCCAGGCGCTCGCGATCCACTCGCCGAAGGCGCTCAAGGAGTACGCGAAGCAGAACGCGACCGCCAAGGGTGACGCGATCACGTACCCCAAGTACAGCCAGGAGGCCGGCACGGTCGCCGGCACCGGCCCGTACAAGATCGTGAAGTGGAACAAGGGGAACAAGGAAGTCTCCCTGGAGCGCTTCGACGACTACTGGGGCGACAAGGCCAAGGTGAAGAACCTGGTCTTCCGCACCATCTCCACCGAGGAGACCCGCCGCCAGGCGCTCCAGGCGGGTGACATCGACGGCTACGACCTGGTCGCCCCCGCCGATGTGACGACGCTGGAGAAGCAGGGCTTCGAGGTCCCGACCCGTGACGTCTTCAACATCTTCTACGTCGGTATGAGCCAGTCGGCCAACCCGGCGCTGAAGAAGCCCGAGGTCCGTCAGGCGATCACGCACGCCATCGACCGCGAGAACCTGGTCAACACCCAGCTGCCCGAGGGCGGCAAGGCCGCGACCCAGTTCATGCCCGACACGGTCGCCGGCTTCTCGGACAAGGTGAAGACGTACCCGTTCGATACCGCCAAGGCGAAGGACCTTCTCAAGCAGGCCGGCGAGGAGAAGCTCTCCATCGACTTCTGCTACCCGACCGAGGTCACCCGCCCGTACATGCCTGCCCCGCAGGACATGTTCGAGCTGATGAAGGCCGACCTGGAGAAGGCCGGCATCACGGTCAAGCCGAAGGCCATGAAGTGGGCCCCGGACTACCTGGACGCCACCGAGGCCGGCTCCTGCGCCCTGCACCTGCTGGGCTGGACCGGTGACTTCAACGACGGCTACAACTTCATCGGCACCTGGTTCTCCGGCCCCGACAAGCAGTGGGGCTTCAAGGACAAGAAGGTCTTCGACGCCGTGAACGCGGCCTCCAAGGTCACCGACCCGGCCGCCCGCGTCGAGGCGTACAAGAAGGCCAACGAGGCGATCATGGAGTACGTCCCGGGCGTGCCGATCTCGTCCTCGCCCCCGGCGATCGCGTTCGCCAAGAACGTCAACCCGCCGAAGGTCTCCCCGCTGACGCAGGAGAACTTCGCCGAGGTCTCCTTCAAGTAATCGCACACCAGCGGGTCCGCCCGGCCACAGCAACCAGGTGGCCGGGCGGACCCGCATCGACGCACGTGAGAAAGGGGCATGCGGGGTGCTGCGACTCGTCGTCAGAAGACTTCTCCAGCTCATTCCCACCCTGCTCGGCCTGTCGGTCCTGCTGTTCCTCTGGCTGAACCGACTGCCCGGCGGACCCGCCTCAGCGATCCTGGGCGAGCGGGCCACCGAAGCCGAAGTGGCGAGGATCAACCGCGCACTCGGGCTCGACGAGCCGGTGCACGTCCAGTACTGGCGCTTCCTGAAGCGCATCTTCGAGCTCGATCTCGGAACCTCCACCCAGACCGGGCAGCCGGTGTGGGACGAATTCGCCCTGCGCTTCCCGGCCACCGTGGAGCTCAGCGTCGCCGCCATCCTGATCGCCGTGGTCGTGGGCATCCCGATGGGCTACCTCGCGGCCAAGCACCGCGGCGGCTGGCTGGACGTCGCCTCCGTCTCCGGATCGCTGCTCGGCATCTGCATCCCGGTCTTCTTCCTGGCCATGCTGTTGCGCGGGATCTTCTCCGTGCAGCTGGGCTGGTTCCCGAGCCAGGGCAGGCTCACCACCGGGCTCAACGCCACCGACATCACCGGATTCTCGGTCCTGGACGGGTTGTTGACCGGTGAGCTCGACGCGAGCTGGGACGCGATCATGCACCTGATCCTGCCCGCCGTCGCGCTGGCCTCGATCCCGCTCGCCGTCATCGTCCGGATGACCCGCGCCAGCGTCCTGGAGGTGCTCGGCGAGGACTACATCCGTACCGCCGAGTCCAAGGGGCTGGACAAGCGCGTCGTCCGCGGCCGCCATGTGCTGCGCAACGCGCTGCTGCCGGTGATCACCGCGGTCGGCCTGCTGACCGGCAGCCTGCTCTCCGGTGCGGTGCTCACCGAGTCCGTCTTCGACTTCGGCGGCATCGGCTCGTTCATCCGCACCGCGATCGACGGCCGCGACTACCCGGTCCTCGTCGGGTTCATTCTCTTCATCGCGATGGTGTACGTGCTCATCAACCTCCTGGTCGACCTCGCGTACAGCATCATCGACCCGAGAGTGCGGGTGCACTGACGTGACGATCATGACCAACAAGGCAGACAAGATCGACCGTCTCGCCGAACTGACCCAGAGCTCCGAGTCCGTCGCGGGCACCAGCCTGTGGCGCGAGGCGTTCCGGCGGATGCGCTCCAGCAAGATGGCGATCATCGGAGCGGCGATCATCGCCGCGTTCATCCTCGTCGCCATCGTCGGCCCGATGCTCGCGCCGCACGGCCCCACCGCGCAGAACTGGCGCAGCGAGGTCTTCCCCAACCAGGGCAAGTTCGTCGGCATGCGCGGCGAGAACTGGTTCGGCCTGGACCACCTGGGCCGCGACATGTTCTCCCGCTGGCTCGTCGGGGCCCGGCAGACCCTCCTGGTCGGTGTGGTCTCCATGCTCATCGGCCTGATCATCGGGGCCGCGGTCGGCATCCTCTCCGGCGCCGCCGCCACCCTCGGCGGGAAGATCGGGCAGCGCATCGACACCGTGGTCATGCGGTTCACCGACATCATGCTGTCGCTGCCGTCCCTGCTGCTGGCGGTCTCCATCGCCGCGGTGCTCGGACAGTCGCTGACCACCGTGATGATCGCCGTCGGTGTCGTCCAGATCCCTATCTTCGCCCGTCTGCTGCGGGGGTCGATGCTGGTCCAGGGCGGCGCGGACTACGTGCTCGCCGCGAAGGCGGTCGGCATCCGGCGCAAGCGGATCGTGCTGACCCAGATCCTGCCGAACTCGCTGAGCCCGGTGATCGTCCAGGCGACGCTGAGCCTCGCCACCGCGATCATCGAGGCGGCGGCCCTGTCCTACCTGGGGCTCGGCAACCCCGACCCGGCCGTTCCCGAGTGGGGCGTGATGCTCTCGCAGGCACAGCGCTTCTTCGACAACGAGCCGATGATGGCCGCCTATCCGGCCATCGGGATCATCATCACGGCGCTCGGCTTCACCCTGCTCGGCGAGTCCATGCGTGAAGCCCTCGACCCGAAGCTGCGAGGCTGAAGTCCTATGCCACTGCTCTCAGTTGAAGAACTCAGCGTCACCTTCACCGCGCGCGGCCGCAAGGACGCCACGGCCGTGGACGGCGTCTCCTTCGACGTCGACCAGGGCCAGGTCGTCGGCCTGGTGGGCGAGTCGGGGTGCGGCAAGTCCGTCACCTCGCTCGCCCTGATGGGGCTGCTGCCCCGCAAGGGCGTACGGATCGGCGGACGGGCCGAGTTCGACGGCCAGAACCTGCTGGGCATCAGCGAGCGCAAGCTCCGCGACATGCGCGGCAGCCAACTGGCGATGATCTTCCAGGACCCGCTCTCCTCGCTGAACCCGGTCGTCCCCATCGGCATCCAGGTCACCGAGATCCTCCAGCGCCACCGGGGCCTCAAGGGCGAGAAGGCCCGCAAGGAAGCGGCGTCGCTCCTGGACCGGGTCGGCATCCCGGACCCGGACCGGCGGCTCAAGGAGTACCCGCACCAGCTCTCCGGCGGTATGCGCCAGCGTGCGCTGATCGCCATGGCGGTGGCCTGCGCGCCCCGCCTGCTGATCGCCGACGAGCCGACCACGGCGCTGGACGTCACCATCCAGGCACAGATCCTGGAGCTGCTCAAGGAGCTGGTCGACCAGGAGGGCACCGCCCTGCTGATGATCACCCACGACCTCGGTGTGGTGGCCGGCCTCTGCGACGAGGTCAACGTCCTCTACGCCGGCCGGGCGGTGGAATCGGCGGGCCGCCGCGAGCTGTTCGCCCACCCCACCCACCCGTACGCGCACGGGCTGCTCGGCTCCATCCCGCGCCTGGACGCCCCGCGCGGCGAGCCGCTCAACCCGATCCGCGGCTCCATCAACGACAAGATCGCCTGGGCCGACGGCTGCGCCTTCGCACCCCGCTGCGACCACTACACGATGGAGTGCCTCACCGGCACCCCCGAACTGACCGAACCACGCGCCGCCGGACACCAGGTGCGCTGCGTCAACCCGGTCCTGCCCAAGGCGGAGGTCCCGGCATGAGCCTGCTCGAACTGGACGGCGTCAAAGTCCACTTCCCGGTCAAGAAGGGCCTCTTCTTCGACCGTACGGTGGGCCATGTCTACGCCGTCGACGGCGTCTCGCTCAGCGTGGAGGCAGGCCAGACGTACGGCCTGGTCGGCGAGTCGGGCTGCGGCAAGACGACGCTCGGCCGCGCGGTCCTGCGGCTGAACGACATCACCGACGGGGCGGTCGTCTTCGACGGCACCGACCTGGCCCAGCTGCCCTCGGAGGAGATGCGGACCTTCCGCCGCCGTCTCCAGATGGTCTTCCAGGACCCGCTGGGCAGCCTCAACCCCCGGCAGAACATCGAGTCGATCCTCGCCGAGGGCATGGGCGCCCACAACATCGGCAAGGACCAGGCCGAGCGCCGGGAGAAGATCAAGGAGATCCTCGCCAAGGTCGGCCTGCCGGCCAACGCGATGTCCCGCTACCCCCACGAGTTCTCCGGCGGCCAGCGCCAGCGCATCGGCATCGCCCGCGCGCTGGTCCTGGAGCCGGACGTGATCATCTGCGACGAGCCGGTCTCCGCGCTGGACGTCTCGGTCCAGGCACAGGTCATCAACCTGCTGGAGGAGCTCCAGGAGTCCCTCGGCCTGACCTACCTGGTCATCGCCCACGACCTCGCGGTCGTCCGGCACATCTCGGACGTCATCGGGGTGATGTATCTGGGCGGCCTGGTCGAGGAGGCGCCGAGCGACGCGCTGTACGCGGGGCCCCGGCACCCGTACACCAAGGCGCTGATGTCGGCCGTCCCGGTGCCGGACCCCGAGGTCGAGGACCGCCGCGAGCGCATCCTGCTCCACGGCGACCTGCCCTCCCCGGCCAACCCGCCGGCCGGCTGCCGCTTCCACACCCGCTGCCCCTGGGTGCAGGAGACCAAGTGCGCCACCGAGCGCCCGCCGCTGCTGGACACCGGCGACGGGCACAAGGTGGCCTGCCACTTCACGGCCGAGATCGAGGCCGGGACGGTGAAGCAGACCCTGGCGACGGGGATCGAGGCGGTGGTCGCCACCGAGACGGTCGCGGCCGAGGCGGTGGAGGTCTCGGAGGGGGATGCGCCGGAGGGGCCCACGAAGGTGCCCGGCCAGGCCGACGCACCCGTCGCCGTGCCCGCGAAGGACGGAGCCGCCGAGTAGGACCGGCACAATTGCCCGGTGCTCACCGAACTGTTCACGCCCTCCGTCCAGCACGCACTCGACCTCGTCGGGATCTTCGTCTTCGCGATCTCGGGTGCCCTGCTCGCCGTACGCAAGAACTTCGATGTCTTCGGCATCGCGGTCCTCGCCGAGGTGACAGCGCTGGGCGGAGGGCTGTTCCGTGACGTGATGATCGGCGCGATCCCGCCCGCCGCCTTCACCGACCTCGGCTACTTCACCACCCCGCTCTTCGCCGCCGTACTGGTCTTCTTCCTCCATCCGCACGTGGAGCGCATCCAGGTCGGCGTCAACGTCTTCGACGCGGCGGGGCTCGGTCTGTTCTGCGTGACGGGCACGGTGAAGGCGTACGAGTACGGCCTCGGGCTCACGGCCTCCGCGGCGCTCGGGCTGGCCACCGCGGTCGGCGGCGGTGTGCTGCGGGACGTGCTGGCCAACGAGGTGCCCTCGCTGCTGCGCTGGGACCGCGACCTGTACGCGGTGCCCGCGATCGTCGGCGCGACCATGGTCGTCCTGTGCATCCGCTTCGACACCCTCAACGCCTTCACCAGCGGGATGGCGGTCATCGCCGCGTTCACCCTGCGGCTGCTGGCGCTCCGCTTCCACTGGCGGGCGCCGCGCGCGTACAACCGTTCATCGGCGCGGGCGGAGGAGGCCTAGACCGTCTCGCGGTGTGATCGACGCCCCGAAAAGTTACCGCTCAGTAATGCGGTCCATGTACCGTGCATGCCATGGCACAGGCAGCGACTGAGGCGGCGGCGCAGACCGTCCGCGCAACCATCGGCGACAGCGAGTTCGACCGCGACACCGCGGTCACCCCGCGCGAGGAAGGCGTCTACGACGCCGAGCTCTCCGCGGGCTGGACCATCATCCACGCCGTCAACGGCGGCTACCTGCTGGCCCTCCTCGGCCGCGCGCTGGGCGACGCCCTGCCGCACTCCGACCCGTTCTCGGTCTCCGCGCACTACCTCACCGCCTCCGTCCCCGGTCCCGCGGTGATCCGGACCCAGACCGTCCGCGCAGGCCGCACCCTCTCCACCGGCCAGGCCTCCCTCTTCCAGTACGCCGAGGACGGCAGCGAGATCGAGCGCATCCGGGTCCTCGCCACCTACGGCGACCTGGACGCCCTGCCCGACGACGTACGCACCACCGCCCGGCCGCCCGCCATGCCCGGCCGTGAGCACTGCCTCGGCCCGAGCGACGGCGCGCCCAGGATCCCCGGCAGCTCCGCCATCACCGACCGCCTCGACATCAAGCTGGACCCCGCGACCGTCGGCTGGGCCGTCGGTGCCCCGTCCGGCAAGGGCGAGATGCGCGGCTGGTTCGGCCTCGCGGACGGCCGCGACCCCGACGCGCTCTCCCTGCTGCTCACCGTGGACGCCCTGCCGCCGACCTCGTTCGAGCTGGGTCTCACCGGCTGGACGCCCACCGTGGAGCTCACCACCCACATCCGCTGCCGCCCCGCGCCGGGCCCGCTGCGCGTCTCGATCACCACCCGCAACCTCGCGGGCGGCTTCCTGGAGGAGGACGCCGAGGTCTGGGACAGCGCCGACCGCCTCGTCGCCCAGTCCCGCCAGCTGGCGAAGGCCCCGCGCGCCGAGTAGCGCGCACGCCGTCTCCCGCGCCCGCCCGGGCTCAGTCCCGGGCGGGCGCCCCGTGGGGCTCCCTGCCCCGGGCGGGCGCCTCGTCCAGCCAGTGGGCGCGGCCGACGGAGACCAGCCGCAGCCGCCGCCGGGCCTGCCGGACCACCGCCCGCTCGTTCTCCGGGCCCGCGTCCAGCAGCGCCGAGGCGGTCATCACCATGTGGTCCACGTAGAACCCGCCCAGCATCAGCAGGTCCTCCTCGCTCCATCCGGCCGACCCCGGCTCCTGGCCGAGCGCGTACGCCACCTCCTCCGCGAACCGGGACAGCTGCGCCGCGATGGCCTCGCGCACCGCGCCCACCCCGCCGTGCTGCTCCCGGGCGATGAACCGGAAGTGGGCGGGCTGCGCGCCGACGTGCCGCGCTATCACCTCCACGCTGCGGTCCACCCGCTCCTCGCTGTCGCCCGTCTCCGTGAGCACCGCGGCGATCAGCCCGTGCAGGCTGCCCAGCGTCTCCTCCACCAGGGCCACCCCGAGCGCGGCGGTGTCCTCGAAGTGCCGGTAGAAGGCGGTGGGGGTGACCCCGACGGCCCGGGTCACCTCACGCAGCCCCAGGCTGCTCAGGCTCTGGTGCTCCAGCAGCAGGAGCGCGGCGTCCAGCAGGGCCTGGCGGGTCTTCAGCTTCTGGGTCTGGCGGACTCCGACGGTGTGACTCATGCCATTCAGTAAACAACCGTTCTCCGAGTCAAGGAAGGGGCCGGGGGTTTAGGCTGGCAAGTCAGTGAACACTCGTACTCTGAACGGCTTTCGTCCTTGTCGTCGCACAGAGAGGTTCCGCCGTGCTCGTCCTCGTCGCCGCACTGCTGCTGCTGGGAATCGCCCTCGGGGCGGTCGCCCAGCTCCCGCTCCCGGTCTCCCTCGCCGCCGCGACCGTGATCGGCTGCTGGCTGCTGGTCTTCGCCGCACGTGAGCGCCGCGCGCGCCGCACCCGCTGACCCGCACCCACCCCTCCACCCCCGCACCCGCCGAGCCTGCCGCACCCGGACCGATCCGAAGGAGCTCGCACCATGACCCTCACCCTCATCGACCGAACCCGCCGTACGGACGACGCCACCGACCGGGGCGTGGCCCCCGAGGCGGCCCCTGAGCCGGCCACTGGGCCGGCCACCGCCCAGGCTCCCGGAGCGGCTCCCCGCCGGGCCGCCGGCCGGGAGGCGGACGGCCTCGCCGTCGCCTCCTTCGTCCTCGGCCTCGTCGGCCTGCTGGCGTTCAACCTGCTCCTCGGCCCCACCGCGATCGTGATGGCGCTGCTCTCCCTGGCCCGCCGTACCCGCCGCCCCGGCCGCGCCTGCCTCGGCCTCGCACTCGGTATCGCCGACCTCGTCGTGCTGGCGGTCCTGGTCACCGTCAACGGCACGGTCGCCTGGAACTTCGGCGTCTGACACGGGCGCCTCCGAGCCGCTCACCCCGTTCCGGATCGGGCTCCGGGCGGGTCCGCGCACGCCCGCGCGGACGTGCGCGGCCACCGCACCGTGACGCGCCCGCCATGCGCCCCGCCCCGGCCTCGTAGAATCGGCCCCACCATGGCCTACCTCGACCACGCCGCGACCACGCCGATGCTTCCCGAAGCGATCGAGGCGATGACCGCCCAGCTCTCCGTCACCGGCAACGCGTCCTCCCTGCACGCGGCCGGGCGCAGGGCCCGCCGCACCGTCGAGGAGTCCAGAGAAACCCTCGCCGACGCCCTCGGCGCCCGCCCCAGCGAGGTGGTGTTCACCTCCGGTGGCACGGAGGCCGACAACCTCGCCGTCAAGGGCCTCTACTGGTCCCGCCGCGACGCCGACCCCCGCCGCACCCGCGTTCTCACCGGCCCCGTGGAACACCACGCCGTCCTGGACGCCGTCGACTGGCTCGCCGAGCACGAGGGCGCGACCGTCGACCACCTCCCGGTTGACCGCTACGGCCGGGTCCACCCCGAGGACCTTCGCGAGGCGATCCTCCGCAACCCCGACGATGTCGCGATGATCACCGTGATGTGGGCCAACAACGAGATCGGCACGATCATGCCGGTACGGGAACTGGCTTCGTCCGCCGCCGAGTTCGGGATCCCGATGCACGCCGACGCGGTGCAGGCCTTCGGTCAGCTGGAGGTCGGCTTCGCCGACTCCGGGCTGGCCGCGATGACGGTCAGCGGCCACAAGATCGGCGGCCCGTTCGGCATCGGCGCGCTGCTGCTGGGCCGCGACCACACCCCCGTACCCGTGCTGCACGGCGGCGGCCAGGAGCGGCACGTGCGCTCCGGCACCCTGGACGTGCCCGCCGTCGCCTCCTTCGCGGTCGCGGGACGGCTGGCCGCCGAGCGGCGCGAGCACTTCGCCCGGCGCGTCGGCGGGCTGCGCGACGACCTCGTCGCCGCCGTACGCCACGCCGTCCCGGACGCCGTCCTCGGCGGCGACCCGGACCCGGCCGGACGGCTCCCGGCCAACGCCCACTTCAGCTTCCCCGGCTGCGAGGGCGACTCCCTCCTCCTCCTGCTGGACGCCCAGGGCATCGAGTGCTCCACCGGCTCCGCCTGCACCGCCGGGATCGCCCAGCCCAGCCACGTACTCCTGGCCACCGGCACCGATCCGGACCTGGCCCGGGGCACGCTGCGCTTCTCGCTCGGCCACACCTCCACCGAGGACGACGTGAAGGCGCTGGCCCAGGCGATCGGCCCGGCGGTGGAGCGGGCACGGACGGCCGGGCTGAGCTGAGGGCCGGCTACTCCGCCTTCGCCGGCACGGAGGCGGAGGGCGTGGGCGGTGCCGTCGCCGCCCGCCGTACCAGCTTCAGATAGCGGTCCCAGTCCCAGTGCGGCCCCGGGTCGGTGTGGTCGGTGCCGGGCACCTCCACATGCCCGATGATGTGCTCCCGGTCGATGGGTATGTCGTACCGCCCGCAGATCGACGCCGTGAGCCGCGCCGACGACTCGTACATCGCTCGGGTGAGGTCCTTGGGCCGGTCCACGAACCCCTCGTGCTCGATGCCGACGGCGCGTTCGTTGTACGAGCGGTTGCCCGCCTGGTACGCCACGTCCAGCTCGCGGATCATCTGCACCACCCGCCCGTCCTGGCCCACGATGTAGTGCGTCGCGGCCCGGTGGGCGGGATCCTGGAAGACCCGTACCGCGCTGTCGAAGCTGCCCTGGGTGACATGGATGATCACGCGGTCGATCCGGAAGTCGTCCGGGCGGTCCGCCCGCCGCCAGTTCGCCTCGGAGGCCGCGACCCAGGTGGCGGCCGCGTAGTCCAGCTCACCGGCCTTGCGGGGCTTCTCCACGCCGGGCACCCGCCACCACGCCCGCCGCACCTCGTCGCGCGCGAGCACGGCGGCGGTGCCGGCCGCCACCACCGCACCACCGCCGACCAGCAGCGCACGCCGGCTGACGCCGCCCGTGGCCTGCTTCCGCGACGACCCGCCCGAGGGCTTCTTCGACGCCCGGGTACTCCCGTTGTTCCCCATGTGACCGTCAACGCATATCCGCGAGCGTTCGGTTCCCGGCGACCCGTACCCTGGAGGGGCTATGACTCAGACCTCCCAGCCCCCCCTGCGTGTCCTCGCCGCGATGTCGGGCGGCGTGGACTCCGCCGTCGCCGCGGCCCGTGCCGCCGAGGCGGGCCACGACGTGACCGGTGTCCACCTCGCCCTGTCCGCCAACCCCCAGTCCTTCCGGACCGGGGCGCGCGGCTGCTGCACCATCGAGGACTCCCGGGATGCCCGCCGCGCGGCCGACGTCATCGGTATCCCGTTCTACGTCTGGGACCTCGCGGAACGTTTCCGCGAGGACGTCGTGGACGACTTCGTCGCGGAGTACGAGGCCGGGCGCACGCCCAACCCCTGCCTGCGCTGCAACGAGAAGATCAAGTTCGCCGCGCTGCTGGACAAGGCACTCGCCCTCGGCTTCGACGCCGTCTGCACCGGCCACTACGCCACGGTGGTGCTCGCCGAGGACGGCAGCCGCGAGCTGCACCGCGCCTCCGACATGGCCAAGGACCAGAGCTATGTGCTCGGCGTCCTGGACGAGAAGCAGCTCGCCCACGCCATGTTCCCGCTCGGCGACACCCTCACCACGAAGGACGAGATCCGCGCCGAGGCCGAGCGCCGGGGCCTGGCCGTCGCCAAGAAGCCCGACAGCCACGACATCTGCTTCATCGCCGACGGCGACACCCAGGGCTTCCTGGCGAACCGGCTCGGTGGCCCGGCCGAGGGCGACATCCTCGACGAGTCCGGTACGAAGCTGGGCACCCACGACGGCGCGTTCGGCTTCACCATCGGCCAGCGCAAAGGCCTGAAGATCGGCCACCCCGCCCCCGACGGCAAGCCGCGCTACGTGCTGGACATCTCCCCGGTGAACAACACGGTCACCGTCGGCCCGGTCGAGGCCCTCGACGTCACGTCCCTGACCGCGATCAAGCCCCGCTGGTGCGGAACGCCCCCGTCCGGCCCGGGGACGTACACCGCGCAGCTCCGCGCCCACGGCGGCGAGACCGAGGTGACGGCCGAGCTGGTGGACGGCGAGCTGAACGTCACCTTCACCGAGCCGGTCCGGGGCGTGGCCCCCGGCCAGGCGGTCGTCCTGTACGACGGCACACGCGTGGTCGGCTCGGCCACCATCGCGACGACGGTGCGGCGCGAGCGGGTCACCTCGGGGGCCTGACGCCCCGGCTCACGACGCCTGGCGTACGTACGCGTCCCGGGCGAAGAAGTCCGCCAGCACCGGGGCCAGCACCTGGGGCGCCACCTCGCGCATCTGGCCCGTCAGCGTGCGGTGCCGGGCACGCGGCAGGGCCTCGGCGAGGGTCCGGGTGGACGCCCGGGCCCGGGCCGAGCTGAAGCCGCCGCAGACCACCAGCGTGCGGGCGGTAACGGCGGCGAACCGCTCCGCCGGGACCGCCCCGTCGCCCAGCACCGCGTCGTCGTACACCAGGGTGTGCGCCAGTGCCTCCAGGCCCGGCCACAGGGGCGCGCGCCGCATCCGGGCCACGGTCGCCGGGTCGACGCCCGTCGCCGTGAGGAACAGCTCCACCGCCCCGGCCCGGTCCCCGGCCGCCAGCAGCCGGTGCAGCCGCTCCGTGCAGCGGGCCTTGAAGCGGAGGCCGGAGGCGCCGGGGGTGTAGGGCGGTTCGTAGACGGCGAGCAGCTCGACGGGGAGCCCGGCGGCGGCCGCCTCCAGGGCCAGCGCCCCGCCGGAGGACATCCCGAAGACCGAGGCGCCGGGTCCCACCGCCCGTACGACAGCGCTCAGGTCCTCGATCTCCCGGCGCACCTCACCGCCCCCGGCGTCCCCGCTGGCGCCGCGCCCCCGGCGGTCGTAGGTGACCACGGTGAAGCGCGGCGCCAGCAGGGCGGCCAGGGGCGCGTCGGTCGCCGCGGTGCCCAGTGCCCCGCCGACGAGCACCAGCGGTGGCCCCTCACCCCGGCGGCGGCAGGCGATCGGCGTGGAGTCCGCGGAGAGAATCCTGTCCATGGGAGGGGAGACCGGGGCAGCTCCGAGAACTCATCGCTCCGGCGGAAAAAAACCTCGCGAGGAGCGGGCCGCCGGTCAGTCGGCCACCGGCTCCGTCTCGTAGAAGCAGAAGTGGTCCTGGATCGCGGCGACTTCGGGCTTCGGCTCCGGGTAGGCCCAGACGAGGTCGGCGGCGCCGGGCAGCGACCAGTAGGAGGCGTCCCCCTTGAACGGGCAGTGGGTGGTGGTGTCCGACGGGGTGAGCAGCTCGGTGCGCACGTCCTCCGGCGGCAGGTAGTAGCGGTCCGGACAGCCCGTCTCGCGCAGGATGAGGGGGCGGCGGCTCTCGGCCAGCACCTGGCCCTCGTGCACCGCCCTGACGTGCACGGTGCCCGGCTCGACGGTGATGTGGTGTCCTCGGGTGGAAGTCATGCCTCTTTCAGCGGCGTACGGGGCGGGAATCTTCCCCACCCGCCGGACCGTGACCGGAACGGGGGACTGTTCGACTCCCACCGGGGGTGTCCGAGCCCCATGGGGGAGTGTCCGAGCCGGGTCGTACGGTGGCTCCATGAACATCTGCGTCTTCCTCTCCGCCGCCGACCTCGACGACCGCTACACCGTGCCCGCCCGCGAATTCGCCGAGCTGCTCGGCCGAGGCGGGCACACCCTGGTCTGGGGCGGGTCGGACAGGGGGCTGATGAAGGTCGTCGCGGACGGGGTGCAGGCGGCGGGCGGCCGGCTGGTCGGGGTCTCGGTGGAGTTCCTGGCCGCGAGTGCCCGGACGAACGCGGACGAGATGGTGATCGCCCGCGACCTCGCCGAGCGCAAGGCCCTCCTGCTGGAGAAGTCGGACGCGATCGTGATCATGGTGGGCGGGACCGGGACGCTGGATGAGGCCACCGAGATCCTGGAGCTGAAGAAGCACGGCAGGCACACCAAGCCGGTCGTCCTGCTCAACACGGCGGGCTTCTACGACGGGCTGCGCGAGCAGTTCCAGCGGATGGAGGACGAGGGGTTCCTCCCGCTGCCCCTGACCGAGCTGGTCTTCTTCGCCGAGGACGGCGTGGGCGCGCTGGCATATCTGGAGGAGTCCGCCGGTCTCCAGTAGGGGGCCGGATCTAGGATCGCCCCATGCCTACCCACCTCATCACCGGCGCCGGCTCCGGCATCGGGGCCGCTGTCGCCCGCCGCCTCCTGGAGCGCGGCGACGACCTCGTGCTGCTCGCCCGTGACGCCGGCCGTGCCAAGGAGTTCGCCGACCGCTACCCGGGCGCGCGGACCCTCGTCGGCGACCTCTCCAACCCCGACCGGCTCTCGTGGGCGTTCGGGCAGCAGACCGTGCCCGAGCGGATCGACACGCTGCTCCACGTCGCGGGCGTCGTCGAACTCGGCACGGTCGGCGAACTCACCCCCAAGGCCTGGCACTTCCAGCTCAACGCCAACCTCATCGCCCCCGCCGAGATCACCCGCCTCCTCATCCCGCAGCTCCGCGCCGCCCAGGGCCACGTCCTCTTCGTGAACTCCGGCGCCGGGCTCGCCGCCCACGCCGGGTGGAGCGCGTACGCCGCGAGCAAGCACGGCCTCAAGGCGCTCGCCGACTCGCTGCGCCACGAGGAGCACGGCAACGGGGTGCGGGTCACCAGCGTCTACCCCGGGCGCACCGCCAGCCCCATGCAGGCCAAGGTGCACCAGCAGGAGGGCAAGGAGTACGAAGCGGAGCGCTGGATCGACCCCGAGTCGGTGGCCACCACGATCCTGATGGCGATCGACCTGCCGCGCGACGCCGAGGTGAACGACCTCACCGTGCGCCCGGGCCGCTGACGCACACCCCCCTCCCGGGCTGAAGCTCACCGTGCGCCCGGGCCGCTGACGCACACCCCCTCCCGGGCTGAAGCTCACCGTGCGCCCGGGGCGCTGAAGCCCGGTCGCGTGGGTGCCCCACCCGGGACCGTAGGCTTCCGGGGTGAGCGAGAAGAGCAAGTTGAGCGGGTGCCCGGCGACCGGGATCGGGTCGATGCCCGGGGGAGACGCGAGGGAGGCGGCGAAGACCGTCACCGGCTCCTTCGCCGACGGCCAGGGCATGCCGTACCTGGCGGAGCTGCCGGCGCGCGGGCCGGGCGCGGACATGATCGGCCGGACCATCGGCATGCTCGTCGAGATGTACGGGCACGTGGAGCCGAGCGGCTGGCGGATCAGCGACCGGCCCGGCCGCGACACCCGCCGCGCCCGCTCCTGGCTGGGGGAGGACCTGGACGCCCTGGAGGAGTTCACCCAGGGGTACGAGGGCCTGCTCAAGGTCCAGGCCGTCGGCCCCTGGACGCTCGCCGCCGGCCTGGAACTGCGGGGCGGCGAGGCCATGCTGGGCGACCCCGGCGCCTGCCGCGACCTGGCCGGGTCGCTGGCCGAGGGGCTCCGCGCCCACCTCGCCGAGGTGCGCCGCCGGATGCCCGGGGCCGAGGTGGTCCTCCAACTGGACGAGCCCTCCCTGACCGCCGTCCTGCTGGGCCGGGTCCGCTCCGCCAGCGGCTACCGCACCTACCGCGCCATCGACCGCCAGGTCGTCGAGTCGGCCCTGCGCGACGTCCTCGCCGCCGCGGGCGAGGACGGCACGACGATCGTCCACTCCTGCGCCCCCGAAGTGCCTTTCGCGCTGCTGCGGCGGGCCGGGGCGGACGGAATCTCGTTCGACTTCTCGCTGCTCACGGAGCGTGAGGAGGAGACGATCGGGGAAGCCGTCGAAGGCGGCACCCAGCTCTTCCTGGGCGTCGTGCCCTCCACCGACGCGGCAACGGCCTCATTGTCGGACCCGGGCGGTAGCGTCATGGGGGTCAGGACGCTGTGGAGCAGGCTGGGGCTGAATCCGGGGACTCTCACCGAGTCCGTCGCGATCACCCCGTCGTGCGGTCTCGCGGGTGCTTCGCCCGCGTACGCCCGCACCGCGCTCGCCCAC